>CAIYYX010000076.1 GCA_903930535.1 uncultured Sterolibacterium sp. | reverse complement strand
TCCCGCAGAGCCTTTCGTCTCACATCTGCCGGTGAGCATGGAGCCTTCTCTGCATCCACTGGTAGCGGCAGAACCGTTGCCAGTGTTTCAAGCTGCCCCACCTGCACCTGTCGCAGAACCGGCGCCTGTCGCAGAACCGGCCCCTGTTGCAGAACCGGCTCCTGTGGCAGAACCGGCTCCTGTCGCAGCACCGGCTCCTGTGGCAGCACCGGCTCCTGTGGCAGTTCCGGCTCCTGTGGCAGTTCCGGCTCCTGTGGCAGTTCCGGCTCCTGTGGCAGTTCCGGCCGCTGCTTCGGCTCCTGCCGCAGCACCTGTCGACCTCTCCGCCTCGCTGCAGGAGGCCGGCCTGGTACTGATCGAAACCAGCAGCCACAAGCCGACTGTGGAAGCAGCGATGCCTGCCCAAGCTTTGGGGCGCAAGCCGCGCCCGGTGCCGGTAATCCCCAGCGAACCACTGCAGATCATCGAAACCAAGCGGGAATGAGTTGTTGAGTTACGCAAATGAAAACGGGCGCTTTGCGCCCGTTTTCATTTAGCGGGGGTAGGCAGGCGGAGCAAGTGGTGAAGGTGGTGCAGGCGCTGGTGGTGTAGCCGGCACCTTCTGCCAGCCTAATGCGCAGTGCGACAAGTAGGGATAGTAGCCGGCCGGATCACTGCAGTAGTACCAGTATTGTGGAGCAACAGGCGGCACATTCACCACCGGCGGCTGGTAAGGGTCAGGATAAGGATAGACAGCGGCCGGGTAGAAATACCACATGCCTCTGACAATCCACCACCAGCCCACCCGGCCATCGTGCCGTCCATGAACCCAATGACCGGAGCGCCATATGCCGATGTCACGCTCATGGAAGCGGTGGATCTCGCCGCGCCATGGCTCGCCTCTATCATGGCCACGGCCGCGTTCTTCGGCCATGCTTGTGCTCGCCATGGCTGACAGGACGAGGAGTACTGAGAAATGCGTGAGTTTCATATGATGTCTCCGGTTCAAGGCTTGGGAGGCGGATAGCCGCTGGGTGGCGGCGGCGGATATCCGGGAGGTGGCGGAAGCATGACTGAAGGCGCAGCCTGGCCGGGATTCATGATGAATTGGCCGGACACCGGCACTCGCTCGCCCTTTGCGTACATGCACTGGATGTAGGCATTGTCGAAATGCTGCTGCGAACGGTAGGCCGATGCGTCCGCCGCCCCGATTCCGGCCATGCTTCCCACCAGAAGACCTGTTCCGGCCCCCGCTCCCGCGCCCTGATGCCCGCCGATGGCGGCACCAGCGACGGCTCCGATGGCTGTCCCTACGGCCGCGCTTTTCAGGCCGCTATCCACGGCAGCCTGCGATGCCGATACTCCACCCACCTGAGACAGGGCAAATTGCCGGCAGTCTAAGTCGTCAGCGCGAAACTGCTCGAAGCTCTTGCCCGTACCTGGCAGTGCCATCACCCGCGGACCGGTCGGCATGGACGTGCAGGCAGCCAGCAAAGACAGCAGTGGCAAGAAAAGCTTTTTCATGAATATCTCCTTCACGGAAGAGGAGTCGGCTGCGGCGCAACCTTTTGCCAACCTGCCGGGCACTCCTTGATGTACGGGTAATAGCCTTGCGGGCTGCTGCAGTAATACCAATAGTTTTCCGGAACTTGAGCCGGTGGCGGCGCGGGCGCGCCCTGTTCCACATAGACGGGCGGAGATTGAATGATGACGTTTGGCGGATAGGCGGGGTAATAATTCGGATAATAATAATTGGGTGGGTAATAGGGCCAAGCCGGCCCTATGACGATGCCTATCCCGAAACGCCCGCCACCGTGCCCATGACGATCAGCCCAGGCCAAGTGGCTTACGGCAGCCCCGGATACGAGCATGATTGCAATTACAACCTTGAGATAACGCACCGTTTTCTCCTGCCTGTCGGCACCAGTCCTTATGGCCCGAAGGCTAAGTGCTCTTGCTGTGAGATTCTGTATTTTTTTGTGACAAAGTGTGACCCAGTCACCTAGGTTCCCCGGTTTTGCAGAATCCATCCTGCGAGTTGCAAGTCGAGCGGATAGGTGACCTTGAGATTGGTCGGATCAGCAGCCACCAGCTTTGGGCGGAAGCCCTGCGCCTCCATCGCCCCGGCTTCGTCGGTGACCCCGGAATAGCTCTCCAGAGCCCGGCGCAGATAGCCATGGCGGAACATCTGCGGCGTCTGCGCCTGCCATAAGGAATCGCGCTTGACCGTGGAGAAGATGCGGCCGTCTTCGTCGGCGCGCTTCAGCGTGTCGGCGACGGGAATCGCCAGAATGCCGCCGGCATCATCAACACCGACAGCGTCAATCAACGCCTGGACATGCCAGCTTGCCAGGCAAGGCCTGGCCGCATCATGCACCAGCATCCAGTCATGGGACTCAACCTGGCTTGCCGTGGCGCGCAGTCCGTTTCTCACGCTTTCGGCGCGCGTCGCCCCGCCGCAGAACAGCGGCGCGAGTTTCGGTCCCAGCGCGGACCAGTCATGGCGGCTCCATTCGCCATCATCTGCTGCCAGCACCACGAAGACGCGCGCTATGCGTGGCACGGCGCATAGCGCTGCGAGCGCATGAGCGATCAACGGCCGACCGAGAAGCGGCAGATATTGTTTCGGTCGCTGACTGCTCATGCGCGAACCGCTGCCTGCGGCGGGAACCAGGGCAAAGTAAGAAGAAGGCTTCATGGCACGATTGTAAGGTCTACAATCATTGTAGTACCGTCATTCCAAATCAGAGATGGACTTTTTCAGCCAGGGTTCTCCGGAACACCTAGACGCCTTCCTCACCAGCCTCGGCATAGGCCTCTTGATCGGCCTGGAGCGCGAGCGCCGTCCCGATCCCAAGGCGGGGCTGCGCACCTTTGCCCTGGTGGCACTGCTCGGCACGCTGGCCGCGATGCTGGGCGACAAGGCGGGCAGCGGCTGGGTGGTCGCGGCTGGCCTGGTCAGCGTTGCTGCCATGATGATCATGGCCACGAGAGCCGACACGGAGGGCGACCCCGGCACCACCTCGGTGATCGCCCTGATGATCTGCTATGGCCTGGGCGCCGCCGTATGGTATGACCACAGCACGCTGGCCGTGATGCTGGCGATCGCCACCACCGCCCTGCTCTACTTCAAGGCAGAGCTGCACGGCTTCTCGCACGATCTCAGCCACAAGGATCTGATCTCCATCCTGCAGTTCGCGGTGCTCACTTTCGTCATCCTGCCCATTCTGCCCGATCGTGATCTCGGCCCCTATGCCGCCTTGAATCCGCACCAGATCTGGTGGATGGTGGTCCTGATCTCCGGCGTCTCGCTCGCCGGCTATGCCGCGCTGCGCGTGGTGGGAACGAAACACGGCGCGGTGATGATAGGTTTCTTCGGCGGTCTGGTTTCCTCCACGGCGACCACCATGGTATTCGCTCGTCATGCGAAAACCCAGCCCGATTTGGTCAAGACCGCTGCAGTGGTGCTCCTGCTAGCCAATCTGATGGTGATGTTGCGGCTTTTTGTCCTCACCCTGGTGGTGGCACCCGGCCTGACTCAGGACCTGGCGTGGGTGCTTGTCGGCGGCCTGCTCCTCGGCATCCTGGTGACCGCCTGGGGCTGGCAAGGCCTGAATGCACACGGCGAACTGCCGCTGCCCGAGGTAAACAACCCCACCGAGTTGCGCACCGCCCTTGGCTTCGCCCTTATTTTCGCTCTCGTTCTGCTCGCAGCCGCCTGGCTGGCAGAAGTCGCAGGCAGCAAGGGGCTCTATGTCTTCGCGCTGCTCTCGGGGCTCACCGACGTCGATGCAATTGCGCTGTCCAGCCTGCGCCTGTTCGACCTGAACAAGATCGACGCAGTCCAGGCCGTCACCGCTATCACGCTCGCCATTCTCTCCAACCTGGGCTTCAAGACTGGCCTGGTGCTGTTCATAGGCGGCGCACCGCTGGTCCGGCGAGCCTTGCCAGGGCTTGCCGCGATCGGCCTGGGCTTGGCAGGCGGATTGATACTGCTGCGCCACACATGACGACAATATCCCGCTGACATTTTTTGATATATCCTTACGCCATTCCAACAAAAGATATTCCGCCATGGCCACCCCTATCCGCCCTGCCGCCGTCGCCGGGATGTTCTATCCGGGCGAGGCCCCCGCACTCGCCCGGGAAGTCGAATCTCTGCTCGCCGAAGCCACTGCGATGGCCGCCGAATTGGCCACCGCTGCGACCTTGCCAAAGGCATTGATCGTTCCCCACGCCGGCTATGTCTATTCCGGCCCGGTCGCCGCCACTGCCTATGCCCATCTCGTGGCAGCCGGCAGCCGCATTCGTCGCGTGGTCCTGCTCGGACCCTGTCATCGCGTCGCGATACGCGGTTTGGCAGTGCCGCTGACCACGGGTTTCGCCACGCCGCTGGGCACAGTCACCCTGGACGCAGCATTGGCGCAGGCGGTTATCGATCTGCCCCAGGTCAGTCAAAGCGACGTCCCGCACCAACTGGAACATTCACTGGAAGTGCAACTGCCCTTCCTGCAGACGCTGCTGGAAGACTTCACCCTGCTGCCGCTGGCCGTCGGCGATGCCACCATGGAAGAAGTCGCAGAGGTGCTGGAGCGCGTCTGGGGCGGGCCGGAAACGCTTATCCTGGTCAGTTCGGATCTCTCCCACTACCACGCCTATGCCGTGGCGCAGCATCTCGACAGCGCCACCGCCGAACAAATACTGGCCCTGTCCCCGCTCTCGAGCCATGAGCAGGCCTGTGGAGCAACGCCAATCAATGGCCTCATCCGTTGCGCGAAGAAGCACGGGCTCGTGCCGCATCTCCTCGATCTACGCAATTCCGGCGACACCGCAGGCGACAAGTCGCGCGTGGTTGGCTACGGCGCCTTCACCTTCGAGCCAGGATCAGGATCATGAGCGATGCGTTCGGCCAAGCCCTGCTGCTGCTGGCGAGAAACGCCATCGCCGGGGAACTCGGGGAAGCGCAGCGTCCAGAGGTGGAAGCTGCGGAACTGAATCAGCCCGGCGCCTGTTTTGTGACACTGACCAAGGACGGAAAATTGCGCGGCTGCATCGGCTCGCTCGAAGCCAGGCGCCCCCTGCGCGAGGATGTCCGCGCCAACGCCCGCGCGGCAGCCTTCAACGATCAACGTTTTCCGCCGCTCACAAGGGATGAGTTCCCGAGCATACATGTTGAAATCTCGCTGCTGACAAAGCCCCAGCCGATGACATTTACCAGCGAGGAGGACGCCCTGGCACAACTGCGTCCGCACATCGACGGCGTCGTCCTCGAGATCGGCAACCATCGCAGCACCTTCCTGCCCCAGGTCTGGGAGCAGCTTCCCGAGCCGCGCCAGTTCCTGGCGCAACTCAAAATGAAGGCCGGTCTGCCGCCCAGCTTCTGGTCTGCGGAGCTCAGGCTTTCCCGCTACCAGGTGCAGAAATGGAAAGAGGAGTAACGAGTACCTTCCTCCCAACCCCCTTCCCATGTACGGGGGTGATTATTGCTCGCTCAACTCGCACTATAATTGCAGTCCCTCCTTGGGGCGGCCCTGCGGAGAGACCATCATGACTATCCCCGAAAGCGACTATCCCGCCCGCTGGTGGCACGCTCTCGAAGACCAGCGCATCCAGTGCGACCTCTGTCCGCGCGACTGCAAGCTGCATGAAGGCCAGCGCGGCGCCTGTTTCGTGCGCAAGATGAGCGGCGGCAAAATGGTGCTCACCACCTACGGCCGCAGTTCCGGCTTCTGCATCGACCCGATCGAGAAGAAACCGCTCAACAACTTCTATCCCGGCACGAGCGTGTTCTCCTTCGGCACCGCCGGCTGCAATCTCGCCTGCAAGTTCTGCCAGAATTGGGACATCTCCAAGTCGCGCGAGATGGACACGCTGATGGATGCGGCCTCGCCCAAAGCCATCGCCGCCGCGGCCGCCGATCACGGTTGCAAGAGCGTCGCCTTCACCTACAATGACCCGGTTATATTCGCCGAATATGCCATGGATACGGCGGATGCCTGTCACGAGAAAGGCATACAGACCGTGGCGGTCACCGCCGGCTACATGAGCGAAGTGGCCAGGCGGGAGTTCTACGCCAAGATGGATGCCGCCAACATCGACCTCAAGGCCTTCACAGAGGAGTTCTACTTCAAGCTCTGCGTCGGCCACCTGAAGGACATCCTCGATACCCTCGCTTATGTGCACCACGAGACGGACTGCTGGCTGGAGATCACGACACTCCTGATCCCCGGACACAACGACTCCGTCCAGGAAGTCACCGAGCTATCGCAGTGGGTCATGAAGGAACTCGGGCCTGACGTGCCGCTGCATTTCTCCGCCTTCCATCCCGACTACAAACTGCTCGACGCCCCGGCGACGCCCGCGGCAACCCTCTCCCGCGCCCGCCGCATCGCTCAGGACGCCGGCCTGCATTACGTCTATACGGGAAACGTGCATGACGTCGAGGGCGACACCACCTTCTGCCCTTCATGCAAGAAGGCGGTGATAAAGCGCGACTGGTACGAGATCCTGGGCTATGAACTAACCGACGACGGCCGCTGCAAGGGCTGCGGCGCCGCGATTGCCGGCCGCTTTGCCCACTACGGCAAGCCCTTCGGTGCGCACCGGATTCCCGTGCGCATGGAGAGACAAGCAGCCACTTAGCACCTCACAGGCACAAGTGCCCTGGGTTGTCCGTTGGACAACTACGGGCACTAGCACCTCACAGGCACAAGTGCCCTGGGTTGTCCGTTGGACAACTACGGGCACTAGCACCTCACAGGCACAAGTCCCCTGGGTTGTCCGTTGGACAACTAC
>CAIYYX010000075.1 GCA_903930535.1 uncultured Sterolibacterium sp. | reverse complement strand
AATTTCTCCGGCCTGGTCAGTAACGGCCGCAGCGACTGGCCCATCGTCGGCGAAGGTGTGGAGCCGGACAAGGAGGCACGGCTGGGAAGCTACATTCAAATGGTAGCCGGCCGCTCATTGAGGAAGAGCGACAGTTACGGCATGGTCGTCGGCGAAGGCGTCGCGCAAGCCCTCAAGCTGAAGCAGGGCAACCGAATTACCCTGCTGCTCAACACGGCCGAAGGCGCCTTGAACAGCCTGGAGTTCGAGATCGTCGGCGTTTCCCAGAGTTTTTCCAAGGACTACGATGCGCGCACCGTGAGAATTCCGCTTGCCGCAGCCCAGGAATTGCTCGGCTCCCAGGGCGTAAACAGCCTCGTCGTTTCCTTGAAACGCACGGCAGACACGCAACAGGTCGTTGAGTCACTCAGGCGGAAAATAGATGCCAGAACTTACGAGGTCTTGCCCTGGCAGCAGTTGAACGACTTTTATGCCAGCGCGGTCGAACTCTACGAGCGCCAGTTCGGCATACTGCAGTTCATCATCCTGGTGCTGGTGCTGCTCTCGGTAGCCAACAGCGTCAATATGAGCGTCTTCGAGCGCGTCGGTGAATTCGGCACCATGATGGCTCTGGGCAACCGCAGCGGCGTGGTGTTCAGGCTGGTGCTCTGCGAGAATTTTGGGCTTGGCCTTTTCGGTGGACTGCTCGGCATCGCCCTCGGAACGATTCTGGCCTGGATCATCTCCACCATAGGCATCCCCATGCCAGCGCCGCCAGGGTCAAACTTCGGCTACACGGCGCAAATCAGGATTCTGCCGGGAACGCTGCTGATGGCATTCAGCGTCGGTTTTTGCGCCACCTTGCTGGCCGCGCTGTTTCCCGCGCGCCGTGTCTCCCGCATTCCGGTCTCGCAGGCGCTGCTGCAAAACTATTGAGTCCTATCGTCGAGGAAGACGGCGAACTCGGAAACCGGAACGCGCTCGGTTTGCAGAAAGTTCTCGCTCGCCTCCTTATCCTCAAAGCCGAGCGACATGCCGCAGATGACCCTCTCATCTTCTGAGAATGACAATTCCTCGCGTATCACCTTGTGGAACTGGCCGAACGCAGCCTGTGGGCAGGTATCCAGGCCGCGGGCGCGCGCAGCGATCATGATGTTCTGCAGGAACATGCCGTAGTCAAGCCAGCTGCCGACCTTCAGGTTGCGGTGCATGGTGAATATCAGGCCGACCGGCGCGCCGAAGAAGCTGTAGTTCTTGCGGTGCTGCGCCCGCCTTGCCGCCATATCGCCTCTGGCCACCCCGACCAGGGAGTAAAGATCCAGACCCACCTTGCGGCGCCGCCCTTGATAGGGTTCGAAGAACGGCTCGGGATAGTAATTGTGTTCATCCCGGTGCGAATCAGCCTCATGGTCGAAGGCATGAAGCAAGGCATCGATGAGTTTTTGCTTTGCTCCGCCGCAAAGCACATAGACGCGCCAGGGCTGCATATTGGTTCCACTGGGCGCCCGTGCCGAGACGGAGAGGATCTCCTCTAGCGTGGCGCGGGGAACAGCACGGGGCAGGAAGCCGCGCACCGAGCGCCGCGAAGAGATGGCGGCATCGACTGCGCTCGCTCCAGACATATTCATACTCCTCTGAGTTAGATTTCCGCACACAATGTCAGGCCGGAGGAAGGGTGTCAATCGCCTACAATGGCGTCCATGGATCGCACTCAACCTTTTTCCGCGCTGACCCCGGACGGCGTCATGGATGCCATGGACAGCGTTGGCTTGCCCGCCGATGGCCGCCTGCTCGCCTTGAACAGTTATGAAAACCGTGTCTATCAGGTTGGCATGGCGGACGGGCCGCCTCTGGTGACCAAGTTCTATCGCCCGGGAAGATGGACTGACGCAGCCATACTCGAAGAGCATGGCTTCCTGCGGGAACTGGCGGCGCAGGAGATTCCGGTCGTGCCGGCGCTGCCTCTTGCCGAAGGCAAGACATTGCATGCGTTTTCCGGCTTCCGCTTCGCCGTGTTCGCCAAGCACGGCGGCCGCGCCCCCGAGCTCGATGCCCGGGAGACCCTGGAATGGCTGGGCCGCTTCATCGGGCGCATCCACGCGATAGGCGCCCTCACGCCTTTCCGGCACCGCCCAACGCTTAACATCGCGAGCTTCGGCGAAGAGCCGCGTGACTATTTGCTGGCCAACGACTTCATCCCGGAAGACATCCGCGAGAGTTGGAGCAGCGTCGCGGATCAGGCCCTGGCCGGAGTAGGAAATTGCTTTGCGCGCGCTGGCAAGGTGGCAAAGCTGCGTCTGCACGGCGATTGCCACGCCGGCAACGTGCTGTGGACGGATAGCGGGGAAACACGCGGCCCCCACTTCGTCGACTTCGACGACAGCCGCATGGGACCGGCCATCCAGGACATGTGGATGCTTCTGTCGGGAGAGCGCTCCGACATGGAGCGGCAATTGGGCGAATTCCTCGCCGGTTACCGGCGCTTTTACGACTTCGATGTGAGGGAACTCAATCTCATCGAGGCGCTGCGCACACTGCGCCTGATCCATTACTCCGCCTGGATCGCACGGCGCTGGGATGACCCGGCCTTTCCCCTGGCCTTTCCCTGGTTCAACACACAACGCTACTGGCAGGATCGCATCCTCGAACTGCGCGAGCAGGTCGCACTGATGGATGAGCCTCCGCTGGATCTTGCCTGAGTCATTTCTGTCGTACGAAAACCCTTTGTCATATTTCCCTCACACCATTCCGGATTGAAGTTAGCACCTCCCAGGCACAAGTGCCCTGGGTTATTTTTGGCATCTACGGGCTCTTCCTGAAATAAGCCCGCATTCGACGCGGGCATTTTTTCGCCTGTCCTGTTCTGGCTTTTTGACATGCTCCGGGTAACGGTCTAGCATCGACATCGTTGCTTGAGCCCCGATAAACACAGCGTGTCTTCTGCTCGCCTCACCAATAGTCACCAAGACATTGCCTGGCACGGCGAGCCATCAAGGATTGGATCGATCATGGGAAACATGACTTCTGAAAGCGAATTGCTCGGGCAAGACCCTCTCAAGATGTATATCGGCGGCAAGTGGGTCGAAGCTTCCGACGGCGGCAAGCTGGAGAGCATCAATCCTTACCTGCAAAAAATCTGGGCCACCGTTCCCAACGCCACAGCCGGTGACGTGAAGGCTGCCGTCGGCGCCGCCCGCGACGCCTTTGACAACGGCCCATGGCGCCAGACCACACCGCAGCAGCGCGCGGCCTTGATGCGCAAGCTGGGCGAACTGATGACGCGGGATGCTCCGCGCATGGCGCGCATCGAGTCATGCGACAATGGCAAGCTGCTGCGCGACCTGCAGGCGCAATGGCGCTACCAGTCGGAGTGGATGTATTACTACAGCGGACTGGCGACGCAGCCTTGGGGAGAGGTATTGCCCAGCGACAGGGCGAATTTCTTCGCCTTCACCAAGAGAGAGCCGGTCGGCGTGGTTGCCGCGATCACGCCCTGGAATGCGCCCTGCCTGTTGATGGTGATGAAGCTCGCCCCGGCGCTGGCCGCAGGATGCACCTTGGTCATCAAGCCGTCGGAACACACGCCGGTATCCACTCTCGTCTTCGCCCAGTTGGTCGAGGAAGCAGGCTTCCCGCCCGGCGTCTTCAATGTCGTCACGGGCGGTCCCGAGGTCGGCAAGAATCTGGTGTCCGACCCCCGCCTGGACAAGATCTCGTTCACCGGCTCGGACGGCAATGGCAAGGTCATCGCCCACGCCGGCGCAGAAAATCTGACGCGCGTCTCGCTGGAACTGGGTGGCAAGTCGCCGCAAATCGTGTTCGATGATTGCAACCTCGATGCGGCCGCCGCCGGCATCGCCCTGGGCATATTCGGCGGCACCGGCCAGTCCTGCCTCGCCGGCTCGCGACTGATCGTCCATCGCTCGGTGCACGACAAGATCGTAGACCGCCTGATTGCCCTCGCCAAGGCGCTGAAGCTGGGCGACCCGCTGGATATGGCTTCCGAGATGGGGCCCGCCGCGACTGAGCCGCAGTTCAAGAAAATTCTCTCCATGGTCAAGGCCGCACAGGACGAGGGCGCGACCGTCGCCTACGGCGGCAAGCAGGCGCCCGAGGGTGGGTTCTTCGTCCTGCCGACGATACTGACCGGCGTCCTGCCTGATATGAACATCGCGCGCGACGAGGTGTTCGGCCCGGTGCTGTCGGTGCTGACCTTCGACACCGAGGAGGAGGCGGTCAGGCTCGCCAACGACAGCCGCTACGGACTCGCGGCGGGTCTGTGGACGCTCAATGTGCAGCGCGCACATCGCGTCGCCGGGCAATTGCGCGCGGGCAGCGTCTGGGTCAATGCCTACCGGGTCACCGCTCCCTATGCGCCGTTCGGCGGCTTCAAGCATAGCGGCATCGGGCGCGAGAACGGCCGCGAGGGCCTGAGCGAGTTTCTCGAGACGAAGACCGTCTGGATCAATACGGATTAATCCTTCCGCTTGCCGGCGGGCCGTCTTGCAACGCGCCCTTCATGGCTGTTCCCCCTAATCTGAGAGCCATGCAAGATGGCGGACTTATTCAGACATTCGCTAGGTGAAAACCAGGGACAGTTGCGGAAATGCCGTCAAGAGGGCCAGGACGATGACCATCACCGCCGCGAAAGGCGCCGCCCCCCAGAAGACGTCTTCAAGACTGATTCTCTTGTCGCCGAGATTGTTATGAATCACGAAACAGGACAAGCCGAACGGCGGCGTCAGCAAGCCGACCTCGACCGCCACCGTGGTGATGATTCCCAGCCAGATCAGGTTGACGTGGAAAGGTGCGGTGGCGGCGACCACCAAGGGTACGGTGATCAGCATGATGGAACCGGAGTCGAGGATGGTGCCCAGTGCCAGCAACACCGCGAGGTAGATGGCGATCAGGCTCCACAGTCCCATCCCTGCGCCTTGCAGGTAGGTCTCCATGGCGCCGGGAATGCCGCTGATGGCAATCATGCGTGAGTAAATGTGGGCCGCGATCAGCAGGAAACAGATCGCCGCGGACACATCGCCGGTTTCCTTGAGCGCGCGCCAGAGGTTGTCCCAGGTCAGCTTTCTTCTGATGACAGTCAGTGCCAGAGCCAGGAAAGAGCCCACCGCGCCCGCCTCGGTTGCCGTGAAAATGCCGCCGTAGATTCCGCCCAGCACGGCACCGATCAGGACGACGATGGGCAGCGACTTGGCTATCAGTTGAGTCGCCGGCATTTTCTCCATCGATCGCTTGGACAATCCGCCTCCCGTGGCGACCAGATTCGGGAAGCGTTTGGCCATGACCCAGATCAGGATGCAGTAGGCTATCGAGAGAATGATTCCGGGAATGATTCCGGCAAGGAAAAGTGCCCCGATTGAAGTCTCGGCGAGAATTCCGAAAATGATGAGCAGAAGGCTCGGGGGAATCAGCATGCCCAGGACGGAACTGCCGGCGACGACGCCGACCGCGAAGCGGGGGTGGTAGGAATGACGGAGCATTTCCGGGACGGCTATTTTGGTAAAAACGGATGCCGAGGCGATGCTCGAACCGGTGACCGCCGCGAACACGGCGTTGGCTCCGACGGTGGCCATTCCCAGTCCACCGCTGACCTTGCGGAACAGATAGTTGGCGACTTCATAAGTGTCCTTGCCGATATCGGAAATCGTGACGAAGACGCCCATCAGAACGAACAGCGGAATGACGCCGAAATCATAGCGCTGCAAACTCGTGCCGGCAGCCAGGGCAAGCAGCCTTCCCGCGACTTCGAAATCTCCCCGTATCGCCGCCACGCAAAAAAAAGAAAGCAGCGCCAGCGCCACGCCGATATGCACGCCGCCATAGACCGTGACCAGAACGAACAGGACGGAAATCAGGCCGACCTGTACGGGCGAGGACGCCGCATATCTTAGCGCCAGGTACATCAGGACGAGCGCGACCGCCACGGCGGCAGCGCCCAGCGCAGCCTTTCCCCAGCTTGAGGGCACTGCCGCAAGCTGTTGTCTGACGATGCCAAGATCGGCACGGACTTCGCGCAGGAACTGGATCGCGCATATCGCCGAGCCGATGAGAATGATCAGCTTCATCGGCCAGGCAGGCAGGGAAAACTCGCCCTCGACACCGAGATAGGTATTCTGCATCCAGGCGGCGGTAAACAATGGCCAGGTGTAGACGAAGATCAGCGCCATCAGCCCGAAACCCGCCAGGTGGTAGCTCGCCTGCACCATGCGTCCCATGGCCGGGGTGGTCGTGAGCAGCTTGCCTATGGTCAGGTCGGAGCGCGTCACCCGCCCCGCCCGCAGCACCGATGCGATTTGCAGAAAGACGATGGCGACTATGGAGAGCTCTATGAGCAGCGCAACGCCGTGGATCGGCTGGTTGAAGAAGAATCGCGCCGCCACGTCGGCGACGATCAGCGCCATCATGACGAAAACCCACAGCGAGCCCAGTGCGTTAAGGCCGGTGACGACGGCATCAATGGTTCTCGATGCCGCGTCGAGAAGCGATTTACCGATAGCTGTCTTAGTCTCTGACTCCACTGGGCGGCTGCCCATCATTCACGATCCCAGTTGCGGGCAATCTCCTTGTCCGCACCCGGTATCTTGCGCAGTTCGTCCATGTAGGCCTTGATCAGGCGCGTACCGGGAAGTCCCCGGGCATCGGTGCGCTGCGCCCACTCCTTGGCGACATTGGGCATCGCACTGGCCCAGCGTTTGCGCTCTTGCGGCGACAAATCGGAAACGATGATGCCCTTCTTCTTCATCATTTCCTCGAAGGCGATGCTGCGCTCCTTGGCAGTCTTGCCATGAACCAGGGCCGCTTCCCATGCCACATCCTTGAAAATTTTCTGTGCGTGGGCAGGCAGCGCGTCAAATGCGTTCTTGTTCATCGACAGCCCGACGGAAATGGTGGCGCCGAAATTCACCTTGGTCAGGTGCGTTCCGGATTCATGCATGTTGTACGGAATCATCAAGGATACCGGAGCCGGATAGCCGTCATAGAGTCCGGAACGCATCGCTTCCATGGTCTGATCCATGCCGGAGCTGACCGCTACGGCGCCGGTATTCCTGAAATACTGGGCCTGACTGCCGCTGCTGCCGATCTTGTGGCCCTTCAGGCTCTCGAGCGTGGTGACCTGGAACTTGGCGATCAATTGATCGGAATCGGTCGCCCAACTCGCCAGATGCACCTGGTTTTGCTTGGTGAATTGCTGGTCCATTTCGGGTATGGTCGCATGCAGATTGCGCATCACCTGGGTCAGCGCGAGCGGATCGGTGATGCCGAAGGGCACGTTGAAGGTGATGTTCTCCAGCGGCAGCTTCGAACCCTCGAATGCCCAGACCTGTATTCCGACCTGCGCCACGCCCTCGCTGACGGTGGAGAAGACTTCCGGCAGTTTCGCCACCGTGCCGGACCAGGCTTCATTCCATTCGATGCGGAAATCGTTTCCCGATGCGGCAAGCCGCTTATTGATTTCCGCGATGAAGAATTCCTTGGTCACCTTGACCGACAATGCCATCGGCGGAATGCCGGCGACGATGGTCAGCCGCGTCGTTTCCGGCGCGGCCGGAGCTGCCCATGCCAGGAAAGAGCAAACCACCAGCAACTTCCTGAAACCGAGCGCAGCACGGATTATTCTCAACATTTTCTTCTCCTCGCAGGCATGACTATAAAAGGATTTTGAACGCAGCTCCCATCCAGCCACTGCTTCTTTTTTTTCAGCTTGACTTTGCTCTGCAGCGAAGCGGCTGTCAAGGCACAAGCGTGCCGCCGGCTATTTTATACGCATAAAATTTGACAATTATTTAGGCTAGGTGTAACTATGTGACCAGAGTCATCGTTAGTCAACCCAGTCAAAAAAGGGAGATTGTATGAGGGGGTCAGATCTGTTAGTTCAGTCACTGGTGCAAGCCGGGGTCAAATATGTATTCGGCATGTCGGGGCATTCGACCCTGGCCATTTTGGATTCGATCAGCCGTGAGCCAAGCATTCGCTTCATCTTGGCTAAGCACGAAAACACCCTCGTTTCGATGGCGGACGGCATCGCGCGCGTCACGCATCAACCCGTTGCGGTGTTGTCGCATTCGGGCCCGAGCGCAGCGAATATGGTGACCGGCATCGGCAGCGCTTTCAGGGATTCTTCCCCCGTCATGCTGATCACCTGCAACGAGGAGCAATCTCGACTCGGCCGCGACGTGATGAATGGCTGGGACCAGCTCACACCCTTCAAGTCGATCACCAAGTGGAGTACGCGCGCCACCTCGGCCAGGGACATTCCGCAAATCATGCGCACGGCCTTTGTTCGCTCCCGGCTCGGCAGGCCCGGCCCGGTGCAGGTGGACATGCCCCTGGATGTCGCCGGCGAAGAACTCGGCGACTTTGCGCCGCCGAAGGCTCCCGCCTATGGGTCCTATTCCGGCAAGGTGCGGCCCGATCCCGATCTCGCGGCCAGAATCGTGAATCGGTTGTTGCAGGCCAGCCGGCCGATGATTCTCGCCGGCGCAGGCATCAACTGGTCCGATGCCACTTCTGAGCTTGTGCAATTCGCCGAACTCACTGGCGTTGCCGTGGCCAATACCACCGGCGGCAGAGGCGTTTTCCCCGAGGACCATGCCCAGTTCATCGGCGTGCCCGGCCGCTGGGGGCACCGCAGCACCTCCGAGGCGCTGAAGGAATCGGACTTCATTCTGGCGATAGGCTCCCGGTTCTCCGATGTCGCGACGGAAAACTGGAAACTCATCGATGCTTCCGCGACGCTGGCGCAGGTCGATATCGATGCTGCTGAAATCGCCCGTCAGTACCCGGTGGATATGGCCGTGATTGCCGATTGCCGGATGTTTCTCCTGGATGCCATCGAGATCGCCAAGCCCTTGCTGGCGAAGGCCGGCGCTGCCAAGGCAAGTTCGCGGGCAAAGGCGCTGAACCAGAAATTTGTTGCCGAGAGAAATGCCCTGCTGGTCGCCAACATGGATTCGACGCCGATCCAGTCGCGCAGGTTGTTGAAGGAAGTCGGCGATGTGATTCGTCCCGATGCCATCATCGCCGTGGGCGGCGGGCGCCATTCACACTTCGTCGGCCAGCAGATGACGATTCATAAACCAAGGAGCGCGCTGCGCTCGGTCGGTTTTGGCGCCATCGGCTTCGCCTTTCCAGCGGCCCTGGGTGCGAAGCTGGCCTGCCCGGACCGCCAGGTGGTTTGCCTCGTCGGCGACGGCGATTTTTCCCAATCCATGGAAGGCCTTGAAACCGCGGTGAGGGAAAAAATCAACCTCGTTACGGTCGTGTTCAACGATGGCGCATACACGTCTGTGAAAATTCTGCAGCACCACCATTACGGTCACAATATTGGGGTCGATTTCACCAACCCGGACTTTGCCAAGTTCGCCGATCTCTGCGGCGGCAAGGGCTACCGCGTCGAGCGACCCGGCGAGATCAGGCCGGCGCTCGAGGCCGCGCTCAAGGAAAACCGCCCCTGCGTGATCGACGTCATCATCGACCCGAACGAAAAAACGGGCTACGGCGTCTTCAGCAAGTAAGCAAGTAATCCAAGTAAAAAGGGACCCGGCAAGCCGGGTCCCTTTTTTTCGTTTCTTGCATGGCTCTTAGATT
>CAIYYX010000074.1 GCA_903930535.1 uncultured Sterolibacterium sp. | reverse complement strand
GGTCTAAGATCGCCACGCCCCTTCGGGGCTCGCGATGACGGACTTTTGGGCGTCATTGCGAGGCCCGCAGGGCCGTGGCAATCTCAGGCTCGTCATTGCGCGGCCCGCAGGGCCATGGCAATCTCAGGCTCGTCATTGCGAGGCCCGCAGGGCCGTGGCAATCTCAGGCTCGTCATTGCGCGGCCCGCAGGGCCGTGGCAATCTTGATGGCGGATTCGTTCAGGCGTTTATGGCACGAGAGGAACAGCGAAGGTCAGCCATCGACGAAGCGGTATTGGTTCTTGCCGCCCTGTTTCGCCATGTACATCGCGGCATCGGCGAGCTTTACCAACTGATCTGCAGTTCCTGAGTTGTCGGGATAGCGGGCGATGCCTATGCTCACGCTTATCGAACAGTGTCTTCCATCCAGAACAAACGGTTGGGCGATGGTGCTGACAATGCTGCCCACGACACGGTCAAGGCTGGCGCGGTCCGTCACGTTGGCAAGAATCACCGTAAACTCATCGCCACCGATGCGTGCGACGGTGTCTGATTCACGCACGCATGCGACAATCCGTCGCGCCGTTTCGCGCAGCAGTTCATCGCCGACATCGTGTCCGAACATATCGTTGATGAGCTTGAATCCGTCCAGATCAAGGAAAAGGACGGCGAACAACTCTTTGTCTCGACGCGCCCTTGTAATGGCCTGATTGAGACGGTCATAGAAGAGTATGCGGTTGGGAAGCGCGGTCAGGGTGTCGTGGTGGGCAAGATGTGTAACCTGTTCATTTGTTTGCTTGAGGCGGGTAAGCAAATTCCAGATAAAGTGCGCTTGGAAGCCGCCGATCACATTCGTACTGCCGAGTTGCGCTTCGGCATAAGCGGTCACGCTGCCATCGCTGGTGAGATTGAAAGCAAGACAGGGGCGGCTAGCCTCGATTGCTGCGGCAAGATCAGGAAAAGTCCTTATACCGTGAGCTGCCGCGACGGACAGCGCCGGAGCATTCGGGTTGGCATCGAAAATCCCGACAATATCAATCAGTGGGTCGGCCAGAAAAAGCTCCAGCATAGCTGTGCCGCCACGTCCCGCACCGATAACGAGAACTCTTTGTTGGTTTTTTTGCTCTACTGTCATCGAATATCTCGCGGCAAGTTTTTCATCTTCTTGTTTATTCGTGCCATCCATTCCTTGCCCATCTTGAAGCGAGGAAAAGCCTTGGCAGAAACGTGCACCTAATCGATTCGCGGCAAGGTGCTCCGATATAAATATACGACGGTAGCCCGCTTAAAGGGACTGCATTTGGCCGGTCCGCGACAATGGCTTGGTCAGGGCTACTTACCAGAGAGAACTATCTTAGGATCTAGTACCAAAGTCAAGAGAAACGCTGATCAAGAACAACTTCGTCATTGCGAGGCCCAGAGGGCCGTGGCAATCTCAGTGACGGAGGCGATGTGAGCCAAGATCGCCGCGCCCCTTGGGGCTCGCGATGACGGACTTTTTTGAATGCGAGGCCCAAGAGGGCCGTGGCAATCTCAGTGACGGAGGCGATGCGAGCCAAGATCGCCGCGCCCCTTCGGGGCTCGCGATGACGGGTTCTTGGGCGTCAGGCTGCGACCCGGGAAGGGTAAATGCGTACTCAGGGCCCTGACCTGCCGCACGTGGATGCATTTCCGACGATGTCGTCAAAAAACTCTTGGATAAAGAGCCAGGATGACCGCCCAGTAAGGGAAACATCCACAGCCCCATGAGGCAGGAATGGGACTTCGTATTACCACTGATGAATTAGCGAAACGGTTGCTGCTCAAGGATTAGGCACGGTAACAATTCAGCAACAGTTACTGGCTCTCTGAGAGCTATACACAGACTTACCCACAGTTTTTGTTAGTAACTTTCGAAGTCAGTATCAGTCAATCATCACCGCCGCATCTGCCTTCTGCAACCTTGCCGTTAACCAGAAATTGGCCCCCGCTCCGGGCTGGCTGTCGACCTCGATCTCGCCGCCCATCAGCCCCGCCAGTTGCCGGCAAAGCCACAGGCCCAGGCCGCTGCCGCCATAACGGCGGGTCAATGAGCCGTCGGCCTGCTCGAAGTTGTCGAATATCCGCCTCTGATCGGCAAGGGAAATGCCAATGCCGGTATCGCGCACGCCGAAGCGCACCTGCATGGCGCTGGCCGTCTCCTCGACCAGGCCGAGTTCGACAATCACGAAGCCCTGGGCGGTGAATTTGATCGCATTGTCGGTCAG
>CAIYYX010000073.1 GCA_903930535.1 uncultured Sterolibacterium sp. | reverse complement strand
ATCAGGCTGCGCGGCAAGGCATCCGGTCGGCTGTATCGCTCGTGAAAGAATGCGCGCTTGAGTGTAGAGGCGAATGACATGTCAGTTTGCGGTTTGTGGTTGCTGAGGTTGAGCCATCTTCGGCTGCGCGGGCTGCGATTCCGGTTGTTGCGCCTGCTTTGCGGCTGGCATCAATACGCGGTATTGCTCGGCGATTTTTTTCTTGCTGCGGGCGATTTGCCAGTGACCTGGATCTGCAACGGCATACAAGAATGCCTGATCGTGCAGCACGTTTCTGTTGTCTTCCCACGGCGCCATCCACACGCGCAAGACTGTGGGCACACTCATCACGGGCGTGCCGGTTGTGGGTGCTTCACCCACAACCGTATTCTTTCCTTGATCATTTTTGCCGTAAACGGTGGCTGGTTTGGTGGACGAACCCGGCAGATTGTCAGCCACCGCGTTGGCATAGACACCAGACAGGGAGGAGCAGCCAATACCGGGTGGTGCTTTGCAGGAAAACGATTCCTTGGCATCAAGACCATTCATGCTGACGCATCCAGACAACCCCATGCAGAGCAATACAGCAGTTGCGATGAAAGAGCGCATCAGTTGCCTCCTTTTCCGGCCAGCCATTTTTCAATCTGTTCAACCGGCGCCGCTCCGGGCAGTACGCGACCGTCAGACGCTACCAGTGTGGGCGTGCCATTGAAATTGAGCTTTTGCCCAAGCTGGACATTACGATCTATCGGGCTGTCACAGCTCTTGCCGGTCGCCGGAGGTTTGTCGTGCAGCATATAGTCGCGCCATGCTGCCGACTTGTCGGGGGAACACCATATCGACTTTGCTTTTTTCGACGCATCCGGGTGTAGTCCATCCAGCGGAAACAAGAAGGTGTAAATCGTCACGTTGTCCAGCTTGAGCAATTCTTGCTCCAGCTTCTTGCAATAAGGGCAATCCGGATCGGAAAAGACCGCCAGAATTCGACTTCCATCCCCTCGCGCAGTCTTGATGGCATCCTTGAGCGGCAACTCCGCGAAATTTACCACGTTCAATTCGTCGAGGCGTTGTGCCGTCAGATCTTGCTGGGTCTTCATGTCAAAAATGTGGCCAAAAATAAAAAAGCGCCCGTCGCTGTTTGTGTAGCCAATGTTTTTGCCCATAACGACTTCAAAAATCCCGCCTATTCCTGTTTTGCGCACGCCGGTAATCTGCGTGGACGGATACAGTCCTCGCAGCGTTCTTTCCAGGGCAATTTCTTCGCTGTCAGCGGCATACGCGGTCGTGGCGCAAATGGCAGCAACTGCTACCCCAATAATGAAACTCTTGAACTTCATGTGTTCTCCTTGTATCAATTGATTATTCGGATGGATCGAGGGGTTTGTTAAGTGCTCTTCTGCCGCGTATCCAGATGTCGGTGTACGTTCCATCCTGGTCACTATTCAGGCCATCACCAAACGCAAAGCCCTTGGTGAATACCACCTCAACCGTTCGCCCGGCATCAATTTCAATCACCGGAAACAATTTTTCGGCGAGGTCGATGTAATACTGACTGAGCCTGTCGAGTGTTTTGCCCACACCTGAGCTGATCCCATTCTTGAATTGCTGCCCCGGATTGACTGTTGAAGTTGATCCAAGCGGGCTGATGGATTGTGTGGTCGAGCTATTCTGGAACGCTTGCCCAATCCCTGAGCCAATGCCGGCGAGCAATGCGTTGGCCAGTATCTGGCCTTGCTTGCTAATGAGCCTGCCACGCATCCCGGCCTTCCCGTCTTCGCCAACCACATAACCCTTGACTGTCATATCCACTGCCTTGCCATCGCGGCGTACACACGACAAATTCTCAAGCCGGGCAAATGCCCGCTCGGAACTGATGTCGCCATAACTTGATGCCAGGATGAAGCATTCCTTGATTTCAAATCGGTAACGGTTTGGCAGGAATGCATTGTCCTGAGTGCGCATCAGAATCGGGTGAGGGTTGGTTTGCGCCTGTCCTCCCGTAGGTGCGTCGAGGCCACCCAGAAGGGCGACACGCACGAACGATCCGGCTGGCACGTAACCTGTCTTTGTGTCCGATGATGCCGGGTTCTGTTTCGCTTCCTGGTTACTACTAACTTCAAAAGAAGCGATTCCTCTATCTTGTTGCGGAACTGGCGCGGGCGGCTCAAGCTTGTCTGTTGGTGGCGTCAATCCAGATATGGGTTGCGCTGGTGACGCTGGGGGTATTGGCGGGAGTGGCGGCAGAATTGATTGTTGCTGTGTATCTGTTGGTGACACGGCTGATCCCTTTGTCCCCATTTCTGTCATCTGCTGTTTCAAGTCCTTGATGACATCATCCATCTGCTTCATTTGCGCGGCGGATTGCGTCATCCAGACATCTTTGGGGTCAACCGATGATCCGGGTGCCGAGATGTTGGTGGGTTGTTGTTGAGTCGTTGATGTGGGCAGGGCTGCCGGTTGGTTATCCCAAAGCATGACGCTACCTGCCACCAAGCCCAGAAATACCGTCCCTGCTCCGCCGAGCATGATATACTGGCGGGTTTTGGGTGTCAGGCTTGCGAGCTTCTCGGATAGTCTGGACATTACTCGCCCTCGCTGATGACGAATACTGCTGTTGAATCTCCGGCTCCCAGCACCATTCTTTCGATCGACACGGCCTGGACACCATCGCGGTAGAACTCGCGCTCATCCATGACGACTTGCTTGTCTGAGATGTTTGTCAGCAGGTACGCTTCCCCGCGCAACCCTCTTAGACCAAGTGTCCTGACCAGCTCGAATTTAACGCCTTTCCACAATGGAATAAGCTCGCT
>CAIYYX010000072.1 GCA_903930535.1 uncultured Sterolibacterium sp. | reverse complement strand
TGTTTCAACGCCTCGTAATCTTTCGCCGCGCCGTCACCATCAAGCGATTTCAGGAAATCGATCAGCTTCAAATCGTAATTGACGTAGCAGCCCTTCGGCAGCTTGAAGTGGCCAAGCTCAACCTCGCGGGCAAAACGTGCCAGTTCCCGAAAGTTGGCAGGGATGCCGAACAGTGCCTGCGGTTTGTGCAAGAAACTTTGGTGATTACCAACAAAGTCAATCACCACCAGTCGCTCTTTGCCCATAGACTTACGCAGTCCCCGCCCGAGTTGCTGTAGAAAGAGGATCTTCGACTCGGTTGGGCGCAACATCATGACGGTGTCTATTTCCGGGAGGTCGATACCCTCATTGAAAAGATCAACGGAAAACAGCACGGACAACTGCTTTTCACGCAAACGAATCAAGGCTTCCGCCCGACTCAGTGGCGAACCCGCATAGACAGCGGCGGCAGTGATACCGGCCTTGATGAATTGCGCTGCCATGAATTCCGCGTGGCGGATCGATGCGCAAAAGGCCAGCGTTCGTGACTGGGCGTGTTGCTTCCATTCCTCGTGAGCATGGCGAAAACGTCCTAGCGTCGCCAGTTTGTTGGAGAGTGCTTCCGGATCGAACTTGCCATTGCGCCAGGGAATAGCCTTGTAGTCGACCTCCCTGTCATAGATCCCGAAGTAATGAAACGGGGCCAGTAGATCAGCGTTAATCCCTGCCACAAGATCCTGCGTGAAGACCAGATTGTCATCGCACAAAGAGAGAATGTCGGACTGGTCTGTTCGATCCGGTGTGGCGGTAAGGCCGAGCATGAAGCGTGGGGCAAAGTAGTTGATCACGCGCCGGTAGGTTGCAGCCGCGGCGTGATGAAATTCGTCTATCACGATGTAGTCAAAGTGCTGCGGAGCAAAGCGCTCCAGGTGGGCAGCACGACTGAGCGTCTGTACCGAGGCGCAGAGCACTTCAACGTCAACATCTCGGATCTGACCCATGTAGAAACCGGTGCGTGCCTTCGGTCGAATGCGCAGGAAGGTTTCAGCCGCCTGTTGCAGAATTTCTTCCCTATGGGCGATAAACAGTACCCGACTTGCGCCTACATTCTGGGCGTCAAAAGCCGCCAGCCAAGTCTTACCCAGGCCTGTGGCGAGGACTACCAGGCCACGGCGAAAGCCATCGCGTCGAGTTTGCATCAGAGCATCAAGCGCGGTGACCTGTACACTCGTCGGTGTGGGAGGCGCTTCCTGTTCCTGACTGCCAGGTGCGATAGCATGAGGCAACGGAACTCGACGTGCTTCGTATTCCTCGATCCAGGCATCGGTCAAGGTGACGGTGCTGGGATGGGTGAACAATTGTTCGAAGCGATTGCGCGTTTCGATGAAACCGCTGTCCCCTGGGAAGTTGACGCGATAGTTCCATTCCAGCCCGTCTTGCAGCGCCTGCCGACTGATGTTGCTGGAACCGATGAATGCCGTACCGACCAAGCCTTCGGGTCCATCGAAGCGAGCAAAGAGGTAGGCCTTCAGGTGAAAACTCTGCCGAGTCGCTTCAAATATGCGGATGTGGGCGCCTTGCTCCTCCAGCAGCAAGAGTAAGCGCAATGCCTCCGGATCCGTGACATCAAGATAGTCGCTGGTCAGAAAACGGATGCGGGTGCGGGGACCGCTGTTATCTGCCCCTTTGCTCAACGCTTCATGGAGATCAGGCAGCAGAAGCCGTAATCCCGTCACTTTGGTAAAGGCAACAGCAATGTCGATTTCATCGGCCTGGCGAATTGCCGCACAAAGATGCGGCAGGAAAGGGTTATCGCCACCGGTGACCAGTTTTTCGTGGGGAACGGGGTCGCGGAAGACCAGTACGTTGATCCATTGTTCGCTGCGCTCAGGGCGCTGGTCGTCGGTGATCCAGCATTCCTTACCGGCTACATCGGGAAGGGCATCTAGCCAATCCTGCACCGTGGCTGCATCGGCATGGGTGAAATATCGTCCACCTTGCTCGTGCTCACCACGCCCATGCTTGAAACTGAAATAGAACGTGCCGCCAGGTTTTAGCGCTGCCCACAAGCACTGGATCGCGGAATGAATCTCCGTTGATGGCAAATGCAGCAAACTGGCGCAGGCCCAGATGCCGTCATAGCAAGAGCGTTCGACGACGTCAGCGAAAACCCGCACATGCACTGGCTGACCGATATGCTGACTAGCCAGGACGGCCAATGCCGATGAGGCATCAAAAGCAACAATGCGGTATCCAGAATTGATAAACGCCTTGGAATCTCGGCCAGAACCACAACCCGCATCCAGAATCAGTCCCCCAGACGGGATGTGTGCGAGAAACCGACATTGAAGATCCGCCATGTCGACCGTCACGGTTGAGTTGAAGAACTCGGCGGAGTTCTGTTCGTAATACTCGATATTGGCTGTGGTCATTGATCACTGATGAGCGCCGCGCAAACCGAACATCGTTTTGGCGCGAAACTGTTATTGCCACCATTCAGGGACAATACCACTATCCTATGCTTCTATCAGACTAACCGGATGCCGAGCAACTGCGTTGCTATCATCGCCACCTCGATGGCCTCGTGGTTGGCCACATAGGTATTGCGCACGATGGTGTCGGGGATCGAGAGTGCGGCCCCTTCCGCGAAGCGCATTCCCATATCGTGGATTCCGGTAAATCGGAAGACCAGCGAATAAAGAGAGTTCTCAACTATCCGAGTCAAATCAGACTAATTGGTTTAAGGTGGCGCAGTTCATTCTGTCACGCCAGAACTGCGCCATAATGGCGCCATTGAATGCGCCAGGATTCGCCATGTCCTCTGCCACCGAACTACTCAAGAGCATTCAGGACGCCGCTGCCGACGTGACCCTTGCCGAACTTCTGGCACAGCATCCCGACCTGGCGCGACGGACAGCACAACGCTGGATCAACGCCGTGATCGGTGCGCGGCAGATCACGGCGCAGGGCGACGGGCGCGCCCGACGCTATTGTGCCGTCAATACAACTGCGGCGGCTGCGACTGAGCACGACATCTTTCCGAGCACATCCCGCTTTCCGACGATAGCCGGGACATTTTGGCGTATGTTGATCAACCGCTGCAAGCGCGCAAGCCCGTGGGTTATCAGCGCGATTTCCTCGATGCCTACCGGCCCAATGTGACCTGGTACCAGAAAGCTATTTTCACAGTGCAAATAAAAAAGGGCTTCAGCCTTTCGACTAAAACCCTTGATTCAATTGGTCGGGACGGAGTGATTCGAACACTCGACCCCTTGCACCCCATGCAAGTGCGCTACCAGGCTGCGCTACGCCCCGACTTGATGAAATTATACCAGATCGAACCGGGCAGAAGCGGCTACCGTAGGCATTTCGCGAGGTGCCGCGCTGAAGTCACCAACGTATTGTTTTAACGAATACGAAAACCCTGGGTCCCCGCATTCGCGAGGACGACTAGGACGGCAAGGGGATGGCATCGAGCGATCCTGAATAGAGCTTCTCGACCAGGGCGGCGCGGAGCGTCAGGACGGCGCGCTGGTTGATGTAGCCCTTGTCGGTGATCTCGCCGGCATCGATGGAAGGGGGCTCATCCATCAGCAGCACACGCGCGGCGAAGGTGGATCCGCCAAAGCCGGCATTGGCCAGAATGATCATGCCCTCCCCTACCCTGGCTCGCACACGCGGGTCAGCCAGCACTTGAGAAAGCGGTGCATCGGCGGGCAGCTCCGGGCAAAGCGCGCGGCAGGCCGGCCCGTTGGGGAAAACCAGGAAGCACAACTCGTCGCGGTCGTGGCCGGTGATCACGATGTCCTGCGCCACCGGCGCCAGCGCCTCGATGCCTTTGACGCGCAGGCTGCCCACATGCACCCAGGTACCCGAGGTGAGCTTGAAGTCCTCGGCGATGCGGCCGTCGAACTCGATACCGCGTTGCGGATCAACTGCATCGGCGAAACGTCCGGCATCGCCCATCATGTAGAAACCCTCGGCATCGAAGGCGGCCCGGGTCAGGTCGTCGCGCTTCCAGTAACCGGGCGTGACATTGGGGCCACGCACGCGCAGCTCCAGCTTGTCGCCGTTGGGCAGCATCTTGATTTCGGATCCGGGTGTGGGCAGGCCGATGACGCCGGCACGGTCGATGGGGAAATGCACCGAGGTCACCATGGGCGCGGTCTCTGTTGCGCCCCAGGACGAGACCATGACGACGCGCTTTCCGAGCTCGGCGATGGAGAGCTTCTCCAGGCGCTCCCAGAGGTTTTGCGGCAGGGCGGCGGCGGCATAGAAAATCAGTTGCAGTTTCGAGAAGAAATTCCTGCGCAGTTCTGCGTCACGCTCCAGGAAGGGCAGCAGCATGTCGAAGCCGCGCGGCACGTTGAAGTAAATCGTCGGCGCGATCTCGCGCAGGTTGGCGGCGGTCTTGTCCACCAGTCCCGGTACCGGCTTGCCTTCGTCGATGTAGAGCGTGCCGCCGTGTCTCAACACCATGTTGAAGTTGTGGTTGGCGCCAAAGGTATGGCTCCAGGGCAGCCAATCCACCACCACGGGCGGCGTCTTTTCCACGAAGGGCCACACTTGCAGGATGGACTGCTGGTTGGAGCAGAGCATGCGCTGGGTGTTGATCACACCCTTGGGCTCGCCAGTGGAGCCGGAGGTGAACAGAAACTTGGCGATGGTGTCCGGGCCGACTGCGGCAAAGGCGCGATCGACGGCCGCCGCATCGGTGGCAGCGCACAGTTCGGAGAAAGTCCGGACACCGGGCACGGCATTGGCGCTCACCACGATCTCGGTGTTGCCCAGATCGAGCGCGGCGATTGCGGTGGCGTAGCGCGAGCCGTCCGAGGCATAGATCAGCCCGGGGCGCAGCAGCTGAAAAATCTTGCCGAGCTTGACGTGATCCTTGGAGATCAGGGAATAGGAAGGCGAGATCGGTGCGACCGGCACGCCGACATGCATGGCCCCCAGCGTCAGGAGCGCCTGGTCGATGCCGTTGTCGGAGAGAATCATCACCGGGCGCTCTGGCGACAGGTCGCGTTGCAGCAGGGCGGTGCCTATGGCGCGCGCGGCCGCGAGCGCCTCGCCATAACTGATGCGATTCCAGCCTGTAGGATTGCGCTCGGCGAGAAAGACTCGGTCGGGCGCATGAAGCGCCCAGTGCTCAAGCCACTCGCCGACGCAGCGGGCGTAGGCCTGCAGCACTTGCGGCGAGCGCAGCAGAATGCTGCCGTCGGCGCGATGCTCGACAGCGACGGCGGCGGCGGCGAACTCGAGCGGCGCGAAGGGCGGCTTGTTGGCGTCCATGGCAGCGCCCGATGCGGTCACTTGATGAGCTTCCAGTCGCCGTTCTCGATGCGCGCCATGACCACGGCGCGGCCGTCCAGGCCGTTGTGGTCCTTGGCGCTCATGGTGAATACGCCGTGCGTTGCCGGCAGTTCCTTGACCGCTTCCAGCGCGTCGCGCAGGGCGAGGCGGAACTCGGCCGTGCCCGCTTTGGCTTTCTTCAGTGCCACGGGCACGGCGCGATTTAACAGCAGATAGGCATCCCAACCGTGGCCGCCGAAGGTGGAGCGGCTGTTCACGCCGTGCGCCGCTTCGTAGGCCTTGATGTATTCCATGGCCGGGCGCTTCGAGGGATGGCTGTCGGGCAGCTGCTCGGCGAGCAGCATGGGGCCGACCGGGAACACCGTGCCTTCGACGGTCTTGCCGCCGACGCGGAGAAAATCGCGGTTGGCGATGCCGTGGGTCTGGTAGAACTTGCCCTTGTAGCCGCGCTCGAGAAGCGTCGCCTGCGGCAGCACCGCCGGCGTGCCGGAGCCTGCCACCAGCACCGCGTCGGGATTGGCGGAGAGGATCTTCAGCGCCTGGCCGGTCACGGAGATGTCTGTGCGCTGGTAGCGCTCGATGGCGACGAGCTTGATGCCCTTCTGTTCGGCGATAGCCTGGAAGGACTTCAGCCAGCCCTCGCCGTAGGGATCGGCATAACCGATAAAGCCGACGGTCTTGACACCGCCTGCAGCCATGTGCTCGACGATGGCATTGGCCATGACGGGAAAGCCCTGCGGCGTCTGGAAAGCCCAGGGGCGCTTGACGTCGTCCAAAGGAGGAATGGGCGCCATGAGGATTTGCGGCGTCTTGGTCTCCACGGCCACCTCGAGGATGGCCATCGAGGTCGGCGTCGCACTCGACGCGATCAGCACATCGACCTTGTCCTCGCCGACCATCTTGCGCGCATTCTTCACTGCCATGGTGGTGTCCGTGGCATCGTCCAACACGATGTACTTCACCTTCTCGCCGCCCAGGGTCTGCGGCAGCAGGGCAAAGGTGTTCTTCTCGGGAATGCCCAGCGAAGCGGCCGGTCCGGTCGCCGAGACGCTGACGCCGACGGTGATCTCGGCCTGTGCGGTAGTGAGAGCGAAGCCAAGGGTGAGACCTAAGGTCAGCCCGGCAAGCGTGGTGGCAAGTTTCATGATCGTCTCCTTTGGATTGTTATCGTTTCATTTTATCCCCCAATCGGGCTGCATGGGTTGAGGACCTTCCCGGGGCGAGGCCGTTGCGGCCTGGTTGCGGCTGGCCCCCGACTTCTTTAGTATTGGATCCAATTGCCGGATGATGATTTTGAGGAGTGTTAGCCGATGGTCAAGCGCGAGCCGGTCGAACTGAAGCTGCGCGAGCAGGTCGTCCTGAAACTGCGGGAACTGATCTTAGGCGGCGAGTTGGCGGCGGGGCAACGCGTCGCCGAAATTCCCATTTCAGAACGGCTCGGCGTCTCGCGCACGCCGGTGCGCCAGGCCTTGACGGTGCTCGCCCAGGAAGGACTGTTGTCGGCCGCGGGCAAGCGCGGTTATGTAGTGCATGCGTTCAGCGCCAAGGACATCACCGATGCCATCGAGGTGCGCGGCATCCTCGAAGGTGCGGCGGCCAGAATCGCCACGGAGACCGGTATCAGCGAGGAGCTGCGGCAGGCGCTGGAAGTCTGCATTGCCGAAGGCGAAGTAATTGCCATGAAGGATCACTACGGCATGGCCGACGATGTGCGCTGGGTGGAGGTGAATGGGCGCTTCCACAAGCTGATCGTCGAAGCCAGCGCCAATATTGCCCTCATCAGCGCCCTGGCGCTCAACGACAAGCTGCCTTTCGCTTCCGCGACGGCCGTCTTGGGCGGCGACACGCCCTCGCGAATCATTGCCAGAAAACACCACGAAGTCGTGCGCCGCGCTCACGCCGAGCACAAGAAGATCGTCGAAGCCCTGTGCTCGCGGCAGGGGGCTCGCGTCGAGTCATTGATGCAGGAACACGCGCGCCTGGCGGAAGCGAACGTCACGCTGTTCCGATCCACCTGACCCGATCGCCAATCCGTTTCAGACCTGACGACGGGTTGTGCCTGCCGCCTGGCAGACTGTATCCATTTGATTAACCCCGCTTTTGCCAGGCCTATTTCGGGCCACTCCACCAGCTTCTTTTAAAACAATGAGATAAATATATCCCGAGTAAAATAATACACCTTTATTTCTTAGGGTTTCTATTGACAAGCCGCGATATTGGATCCAATAATACTTGAATTTTGAATACCCTATGGCTGTCGGCCCGGAGGAGGAAGACATGATCAAGCAGTTGGCTTCCCACTGGCGATCGCAGCGCTAGCCGCTCATGCAATCGGTACGCCTCTGGTCGGTGCGGCATGCGCACGGTTTTCTCCGTATCTATGCCTTCCTTGAAAAATACATTCCCTGGATCGCCCCTCTCGCGAAACTGATTGGCCTTAGCCGGGCCGAGAGGGTGATGCGGCCGCTGGAGCGGCTGACCAAGGCGTTTCTTTTCGACTGCATGATGTGCGGCGAATGCGTGCTCTCCTCCACGGGCATGGCCTGCACCATGAACTGCCCGAAACAGATGCGCAACGGCCCCTGCGGCGGCGTACATGGCGACGGCGGCTGCGAAGTGAAGCCGCAGATGCGCTGCGTCTGGATCGATGCCGCCACGGGCGCGCAGAATATCGCCGGATCGGGCGCCGAACTCACGACAGATGCCATGCCCGTTCTGCCGCCGCGCAACCATGTGCACGAGGGCCGCTCTTCCTGGCTGCAGGTGATTTGCGGCAAGCCGACGGTGGAGCCCATCAGGAAGTTTTCCGAGGACGACGTCGTGGTGCACACGCCCGGCAGTCTCGAGAACGCCTGCCATTCAGGCCGCTTCGTCGTCACCGTCGAGGTCGCCCCGCCCGACTCTGCCGATCCCGCGGCGCTCATCGCAAGAGCCGCGCGATTCAGGGGACTGGTCGACGCCATCAACATCACCGACGGCGCCGGCGGCAACTGCCACATGTCCAGCGTGGCCGCCTCCGCCATCCTCGCCGCTCATGATCTGATCCCCGTCTATCAGGTCGCCTGCCGCGACCGCAACCGCATCGCCATCCAGGGCGACATTCTCGGCGCCGCCGCGCTGGGGGTGCAGAACATACTCTGCCTGACCGGCGACGACGTGAGCCAGGGCGACCACCCGGAGGCCAAACCGGTGTTCGATCTCGACGCGGTGTCGCTCTTGCGCATCGCCCGCGGCATGTGCGACCGCGGCCTCTACGCCTCCGGAAGGAAGCTCGACAAGGCGCCCAGCCTGTTCATCGGCGCCACGGCCAATCCCTTCGTGCCGCCTTACACAGATCGCATCCTCAACCTGGAGAAGAAAGTGGATGCCGGCGCCCAGTTCATCCAGACGCAGTTCTGCTTCGATATCGGCATGCTCGAAAAATTCATGCTCGAAGTGAGAAGTCGCGAACTGCACAAGCGCTGCAAGATCATCGTCGGCGTCGGCACCCTGGGCAGCGCCAAGGCGCTCTCATGGATGGCGAAACATGTACCCGGCGTGCATGTACCCGCGCCGCTGCTCGCGCGGATCGCTGCCGCCGCCGACCAGAAGGCGGCAGCGAAGAAGGTCTGCATCGAAACCATCCAGGCCATCGCCGGCATCGACGGTGTGGCCGGCATCCATGTGATGGGGCACAGGAACGAGGACGTCCTGGCCGAGATCATCATTGAATCCGGTCTGCGCCAACAACAACTTTTGCAGATTGCGTAGCACCACCCCACGAAGGAGATCGGGAAGCATGATGGACATGAGCGAAACAGAAAAACAGATGGTCGACTGGATGGCCGACATGAACGAGGATGACGCCCTGGCAGCGGCCAAGAAGATGCTGCTCGAAGACTCGGTCAATCCCCTGCGCGTGCTGGAACTGTGCCGGGCCGCCATGGACATCGTCGGCAAGCGCTTCGAGGAAGGCGAGTATTTCCTGCCCGAACTGGTGCTGGCCGGCGAGATGCTGGAGACCATAGGCGCCATCGCCAAGCCGCTGATCAAGCAGGGTCCGGGCGAAGCGGCGAAACGGCTGGGCCGCGTCTTGATCGGCACGGTCCATGGCGACTTGCACGACATCGGCAAGAACATCGTCTCCTTCATGCTCGACATCAACGACTTCGAGGTCAAGGACATCGGCATCGA
>CAIYYX010000071.1 GCA_903930535.1 uncultured Sterolibacterium sp. | reverse complement strand
TTGTCGGTCAGGTTCTGGAGTATCTGTCCCAGGCGCAGCGGGTCGCCCAGCAGAGACTGGTTCGCCAGTCCGGCCTCGATCTCGATGCTCAGCAGCAGCCCCTTTTGCAGCGCCTGTCCCTCGAACAGGCCGGCCAGATTCTCGACGACCCCGGCCAGTTTGAAGGAGCGATGCTCCAGAGTCAGTTGATTGGCTTCGAGACTGGCGCAATCGAGGATGCCGTTGATCAGGGCGAGCAGTGCTGCGGAAGCCCGGCTGACCTTGTCGAGATAATCCACCTGCTTCGGATCCGTGGCCCGACGCCGGGCCAGTTCGGTCATGCCGATGATGGCGCTCATCGGCGTGCGCAGTTCGTGGCTGGTGTTGGCGAGAAAAACCGTCTTGGCGCGATTGGCGGACTCGGCGGCGTCCTTGGCATGCAACAGTTCGACGGTACGCTCTGCAATACGCTCTTCGAGCTCAAGGTTAAGGTTCTTAATGTCATTCTCGATACGTTTCCGCTCTGTGATATCAGTCTGCGTAGCGACATAATGGGTCACGGCACCCGTGGCATCAGTCACGGCTGTGATGATGGCCCATACGAGGACATCTTTGCCGCTCTTGCGGCGGTTCCAGATTTCTCCCTGCCATGTCCCGGTATGGCGGATGGCCTCCCACATCTCTCCATAGAACGCCGCATCATGACGAGTTGTTCTGAGCAGACTCGCCTTTTGGCCAACAGTTTCCTCGGCAGTGAAACCCATCATATTCGTGAAGGCGTGGTTCACACGGAGAATGACATGATTGGCATCCGAGATCATGATGCCTTCCTGCGACTCGAAGGCTGTGGCGGCGATGCGTAACTGATCTTGCAACTGCTTGCTCTCGGTGATGTCGTAATTTACGCCGATCACGCGCAGCGGATTTCCTGCTTCGTCGCGCAGAACAGTGGCCTTTGACTGGATGTGGTGAATTTCGCCAGTAGGCCAGACAACCCTGAACTCAATAGCGAATGTCTTAATTGCTTGCAGCGCCTGCTCGACCGCCTCTTCTCCGCGGGCTTTGTCGTCCGCGTGGACTCCGTTTTTCCAAGCTGCATAGGCCCCTGGGAAGTCTTCCTCGCGCAAGCCATACAAGGCATACATCGGCTTGTTCCAGATCAGTTTCTTCTCAGGTATGAGGTAATCCCAGATACCGATTTGAGTTGATTCTGTGGCCAGAAAATAGCGTTGATTAAGCTCACCGATCTCCTTCGAGGCCTCGCGCAGTTCTTCTGTCATTTGTCGCGCAAGCGCCTCGGCGCGCAAACGGCCAGTCGCTTGCTGCCGTGTCAGCAGCGCAAGCAGGGCGCTGAGCATGGCGATGCCGGCGAACATCAGCCACGGCGAGACATAATCGACTGCCGCATCAAACTTTGGTGTGCTGATCACCTGCAGCGTTAACTCCCGGCCAGCCAGCACCAGCGCCCGGGTCGAGACAAAACGGTGGCCGCTCAGGGCATTCTGGCTCGTGGCCAGGCCGGCCACCTGTCTAGCGTTGTATAGCAGCGAGCCGCCGGTCTCGGAGAGCGCCATATCGACATTGCCTTGCACGACGTCGGATATGCCATCGAACAATTCCTTGAAGACGATGGGCGCGTAGAGCACGCCAAGCAAAGCCGCGCGACGCTCGCTGACCGTTGCCGGCTGCGCGCCGCGAGCGAAGACCGGCACATAGAGCAGCGCGCCGGGCGTCTTGCCCGCATCCTGCACCAGCGTGATGACCCCGGTCATGGTTGGTTCGCCGCTGTCAATGGCCTGCCTGATTCCTGCCCGGCGATTCGCTTCTGAACCGACGTCCAGACCCTCCGCCCCAAGATTGTTTGCGGCCGGCTCGATCAGTTTGATCACATAGAGGTCTTCGTGCTCGCGCTCGGCGAGTTGGCGCAGAGCGAACAGGGGCGCGCCATCCATCCGCTCGGCAGCAAGAAACCTGTTCACGTCCGCACGCATGACGTGCTCGATGAAGCCAAATCCCCTGACGCCGGGGAACTCTTTGGGTAGATAGCGCGATGCAATGTTGTTGCGGAACTCGGCGCGCTTCATGTTTGGCCTGGCGGCGTACATGCCCTTGAGGCCATTCAGTCCGCCGATCGGTCTCATGAAGCGCGTGGCGACATCGACGGCAACGCGTTCGGCGCTGCGTTGAAAAAGGGCCTCGGCGTCAAGGCGAACTTCGTTCTGCCGCCACAGGCCAGCGCTGGCGGCCAGGCACAGCCCGAGGACAAATATGGCCAGCGGCAGGCGCAGGCCATTGCCCAGGAACTGCTTGATCATGGCGGGGAGGATTCCAGCAAAGACTGCGCCTCGCTCATCTCCCGAAAAGCCTGCTGCTTTGCTGCATTGTTAGCAGTCATGCCAAGCCCTTAGAAGGTTCCAAGGAAACGCTGATCAAGTCCGGCACCTAGATTGCCACGGCCCTCTGGGCCTCGCAATGACGGGCCTGAAGATTGCCACGGCCCTCTGGGTCTCGCAATGACGGGCCTGAAGATTGCCACGGCCCTCTGGGCCTCGCAATGACGGGCCTGAAGATGACGGGCCTGAAGATGACGGGCCTGAAGATGACGGGCCTGAAGATGACGAGCCTGAAGATTGCAATGACGAAGTTGTTCTTGATCAGCGTGTCCCTAATCCTTGATGCCTAATAATTCGACTGCAATTACATTTCAGATGCCCGGTCATGGGAAACTCAGGAAAAATCTGAAACTTGGGTTTCATTTCCGCGAGGAACGACGAAGAGGGGTCTGATCAGGAGGCTTGGGCGGCAGGTTCGATGAGTCCCACAATGACGGGCAGAAGATTGCCACGGCCCTCCGAGCCTCGCAATGACAAAATACCCGTCATCGCGACGGTGGGGCCGACTGTCAAGTTCATTTGAACCAGGAGAAGAACACCGGAATCAGGATTGCGCCGAGAATACCGTGCATGCCCATGGCCAGGCTGGAATAGGCGCCGGCCTCAGGATGGACGCTGAATGCACGCGAGGTGCCGATGCCGTGTGAGGCGACGCCAAGAGCAAAGCCGCGCTGCCACCAAGCCCGGACGCCGACAAAATCGAGCACGTAGCGACCGAGCACGGCGCCGAGCACGCCGGTGCTGACCGCGAACACCGCGGTCAATGTCGGCGAAACACCGATGCGCTCGGCAACGCCCATGGCAATCGGTGCCGTGACCGATTTGGCATAGAGGCCGCCAATGATGGCGGTATCGGCGCCGAGCAGGCGCGCCAGGCCGACCGCGCTGATGACCGAGGTGACGCCGCCGCCGATTAGTGCCAACAGCAGCGGCAGGACGCGACCCGAGAGTGCGTTGAAGCCTTTGTAGATAGGCACGGCGAGCGACACAGTCGCTGTGCCGAGGAGGAAGTGCACGAATTGCGCACCCGCAAAATATTTCGGATAGGGCATGTCGATCAGGGTAATGGCAACGGCAACGATGAACACCGCGATGGCAATCGGATTGGCAAGCGGATTGCGCCCCAGTCGCTCATAGACGAGCACGCCAACCTGGTAGGCGCTCAGTGTCAGGATCAATGCGAGCAGCGGACTGCCGGAGAGATAAACCCAGATTTCGGCGATCGGCGGAAGATTAGCCTGCATCGCTGTCTTCACCGGTGAGCGCCTTCAGAATCAGCGCCGTGACCGCGATGGTCAACATCACGCTAATGACCAGCGCAACAATCACCGACAGTGCATGCGCTTGCAACTGCGGCCAGAACATGACCACGCCCACAGCGGCGGGAATAAACAGCAGGCCAAGGTGTTGACTGAAGGTGGCGGCGACCAGATCGAGCGAGGCGCCGGCCGAGCCCTTCAGCCAAAGGTAGGCGAGCAATGCCATCAGCCCGAGCACCGGCCCGGGAACGAGCGGCAGTGCGAACTTTGAAACGAGTTCGCCCAAACCTTGAAACAGCAGAATTTGCACAAGTCCGGAAATCATCAGAGCACCTGCAGCGCTAAGGGGATGGCCACAGCATACGCCGCGGAATGTTTTGTGGTCGAATGTGTTTTCAAATTTCCTCCGGCACCATCTTGATTGCGCCGCAAGGACACTCGGCGGCACAGATGCCGCATCCCTTGCAGTAGTCGTAGTTGAACTTGAAGCGATTGCCGGGGCCGAGCTTGATGACCGAGTTATCCGGGCAGACGCCGTAGCAGTTGTCGCATTCGAAGCAATTGCCGCAACTCATGCAGCGACGAGCCTCGAACACCGCACTCTCCTCGTCGAGATTGCCGACAATCTCGGCGAAGCCGGAGCTGCGCCGCACGACATCCAGAATGGGACGAATGGTGCGCGGCGCGTCCGAATAATAGCGGGTGTTCAGCTTGCTGAAATCTGCGATGTCGGCCTTTGGCTTCAACCGCGGCTTCTCACCGCGCAGGAAGGCGTCGATGTTGCGCGCGGCCTTCTTGCCTAGACCGATCGCCGCGGTGACGTTGCGCTGTGCCGGAATCATGTCGCCGCCGGCGAAGACCCCGGCGCTTCCCGTCATCAGCTCGGCGTTGACCTCTACCGCGCCGTCCTCTATGACGATGCCGGGCAGATTGCAAAGCGCATTGAAATCGCCGGCCTGGCCAAGCGCCTGGACGAACACGTCGGCTTCCATGGTTTCGCTTTGGCCGGTGTGCAGATATTCGCGGCCATCGCCCGCCACCATGATTTCGAGCGTCAACACCTTGCCGTCAATGCGCCTTACCTGGCGCAGGTTGATGAGATGGAGCCCCTCCTCGATGCCTTCTTTAACTTCCGCGGGGTGTGCGGGCATATGCTCGCGCGGCTCCAGCACGACGACGGTGACCGAGACTGCGCCAAGCCGGATCGCCGAGCGAGCAACGTCGATCGCGGTATTGCCGCCGCCATAGACCACCACGCGGCCCACGAGGGCGGTGGCTTCCTCGAGTTCCACCGCGCGCAGCACGCTGATGGCGTCGACCACCGCAATCTTCTCTTGTCCCTCGCCCGCGCCCGGAATATCGACGCACCGGCCGCGCTGCAAACCGACGGCGAGGAAGCACGCCTGAAAGCCGCCATCGTTCATGGTCCGGGCGACATCGTCGAGCTTGCTGTCGAGACGGATGTCCACCCCCATTTCCCTGATGCGGGCAATTTCTGCGCCGAGCTTTTCTCGCGGCATTCGGTATTTCGGGATGCCGTAGCGCATCATGCCGCCAGGCTTGGCGCTGGCTTCAAAGACGGTCACCGCGTGGCCCAGACGGGCGAGATGATAGGCCGCCGTGAGACCGCTCGGGCCGGCGCCAACAACCATGACCTTCTTGCCGGTCGACTTGCCCGGTTCGACCTTCCACCTGTGTTTGAGCGCCTGGTCGCCGAGGAAACGCTCGACCGAGTTGATGCCGACGGGCAGATCCAGCGTGCCGCGGTTGCAGGCGCTCTCGCAACTGTGATAGCAGACCCGGCCCATGACGGCGGGAAAGGGGTTCTCTTCCATGATCTTGCGCCAGGCTGCTTCGTACTGCTTCTCCTCGGCGAGGTTGAGCCAACTCTGGATATTTTCGCCGGCTGGACACTGGTTGTTGCAAGGGGGCAGGCGGTCCAGGTAGACCGGCCGGGCGGTGCGCCAGGAGCCCGTCTTGTTGGCCAGCGAGGAGCCGACGTCGAGCGTGATCGCGAAGGGTTTGTCCAGGACGATGCTCATCGCTGGGCTCCTTGTTCGAGCAAGCCGTACTTCTTGATGTTGTGGTCGGCGCGGGCCTGGATCTTGGCGATGGTTTCGAGCGCCGGCTTCTTGCCGAAGAGGTGGGCATAGCGGCGCTGCGGCTTCATGTATTCCTCGACGGGAATCAGCCGTCTGATTTTGGAGACGCCGGTGACCTCTCCCTGCTCGGCTTCGAAGACGGGAAACAGGCCGCATTCCTTGGCCAGGTAGGCGAGATTGATCGTGTCGTGTGCTGCCGAGCCCCAACCCAGCGGGCAAGGCACGAAGATATGGAGGTACTTGGCGCCGCGAATATTGATCGCCTTCCTGACCTTGTACTCGATGTCGCGCAAGTCGGCGACGGTGGCGGTGGCGACGTAGGGAATGCCGTGCGCCATGGCGATGGCCGGCAGGTATTTGCCCTGGCCGAAAACGTTGCCGGGTTCCGGCCCCACCGGCATCGTCGTCGCGGTGCGCACCGCCGGCGGCGTGGCGGAGGAGCGCTGCACGCCGGTGTTCATGTAGGCCTCGTTGTCGTAGCAAATATAGAGCACGTCGTCGTTGCGCTCGAACATCCCCGACAGGCAGCCGAAACCGATGTCGGTGGTGCTGCCGTCGCCGCCTTGGGCGACGACGCGCACATCGCTGCGCCCCTTGATGCGCATTGCCGCGGCGATGCCGGAAGCGACCGCAGGGGCGTTGCCGAACAGCGAGTGTATCCACGGTATCTGCCACGACGTCTCCGGATAGGGGGTCGAGAACACTTCGAGACAGCCGGTGGCATTGGCGGCGATCAACTGGCCATTGGCAGCAGCCATCGCCGCATCGATCGCATAGCGCGCCCCGAGCGCTTCACCGCATCCCTGGCAGGCGCGGTGGCCGCAGTTGAGCGAATTGCTGCGCGCAGCGGTGGCCTGGATGGTGCGCTCGTCTTCGGCGAGCAGTCGGTTGCCGACGGTGAAAGTGCCGGTTTGGTAGAACTTGACGGTTTGCAGCGACATGTCTGTTTCCTTCAGGCGATATTGGAGGCGACGGTACCGACGTCGCGCAGAACGGATTCTGCGATCGGGCCGGAGCGGCGGATCTGACGCTCGCGTTCGAGGACGCGGTCGACGACGCCGCGGTGAAGATCCAGGAAAGTGAGGGCTTCGAGCTTGCCCGCCATGGCGTCGAGGAACAGTTGGTTCAGGCTGCTCATGGTGATCGCACGGCCGCCCAGGCCGGCGACGACGGTGCGCACCTCCTGCCCGGTGCCGTCCAGAGCCATGCGCACGTTGGTGGCGACGATGCCGCCGACGCCGACCGCGAAACACTTCTCCAGGACGACGACGCGCTTGGCGCCCTGGAGCGCCTTGTTGATCGCCTCCAGCGGGAAGGGGCGGAAGGAGGTGATGCCGAGCACGCCGATCTTGTGCCCGGCATCCTGCATCTCGTCGACCACGTCCTTGATGGTGCCCAGCACCGAACCCAGGGCGATGACCACCGTCTCTGCGCCCTCGGTGCGGTAGGGTCGGACCAGGCCGCCCGAATCGCGGCCGAAGATCGCGTTGAACTCGGCCGACAATTCCGGAATGCGATCGAGCGCCTGCAACTGCTTGGCATGGGCGAGGTAACGCACCTCGGTGAAAGCTTCCGGGCCGACCATGGCGCCAATTGAAACCGGCTGCGCCGGGTCGAGCACCTGGCGCGGCTCGAAAGGCGGCAGGTAGCGGTCTACCTGTTCCTGCGTCGGCACGTCGAGACGCTCGTAGGCGTGGGTGAGGATGAAGCCGTCCATGCACACCATCACCGGCAGAGAGAGTTCCTCGGCCAGCTTGAAGGCCTGGATGTGCAGATCCATGGCTTCCTGGTTGGTCTCGGCGAAGAGCTGAATCCAGCCGCAGTCGCGCTGGCTCATCGAGTCCGAGTGATCGTTCCAGATATTGATCGGCGCGCCGATGGCACGGTTGGCCACAGTCATCACGATCGGCAGGCCGAGGCCGGAGGCGTTATAGACCGCCTCAACCATGAACAGCAAGCCCTGCGACGCGGTCGCGGTGTAGGTGCGGGCGCCGGCGGCTGAGGATCCGATGGCCACGCTCATGGCCGCGAATTCGGATTCGACGTTGAGAAACTCCGCCCGCAGTTCGCCGGCTTTCACCATTTCACCCAGGCCTTCGACGATGTGGGTCTGTGGGCTGATGGGATAGGCGCAGATGACTTCCGGCCGACACAGGGCGATGGCTTCGGCCACGCCGTGGGAACCTTCGATTTGCTTGAGCGTCATGTCAGGCAGCCTCCATGGCAGACAATTGTTCTTGCGCGTACTTGAACGCGGCGGTGGCGGCGTTGATGTTGCCCTCGGCGATCTTGCCCGAGAACTTGTCGCGGATTGCCGCGACCACCGATGCAAGCGATATGGTGCCGGAGAGCCCGGCGAAAGCGCCGAGCAACACGGCGTTGGGCAGGGGACGGCCGAGGTGTTGCATGGCGATCTCCGTGGCCGGCACGCAGACCCGCCGGTCTGGGCGCAACTTGCTGGCAATTTCGCCGATGCCAAGTTCCTCGAAGCTGCTGCCCGAATTGATCAGCACATAGCCATCGGCCTTGAGGCCCTGGAATACGTCGACCTGACTGAGCAAGGTCGGGTCCTGAATGATGATAGCGTCCGGTGCCATGATCGGCTCGCGACGGCGTATTGCCTTGGTATCGATACGGCAGTAGGCTACGACCGGGGCGCCGGTTCGCTCCGAACCGAAGCTCGGGAAGGCCTGGGCGTGCTTGCCTTCGAGAAAGGCGGCGATGGACAGCATTTCGGCGCCGGTGACCACGCCCTGACCTCCGCGTCCATGTATTCGGACCTGGAACATGTCTTTTCCTCACTGGGTATTGCAGCGGATACAGGCGCGGCGAATGCCGCGCCTGTTGCTCGGACTTACTTGATAACCATCGCGGTGAATGGCCACATATAGGCCTGCATGGTCACGAATATCCCCACCAGGCAGGCCAGGGCGATCGAGTGGAAGAAAACGTAGCGCAGGATGTCGCCTTCGTGGTTGAACCAGCGGGTGGCAGTGGAGGCGACGACGATGGATTGCGCATCGATCATCTTGCCCATCACGCCGCCGGAACTGTTGGCCGCACCCATCAGGTTGGGACTCAGGCCCAACTGCTCCGCCGCCACCCTTTGCATGCCGCCGAAGAGCACGTTGGACGCCGTGTCAGAGCCCGTCAGCGCCACCCCCATCCAGCCCATCAGGGTGCCGAAGAAGGGATAGAACATGCCCGAGTTGGCGAAGGCCAGACCGAGGGTGGTGTCCAGGCCCGAGTAGCGGGTCAGGGTGCCAAGGCCGAGCATGAGGACGATGGTGAGCAGTGAATAGCGCACCAGCCAGAAGGTCCTGCCGTAACTCTTGATCAGGCTGGGGATGCTGTAGCCCATGGCCAGACCGCCGATGAGGGCGGAGAAGAGGATGCCGGTACCCGTCGCCGAGAGCAGACCAAACACATAGACCGCGCCTTCCTTGGTCGGCTTGACCACCACCGGCGGCATTTTCTCTATCAACTGATTGAGACCATCGATGGTGAACTTGGGCGCATAGATGCCATTGAAGAAATTCTTGACGTCGGGCAGACCCCAGAGGAAGACGAACACCGTCAGGATGACCCAGGGCATCCAGGCGCGAACCACCGCCTCGGTCGGATGCTTGGTGAACACGCCGGCGGGTTTCGCCTCGCCCGAATCTTCGGCGTGGCCCTTGATGGTGGTGGAGGTCCAGATCTCTTTCGGTTTCCAGATCTTGAGGAAGCCCACCAGGCAGATCATCGAGCACATGGCGGCGATGACGTCGACTAGTTCCGGTCCGATGTAGTTTGAGACGAGGAACTGGGGAATGGCGAAGGTGACGCCCGAGACCAAAATCGCCGGCCAGATCTGCATCATGCCTTTGCGTCCGGCGAAAGCCCAGATCAGCCAGAAGGGCACGAGCAGGGAGAACAGGGGCAGTTGCCGACCGACCATGGCCGACAATGCCATCAGGTCATAGCCGTGTACCTTGGCCATGGTGATGATGGGCGTGCCCAGGGCGCCGTAGGCGACCGGCGCGGTGTTGGCGATCAGCGACAGGCCAGAGGCCGCGAGCGGCGTGAAACCCAGGCCGATGAGGATGGCTGCCGTGACCGCCACCGGTGTGCCGAAGCCCGCTGCGCCTTCGAAGAAGGCGCCGAAGGAGAAGGCAATCAGCAGCAGTTGCAGTCGCCTGTCCTCGGTGATGCCGGCGATGGAATCCTGCAACACCTTGAACGAACCGTTCTGCTCGGTCAGTTGGTGCAGGAAGATGATGTTGAGCACGATCCAGCCAATCGGCACCAGGCCCGTCAGGCCACCGAGTATCGCCGCCTTGCTGGCCATCTCTGCAGGCATGCCGTAGGCGAACACCGCGATCAGGATGGCGCTCAAGAGGCCGGCGCCGGCCGCGACGTGCGCCTTCATATGCAGAAAGCCGAGTCCCACCAGCATGACGAGCACCGGGACGGAGGCTACCGCGGTTGAGAGCACCATGCTCCCCATCGGGTTGTATACCTGCTGCCAGACCATATCGTTCTCCTCGTTTCAAGTTGTTGGGGCGGGACCGACTCAGGTCGATCCTTCCGCTGCACCAGCTATTGGAGCCGCTAGCGGTTTACCTGGATTACAAGATGCCAAACGCAGAGTGTTTTCGCGCACCCGTTGCAGCCGCCGGCGCCGCGCGCGATGGCGGCCTCCACCGTGCCACGGTCATGCTTCGCGGTCACCATAAGATAAGAACGGCGGCCTGGGGGAGCTCCTCCTTGATTCCGATAAGACCGTGCAAGCCATCCTCTCCCAGCATGATCAGA
>CAIYYX010000070.1 GCA_903930535.1 uncultured Sterolibacterium sp. | reverse complement strand
CGTGGCTGTCTTGGGCTTCGCACGAGCACCTTCTCCTCACGCTTTTGGCGGCCAGAGGTGCCACGAGTGTCGTGATAGCGACAGACCTGCACGTTGATCCGGAAAGAATCGAGTTGCTCACACTTGATGCCGGGCCCGAGTTGAACAAGGACTGGCTCAGCCACCCCGTGCTGTCTGGACTAGTTGATGCCCCGCATCCTTTCAGCACCGAGGTCGAGTTAATCCGCTTGGCACGGGCCTGCCTGCGAGGACTTGCTGAGATTCACCGCTTGGGGGTGGTCCATGCTGATTTCAAGGCTGACAATTTGTGCCTGAATCGTGCGCCTGGAGTGCAAGCCGGTAGCTTTCGGATCAACTACCAGAGCTTGCGCCTGATTGATTTCGCATTCTCGCTCAGCCGTGACAATCCTGTACGCTTTGTCCTGCCGACGGATCCGGCAAAACTCGATTACCTTCCAGGATTTTTCCGCGAGGCCCTCTCCGCTGCCCAAACCCGACAGTCCCCGGAAGCACTGCACCATGCCAGCGTTCCTGCTATTGACCTTTACTCCCTGGGAATCATGTTGAACCGCATCGCCGAAAAGGTGCCAACTGAACGTACCAGGACATTTGATGCTATTTTTGAATTCATCGAAACATGCCTTACGTCAGCTCGGACCGGACCTAGCCGATGGCTGAGGGGATGGAATCGTTCATTTGATCAACCGACCCTGAAGCTTTTGAAGCAATCTGAACTGCTCTTGCACAAGTTGGGCATTGCGGAGGATCTCTGGGACTGTTCCGCGTCGATGACCTCCAGGAGCCAGCAACACGAAGGCTTGCTTGAACAGGGATCGACTGAAAGCACACCCCTGATTACTCCCCTGGTTACTCCGCTTTTAACGCCTTTGCTCATGCCTACAGCAAACATGTCTTCATCATCGCGGGTCACCCTTCCCAGTTCGTCGTTGGTAGCCCAGGATATAAATCAAGCGCAAAGTTTGATCCCGGATAGCAAGGTCATCGCGGCCGACTCTTTGATGGTTCAGTTAATTCAAAGAGGGATGCGGTTGCTCCGCTCTCAGCGCTTGCGCACGATAGTTTGTACCCTGGCACTGGCGGCTGGCTTCCGTGCCGTTGATAGCTTGTTTACTCGTAACGGATTCATTTTGGGAGATGCTGACTTTTGGTTCGGACTGACTGCAATGTTCATGTCCGTTCCCTTTTGCCTGCTTGCCATCACCTTCACATTGAAATCTTCTTTGGCAATTTATCGCGCATGGCTGCTGCTGTCTTTATTGCTGGGAGCGATCCTGGCGATATTTGCCTACAGCCTGTATGGCTCTGGAATCAGCGCTGCCGAAATGCGAATCCCGCTCTTAGCACTTTTCCTGGCAGGACTGACAACGATGCCGCAATGGTTGCGCTTAGGAACTGCAGCGCCCCTATGGAAGCAATGACCTCCTTAAGATTGATGTTGACTCCTTGCGGCCGCAGAATCGATGCAAAACCTGAAAATCTTGTCAGTTTCTCCGTGACCCAACTCAATTGAGCAGCCAAAGTTAAACCACTGCCCTTGCTCGCTGGCATCTACAGGCTTGCTATCGCAACGCGTCAAGCCTTGCCCGCTCTCATCTATGGCGAGAAATTTTCCTTGTAGTTTATCGATCTCTACAATTCGGAAGTGGTCGCGCGATACCATGACAAACGCCGCCGGAACTCTAAGATCCGCCGCCGAGGATCTTCCTATCAAGAATGGGACAGTAACAACCGACGAGACAATAGTTTGCCCGCTGGGCAGGAAGACCTGGATGGTTGCCAGTGCCTCTTCAATGAGCGGGGTGGCATTCAGTCGCAGGGGCGTTATTTGTCGATGTTCGTCCGACCGGGTCATTAGCCGTTTGATATGCAAACGCGCCACGGCTCCGGCCTGCTCACGAATGGGGCCACCAAGACTCAATGAAGTTGATGACGTGCAAGGGAACCACTGATTCGCCTCAAGGCGGGATTCGTTGATATAGGTCCCGTTTGTCGATGCCAAGTCGCGAACGCGCAGTTGGTCTGATGCCGCACCGATTTCCAAATGCATGGCGGACACATGTCCGGCGCTTACACTGACATAACGTGCGCTCTTGTCCTGCCACGGCACATGGGTTTGCTCCGTTATCTGTCCACCACCCGTGTCAGGCGCTTTTGGATGCCCAACAATCGTGGTGCCAATCAGCAGTGGAATGGATTTGGAACCCTCTTCGTCTTCCACAATCAACTGGAACATGGAAGCGATCTCTTCCTCCTTGATTGCAACCTGTTGCCACACTCCCCAATGCCCTCCGACTTCGACCCTGATCCCGAACCTATTTCTTCCGCTGGGTCTGGGCGGTTCGACCAAGTAAGGGTTATCGGCTGCGACATCAGATGTTATCGGTGCCATAGACGTGACCCGGATCTTTTCAAGTGAATTGGCGTCAATCCAGGAGCGGGTTTCATCGGTATTCCATACCTGATCCCTGATCCAATGAATAAGCCGCGTGCAGTCAGTTTCTTGGTGCCATTGCTCAAGCAACATGGCTCCCTCAGCACTCACACCTTGGAGTTCCAGTTCAGTGACAACAAACACTTCGCCCGGGGCCACCTCAACATGATGCTTCCACCGAGGAAGCAGTTCCTCCAAGGCATGTGCATAGAGCGCATCGCGGATAGCTTGCCAGTGTGAATCGGGGTGATCGCGGTTCAACGCCGTCCTGTTTGAATCTGCAATACTTGGCTGGCTCGACAATCCGAAGAGTTTTGCGAGAGGCGTCCAGTAATTCTTCATATAGGTTCCCCTGACTTGACCGTCATAGAGGTAGAAGCGTTAGCCTGTGCGGCTCGCTTAAAGGCAGAGAGACGACTTGCCAATCAAAATTAAATCCGCTCGTTTCTCTCAGCTGACTCAAGAGCGGGCCAGTCAATGCACGGAACGCCTCTGGTTCGACATCGATGGCCAGCCGGGTCTGATTCCAGACCATCACCACCCTTCTCGAACGGTTTTCATAGTTAACCCATTCAGCCAGTGTCCAGCTGACAAGCCACCAAGAAACAGGCCAGGGCTGATCAAAGGTTTCCTGTTTCATGGCGAGGATGGATTGGTGACTGCAGGAATTGATTTCAAACGAATACGATTGATGATGTTAAACGCGATCTCTGCGGCGGCATTTTGATCGTCCACGTATCGGCCATCGGAGATGCGCCAATTGCTGTGAACCAATACAGCAATTGTTTTATCGTAGAACTTCGAAGCATTCGATTTGAAAGCTGCTGCATACCACCTGTACCGGGGCCGAGGAGGCGGGTATAGGATGAAGCAGTCTTTTCGCCTATTGGCGAGGCAGCGCTCCCTCTCGATTTGCTCAGCCACCATAACTTTCAGGCTGCGGTCATCCGCGTCGCCAGGCGTTCCTGTCTTACCCGCAATTCCGAGAGGCGCATTGCATGCCGCCTCTCCCATGACTTGAACACATGCAGAATGTGAGGTTCCCCTGGGGAGGTGTGAGGTGCTCATAGCCTCCAGAACGCGCGCTGCAATCTCTGGCGAAACACCAGGAGGGCCCATGGGAAGATCCTCGTTCTTGCCATGGTCAGAAGGCCTGTCCTTGAGACCATTGCTTCTGTAGAGTCCTTCCAAAATGTGCGGATAGCGCGGTTTTTCTTTATGCTCCGAAGCAGCAAGTGCAGAAATCATCCCGGCCACACCGACCGCTGTGGTACGGGCGTTGCCCTGACCATACGCCTCACTGATGACGGCCACTTTTCGGTCGCTACAGCGAAAATAACCTTTCCGGCCACTTTGCGCGCAGGCTTGTCGCCGCTCCGCTTCTGGGAGCAATTCTTCACGGCCAAAGTCTTGGTAGCCTTGCGCGCCATTAAGTGAATTGGCAGGTCTCACAAACAGGCGGCCATACAAAATTGATTGTTGAATGGGGCGATAGAGATTGGCTTCCAACAAGCGGCCATCAACGGATGGCGGCACATAGGATTGCGCCATCCCATACAGCAAGTCTGTCTGTCCGCAATGTTGCAATCCCCAAGCACTCGCATTTTGACAACCACTGTTCCAGCCGAGTCGATGCGCGCTTTCGAGCGCCATGTTAGGTCGGTCACATTGTGGGGAAAAGCGACCACTTCCTAGCCTCTGGCGGCACATCAATGCGTCAATAAACAGCTGTGAATCGGATACTTTGAGTGCCTCTGCCAGTCCCAGGATTTGTCCCTGTCCTCTCCCACCCATGAGGATTCCCGCCATCAGGATTGGCTTTACAAGAGAACCAGGCGGAGCCTGGGTCACCAGCCCATGGTTTGTACGCTCGACTGGAATCAGAGGATGATGAACATTGCCGTTCCCCACGTCCGGGCATCGCCGCGGAGGCTGGCCTCGCCGATGTTGGTCATGGTCATAGCAGGGACTGCCGGAACTGCCAGCCGCCAAAATACGCCCGCTCGATACATCCACCAAAGCAATGCCTGCCATCCTGACCCGTGCATTTTCGAAGCGGCCCTTTGCGTTGTTTTCAATATCCTTGCAGCCATCACCACCTCGACCAGTGAAACACTCTGCGGTGGTTTGAGCGATCGATTGCAGGTCAGGATCAAATGTGAACTCGGCATGAAGGCCAATGGCTTGCTCGTGGCCTTGTAACTTGGTGCGATTGCTGTCTCCAATCCAGCTTTGGTAAACATCATCGTGCGGCAATAGCCAAGGCGCCACCAGGCTAGCCCATTGCCCCATCCCTGGAACTGCCCCAGCTGATACGGGCTTGTCAGACAGTTTTCTTCCGACAAAATCTGAGTGAAGACACAATGTAGCCGTCGTCTTCGCAGCATAGATGAGCGGAACCGGTTTATCGGATGCGTCATCCCGTAGAAATATGCATCCAGGAACCCCCGACCAGGGTGACCGACGCGCCAATTGGGCTCGTGGCAAGATGACCCAAGGCACGTTGGAATTATTTGGTGCAGGAACTTTCGTCTG
>CAIYYX010000069.1 GCA_903930535.1 uncultured Sterolibacterium sp. | reverse complement strand
TGCGCAGGCTGTCCAGCAGGAAGGTGTTGAAGGTGATGTTCGCATCGTAGCGAAGAGGTCCGAACTTAACCACATGGACCCATGTTTTCGCTTTCCGTATGACGACTTCCAAGAGTTGTTTGATGGTGCGACCATGGTCGAAGGGATGCTTGTGGCATTGGAGCACATGCAAATTCATTTTGTTTCCTGTTCTTCCACCGGTCTAAGAAAGTCTCATCGGAATGTCATTTCCTTTCCTCAGGATTTAAGTGCTTTTGTCGCGCGTCACGGGTTGGGCCGTGGTTATCGTGTGACCGACCGAGTCAACTCGAGTCGTGGCCCTGGTCGGGATCTGCAGCGGCGGCCCTTGAAGGCGTGGGAGGTGGATGCTTCGAAGAAAGCCGATCATGTTGTGACTGCAAGTGGAGATCTTGTGTATCCTGCTGAGGTCAAGGCTGTTCATCCAGATGGTAAGCTCCTACTCAAGTACGACCATGGTGGTGAGGGTTTGGAACTACCTGAGTGGGTCTGGCCTCGTGCGCAAATGCCGTGGCACCCGAAGGATGTTCCGATGATTTTGAATCTTCGCCGCAACCTTGGTCGTGGGGTCGTTCTTGAAGGCTTGCATGTGCGATGGTGGTATGTTTCGAGACTTCTTCGGGCCCTGTGCGCCTACGCACCGAATGGGCAGGTTTGGAGGTTAGGTGGGCACGAACAGGAGCCGATGCACAAATTTTATGATCCTCGAATGTTTGACGTTTTGGACGAGCCAGCGATGCGCTCTCGTGTTGATCGCACTTCTGACATTACCGAGTTGCCTGCTGAGTTAAAGACCGCAGAAGACTTTTGCATTGCTGGGTTTCGTGTTAAAGTTGCTGAACCCGAGAGTGGTGATGCCTGTGATAGTCAACTTTGGTTGGAAGAGAAGATCTTTAGTACCTGGTTGTAGCTGGGTAATTTTCAGGTGTTGGAGGCTGTAGCTGCGTGGTGGACTGAGCTCTACCCCAAAGAGACATCGGCCGATTGCGAGGAGAAGGCGTTGAAGTCAGCCGGCGATGACACGTCTGTAGAGTTTTTCCAGCGTTTGTGTGAACGCTTGAAAGCGTCCGATCCGGAGGCAGTGCGGAATGGCACACTCCGTCTGGACGCATTTCAGCGATGGCTTGAAGATGAACTGGGTGAGCAAGTCCTTGGGATTGAGCGTGGCCAGCATTTGCTGGATCAGTTGGAATTCGAGATCGGAGCTGTCGAGGAACTTAAGTCTGGCGTGCAGGAGAGCGGTAGCATGGAAGAGGCTGTGGATCGAGCTGACGAGGATGAGCAGGCTAAGGGGTTGGCAGAGCATCTTGTTTATGGTTGGCCCAACAAGGCAGCTGACCCGGTTACTGTCAGGGATGCAGGCAGGTTTGTAAAATCTCATCCGCTTGATTTTCCCATGGGTGTCGGTGATCTTTATGATCCTGACCGTCCTCGGAAAGTCTCCGTTGCAGAGTGGGTGCAGCACTTGCTGCGGTATCGGGATGGCCGTTTTGTGCGCGGGTTGAGAGGTCAGCGCGTTTTATGGGCCATGGTCAATGAACTGTTGCTTTCGGAGGCCAGACAGCGTGGATATGCAGTGTATCGGAGTGTTCGACGCCGTATTGGCTTCGGAATTCAGGGAGGTGGGGTTTTGACAAAGGGAGAGTTGAGGGACATGTTGAAGGACGAGCAGAGCATGCGTCTCGTCATCAATCAATTGATGTGTTTGGGGCGGGATGTGCGTATGTCTCCTATGTACTGGAATCACGAAGGTAAAAAACTTGATGCTGCAGTGAAGCATTTGTCTTGGTGTCCGCCTTGGGTCGACAAGCCAGTTGACAGCGAGGATTCTGATTTGGAGGCTTCTGACCTTGAGCGGGGGGGGCATCGGTCGCTTGTGTTGCATGATGAGTTGGGTGTTTCTGGGGGTGGTTGCACGGCTAGTCCGAAGCAGCGGTTGCCAAAAAGGCGTCTCGGCTCAAAGTACATTGGGTCTAATCGTCTCGTTTCTGATCATGTGGGACTCGGTAGGACTGCCACCATGTGGTG
>CAIYYX010000068.1 GCA_903930535.1 uncultured Sterolibacterium sp. | reverse complement strand
TTCATCAATCTGCAATACGACGATTGCCAGGCGGAACTGGAGGCGGCGCGAAAAGAGTTCGGTATCGAAATCCATGACATGGAAGGCATCGATCTGCTGAATGATCTGGACGATGCGGCGGCGCTCACTGCGGCGCTGGATCTGGTGATAGCGCCGTCCACCTCGGTCGTCGCGATGGCGGGCGCCATCGGCAAGGCGGCGTGGCTATTCACACCCGATGACAATTGGACGATGCTGGGCACGGGTTTCGAACCTTGGTTTTCAGGCATGAAGGTCTTTACGCGGACATGGAACGAGCCTTGGGAACGGGTTCTTGGGGAGATGACCCAGGAACTCGAGAAAATCTTTGGCGATGCAACTTGCCTGGATAAGACTGAAACACCTGCCAAGGATCCGCTGCTTGAAGAGACCCTGGCGAAGGCAATGAATGCGGCCATCGACTACCATCAGGCGGGCCAGTTCAGCCAGGCCGAAGCCCTGTACGCCCAAATCCTGAAAGTGCAACCGGACAATCCCGACGTGTTGCATTTGCTCGGGGTGATGGCCCATCAGTTGGGCGACAGCCAGGCGGCGATCGACCTGATAGGCCGTGCCATAGCCATCGATGCCAGGGTGTCGGCTTTCCACAACAACCTGGGGAATGTGCTGAAAAGCCAGGACAGGTTGGACGAGGCCATCGCCAGCTATGAGAGATCGCTGGCGCTCGATGGAAACTCTTCCGACGCGCATAGCAATCTCGGAGAAGCGCTGACGTCAAAAGCTAGGTACGCCGAAGCAGAGCGCCATCTCAAGCGTGCCATCGCCATCAATCCCAAGTTGTCCGAAGCACATAACAATCTGGGCAATCTTGCCAAGGCGCAGAACAAGCTTAAGGAGGCGGTTGCCCATTACCGGCGCGCCATCACGATCAGCCCGAACTATGCCGGGGCGTATAACAACCTGGGCTCGGTGCTCCAGAGCCAGGGCGACCTCGACGGCGCCGTCGCGAGTTTCCGGCGTGCCATCGCCATCAATCCCAGACTCGCCGAGGCCTACAATAATCTTGGCCTTGCCCTGAGAAGCCAGAACAAGAATGCGGATGCCAACTGGAACTTTGAGCAGGCCATCGCGCTCAATCCCCGTTTCGTCGATGCGTTTATCAATCTTTCGAGCAATTACCTCGACGAGAACAGATATACGGAAGTCATTGATCTGTGCAACAAAGCGCAGACCATAGCCCCGGACCGGTCCGAGATCTATGTGAATTCCGGTGTTGCCTTTCAGCGATTGGGCAAGCCGGAACAGGCGATCGAATTTTACGGTAAGGCGCTTTCCCTTAATCCTGAAGATGCAAAAACGCATTGGAATTATTCAGTGGTCCTGCTCACGTCAGGAAATCTTGCTCGAGGATGGGAGGAATATGATTGGCGTTGGAAACGGAAAGAAAGCGCCTTCGCCAAACATGATTTTCCGCAAGCATGGTGGGGCGGCGAAGACCTGAAAGGGAAGACGATTCTGGTTTGGGGTGAGCAGGGCGTAGGCGATGAGATCCTGTTCGCCAATGCCTTGCCCGACGCCATCACTGCAGCCAGACGCTGTGTCGTGCAATGTTCCCCGCGCCTGGTTTCTCTGTTCGCGCGTTCATTCCCGCAGGCGGAAATCGTACCCAGCCTGGATCCGCATCACCCGCGGACTCTCGCAGCTGATATCGACCTGCAGATTGCCATGGGCAGCCTGCCCAGATGGTTCAGGCCAACCATAGCGAGTTTCCCCAAGCAGGCGGGCTATCTCGTTCCTGATGCCGAACGGGTCGCCTACTGGAAAAAGAGACTGGATGCCTTGGGCGACAGGCCCAAGATCGGTATCTGCTGGCGCAGCATGTTGAGAAATGCCACGCGCGACTTGTACTACACGCAACTGACGCAATGGGGTCCCATCCTGGCAACGCCTGGGGTCGTCTTCATCAACCTGCAATACGATGATTGCCAGGCTGAACTGGAAGCTGCCCGGAGAGCGTTCGGCATCGAAATCCATGACTTGCAGGGCATCGACCTTCTGAATGATCTGGATGATGCGGCGGCGTTGACCGCGGCGCTTGATCTGGTGATTTCGCCTGCGACTTCGGTAGCGGCCATGGCCGGCGCCTTGGGCATACCGGTTTGGGAGATCAGTCCGTTGGACAATTGGCCGACCCTGGGCAGCGATCACATGCCCTGGTTTCCCAGCATTGAAGTCTTTCCCCGGAAATGGGAACAGCCTTGGGAGGAGGTACTTGCAGAGATTGCCCAGAGGCTTCGCAGTCTCACGCCGGTTAGCCCCCATTCGGGATGAGGCGACTGCCTTCTGCCGTTGCTCGTCTATTTGCGCGACTCTCCGATAGGGATTAGTCCCTGGTGGGGAAGGCGGCAAGAGGGTGCCCAGGGCGGCAATGTGCAATACACCTTGCGTCCCGCCATCAGGGCCAAAACCAATGCAAAGGACTCGCAGCCTGCCACCCATGAGGCTCGTCCCAGGGACTGTGCAATGCCGAGCGAGTCATCCAGTTGGATATTCAGACTCGGATGCTGTGCGATCCAATGCTGATATTTTTCCGGGGATTCGGACGGGTGGGGTCTTAAACGAATCACCGTTTCGGAAGGCAGGCACAATTCCGGCAGGTGTTCCACGAAATAGTCCAGGGCCTGGAACTCTCCTGGAATCCCTCGACCCCAGTCGCTGCGGATGGGCTCCAGAGAATATAGCAACTCCGGCACGACTGGCTTCTCCACACCCGCTATAGCGCGCAGCTGCATCTCGACATAATGATTGGCTACCTGAAACACGGGTTTTCCTGGAAAGGTCTGTCTGGCAATTTCCAGGGCGTACGGATCCGTTACCCAGAACTCGTCCGGCCAGACAGTCTCACCGTTCCTCACGAATCGTGCTGCGTAGTTTACCCAATGGTCGATGACGGCGACCGAGCGCACCCTGAGGGATCTGGCCAATCTGCGCGCCTGGTGTTCAAGGTCGCTTGCCCACCCGGTCCCCGTGACGAGCAACTCAGTCCTTTCCAGAGCCGATGCCAAGGTGTTGCTTGGGGCAATTAGAGGATAGGCTGCATGCCACAGCTTCTCGGCCGGGCCGCGCATATAGGCGTGCCAGTCACTTCGGCCGGTCTCCAAGAGCCCGGCAATCACGATGTTTGCAGCCCCGGCATCATGGCACACCACTGCTGTGGCATGAGGATAGTCAGGCACCATGGAACTTTGCGTAATACAGAATATCCGTAGGTCTCCCTTCCACGATCTCCTGTGCTTTTCGCACTGCTTCCAGCGTCATGCCAGAACGCTCCATCAGCTTGATCATGCCGAAATTGGATGCCAGGGTTCCGGCGGTCAGCTTGCGGATGTCTTGCCGCAGCAAAAGCCAGTGGGTCAGTGTGTTCCAGGCATCCTGCCCGTACCCCCTTCCCCAGACGGACTTGTCCCCCATCATGATGCCTACATCCACCGTGCCGTGATGACTGGATACATAGGCGGTCAAGGTTCCGATCGCCTTACCGTCCGACTCGTCCGACAGCGTGCGGGCGCTCATGAACAAATTATCGGTGCCCGCAAATGAGGCAAGGTAGCGCAAGCAACTCTCCCTGTCGTGTCGCAGGAAGCGCTGATTGCTGAAGCGCACGACATCCGGATCGTTCAGCCAGCCGATATATGCGTCGTCGATATCGGCCGCCGTGAATGGCCTGAGCAGAACCTTGTCCCCACGCAGCAAAGGCTCTGTCTCGCCCACGGTCACAGCCTCAGACTTCTTTGGCAACGGAGTTTCCTCCCTGAAGCATGTCAAGGTTGGACCATACCTTCCTGAACGCGGCGACGATCAAATCCACATCACCTTCAGAGAGGTCGTAGGAGCACATGCCGAACCCCAGGTAGGACGAGTCGTTCATCTCTTCCGCTACCGGGCAGATACCCTTGCTGTAGTCCACATCACGCCGGCAAATGTCTGAAGTCCAGGGGAAGCCACGGGATCCATATGCCATTTTCTGCTGATACATGGGCAGCAGATGAATGTTCTGGTAGCGATCGCTTACCTCGACCCCTTCGGCCTGGAGCGCCGCATGGATACGCGCCCTCTCGACCCCTAATTCCGCGATGTCCAAAACCAGCGCGTAGATGTAATAGACGTGGTTGCGGTCCGCTTTTACCACGGGGCACCGTAAGCCGCGCAAGCCCAGCAAACCCTCGGTCAGCCGCTTGGCCAGGGTCTGCCTTGAGAGAACGAATCCGCTCAGCTTCTTCAACTGCTCTATTCCAATGGCGCATTCGATCTCGCCCAGGCGGAAGTTATGCCCAATCATGTTGGACAGATTGGTCACACCCTTGTCGCCGACGACAACCTCGGCATGGTTGCGAATCAACTGAGAACGCTCGGCGATCTCATCATCATCGGTGACCAGTATGCCGCCTTCGCCGGTGTGAATATGCTTGTGGTAATTGAGGCTATAGCCGCCCACATGCGCCAAGGTACCGGCGTATTTGTCCTTGTAGAGCGCACCCGGCGCTTGCGCCGTATCGGAGATGACCTTGAGTCCATGTTTGGCGGCAATAGCCATCAGCGCATCTATATCAGCTGATTGGCCGAAGATATCCACCGCCATGATGGCCTTGGTGTGCGGCGTGATATTTGCCTCAACAGACCCCGGGTCGAGATTAAAGGTTTCCGGATCGATATCGGCAAACACCGGGATGGCATTCCAATGCATGATCGCCGTCGCGCTGGCGCTCATGGTCCAGGGGGTGACAATGACCTCATCTCCCGGCTCGATACCGATCGCACCCACAGCGGCAACAAGGCCGGATGTCCATGAATTGAAGGTGACTGCGTGCTTTACCCCAAAGTATTCGGCACAGCGGCGCTCGAACTCTCTTACCTTGGGGCCACCGTAAAAGTCTTCGTGCCACGCGCCCAGGAACTGGGATAACACGCCGCTTTCGATCACCTCTTTGGCAGCCTGCACTTCTTCCGCGCCAATCGGATTGTAGCGCTTGAATTCTTTTTGAATAGTTTTGAGTCCGCCAAACAAGGCGAGTTTCTCTCTTCGGTCAAGATTTTTCATGATCAAACTATCCGCCCATTTGCAGTTTTATTTGCGCGCAGATGCGCTGCGCGGCAAGGGCAGATTCACCCGTGCTGGCAAGCTGTTCGGCCTGTCTAACGGCGCGATAAATATTGCCGACAGCTTGGAGCATGGCATGTGGGTATTCGCCCGCCCGACGCAAACCCCCATCGAGCTGGCGGTAACCTTTGAATGTGTCGCTATCTATGACTCGCCGCTCACGCCAGAACATTCCACCTTCCTCCATGGATAACACCCCCTGCGAAAATACAAGCTGAAGCTCGAAGACTGCGTAGTCCTCAGCATGGCCACAGGCCAGATGGACAGGCATACCTTGAGCGCTCTCCAGCCAGACTGGAACCGACGGATCATCGGGAAAAAAATCTTGTACCGGCCTGCCAACCTTGACGATCTCCATTGGACCGACAAGCAAGTGCAAGAGATCCACCATGTGGGATCCGTTGTTCAATAAGCCCTTGTTGTAGATGCCGATGACTGAGCGCAATTCTCCCCATTGACCCGACTGGATAGTTGCTCGGAGTCTCGAAATGTCAGGGTCCCAGCGCCGTGTGTAGTTTACCGCCAGCAGAATATTGGCTTTGCCACACGCTGCCACGAGGCCTTCGGTATCTGCCACTGATGTTGTGACCGGCTTCTCGCAAAATATGAGTCTGGGCCGCAATCGCAAAGCCATTTCGAGATCATGTGCATGGCAGGCGGTCGGCGAGCAGATGCTGATCACATCGAATTGGCGGTCCGAGTCCGACAACTCTTCGATTGATCGAAACCCCAATGGCACGCCCCATGCCGACATGAACTCGCCGCGGCGATTATCCTCAGGATCTATGCACGCGGCGATATTGAATCGTCCATCGCGACCATAGGCTCCTGCATGCGTATAGGGCAAATAGCCAGGCAGGCGCCCCTCGTCAAAGCCGCCGGCGATGTTGCCGCAGCCCGTGATCAGGACGCGCAGCGGATTTAAGCCCGCCATTAAATCAGTTCCCAACTCATTGCGGTTCCACGCTTCACATCCTGATTCACCGCCTTGCCCAGTATGACCCCGAGATATTTTGTCGGCAGACCAAAACCCGGCCTGATTGCGCGAACATTCTCCTGCGTCAGCAAGTCCCCTGCCTTGAGGTCTTGCACCACATACAGGGAGCGGCGGAACTGTATGGATTTTTTCTCTGCCTCGGTCGGGCCATAGTTCACCTGTCCCAGCGCCTGCCAGGCGCGCTCGCTTTCCAGCACCAACTGAGACATTTCGGCAGGTTCCATGGAAAATGCGCTGTCAACGCCGCCAGCGGCGCGGTCGAGAGTGAAGTGCTTTTCGATGACCGTGGCGCCCAGTGCCACGCTCGCTATCGATACGCCGACGCCCATGGTGTGATCGGATAGTCCGACTTCGCAGCCGAAAAGTTCGCGCATGTGCGGGATGGTCAGGATGTTGGTGTTTTCAGCCGTCGCCGGGTAGGTGCTGGTGCATTTGAGCAGAACCAGATCCTTGCAGCCGGCCCCACGGGCAGCACGAACAGCTTCATCCAGCTCCGCCGCGGTGGCCATGCCGGTTGAAATGATCAATGGCTTGCCTGTGGCGGCCACGCGACGGATCAGAGGCAGGTCGGTATTTTCGAAGGAGGCGATCTTGTAGCAAGGCACATCCAGGCTTTCGAGAAAGTCGACTGCCGTGCCATCGAAGGGCGTACTGAACGGAATCATCCCCAGTTCGCTCGCCAGGTCGAAGATGGGCTTATGCCACTCCCACGGGGTGTAGGCCTCTCCGTAAAGTTTGTAGAGCGAAGTCCCGATCCATAGGCTCTCGGGGTCGCCGATATGAAACTCCCGCTCGTCCAGATCGATCGTCATGGTCTCAGGCGTGTAGGTCTGAATCTTCAATCCATGTGCGCCAGACTCTGCAGCAGCCTTGACGATTTCCAGCGCCCTCTCTAGCGACTGGTTATGGTTGCCGGACATTTCGGCGATGACGAAGGGGGCGTGGCCAAGACCAATAGCTCGCCCTGCGATGTTTGCACCCGCGCTATTGGTCATTTTCATCCTTTTCAATTCTGATCAAATAACGTTTGCCACGAAAATCGAAGAACGCCGGATATCTTTGTGGATCAACTATGCGCAACAGGTCGAATTGCTCGGCAATGGTCTTTTTCGGATCGAGCCGACTGTCCTCAGGTGAACGTTTGGATAAATATGTACCGGGATCACCTGCTTGCGGGATGGGTTTGATGCTGTCAAATTTCTCCACAGCTTGGCTCATCAGAGAAATCTCTGCCTCAAATAGTTTCGCGTTGATTTCCGGCAGAAGTTCGTGGCCTTCGAGTGCGAATCGAGTCTTAAGCCAGATTGCCCCACTATCTACAGGTTCGCCAGCCTCCAGCAGGCTGACCGTGATCTGATTCTCGCCTTTGAGAACCGCCCAAACGTAAGGGGACCAGCCTCGACCCTTTGGCAGGTCACTGGCATGAAGAACCAGCGAGGCTTTGTATTTGTTTCGTTCCTCGGCACGGATCAATTGACTGCACGAAACGAGAAAAAGAATATCGCCTCCTGGCAAATCCGCCTTGTCATGGTGCAGCGAAACGGAATGACCTTTTAGGGTCGTTTCATCCATCCAACTCCGCAACCTGCGGATCACAGGGTGATTCTTGTCAGTACACAATAGGGAAATTATCATGCTAGCAGCCCAAGCACTCGCATAGCCTATCAACACCAAGCCCGTCGACTATCGAATAGGCTTTCTCGGAAAGCACCGACACTTGCTCCTCGTCTTCTAGCAGATCAAGAATGCCTTTGTGCATCACCGGGACACCGGCAATATCTTGTGAGCCAAGATATCGGCCCGCTCCCAATGTATCGATTGCCTTTGCGATTTCTGTTTGATTGTCTGCGAGAGATACGGTCAAGGCGGGCAGCCCAAGGCAGCAACGTTCCCACGTCGCTGAACCTCCCGCCCCGAGTGCCAGGTCCGCTGCCAGCATCAGCTCTGCCATGCGCTTGGTCTGCACATGGCAGTCGAATTGATGCTGCTCGCATGCCGATTCGATCTGCTCCCGGAACGGATGCTGTGCGCCGACTACCACATCGACATGCAGGCCATCTATTCCCGCCAGGGCGTCAATGGCGCGACTCGTATAATTGTCTGCATCGACGCCGCCAAAGAACACCAGCACGCGCTTGACCGGCCCTGTGCGCGGCTTGGCCTGCTCGCGCAACTGCCGGAACTCCTCGCGCAACAAGGCATAGCGTGGCCCGAGCAATAAGCGGCAATGCGCGGGTACTTTGCCGGTGTAGCGCTTGTCCATGTCAGCGTAGAAATTCTGGTCCAGCAGAATATCGCAGTCGTGCTGGCGGTCTGCGATGTCGTCGATCACCAGGATATTCTTGGCAGCTTGCCGAAGCGCCGACTCCCAACGCGCATCCAGGGCGTAATGGTCAACGACAAGCCAGTCCCAGTCTTGATCGGACAATGCGTCAATGCTGGCCTGGGCATCGATGCGTTGACTGATGCCGAGCCACTGGGCGTGAGCCAGACCGTCTGTCGTGGTCTCGCTTGAGTCGCCGCGAGTGCCACTGTTGAGTGGAATGAACTCGTGCCCCTTTGCCGCCAGCATTTCGCGCAAATGTGAGGAAAGGTGACGGCAGATAAAGCGAACCCTTGCGCCACGCTGCTTCAGTGAGTCTGCCAGGGTCAGGCAGCGCATGAAATGGCCTGTGCCGATTTGACTTGATGCATCGACGCGCATGGCAATATTCATCTCAATAATTGACTGCGGGTTCCGGTTCGCTCATCTCTGGAATGCCTTGTACATCACCTCGGCGCGAAGCCAGTCTTCAGGGGTGTCGATATCGACCACACGCCAGTTGGGGATCACATAGCCGATTCCGCCACTGTGTATCCTGGGATTTCGCAGCCATGTCTCAGGTTTGCCCCAATAGAACTGACCGGCATCATGATAGGCCGGCTCCAGATCCTGCGTTCTGGTCGTTTCAAACTGAGGGTAAAACGGTTGCATCTTCCCGTCTGCCAGGCGTTTGAGTGCTCGCTGAATGGCGGAGGGAAATTCCGTGACCGGAAAACAGTAGTCCGAACCTCCTTGCATAAGAAGGGAGAGAGATCCCTTTAGGTCCTCGATCTGGATAAAGGGGACTCCGGGATAAATGCAGCATACATGCTCAAACTCCCAGCCCAGGGCATGACAGGCCTCGATTGCATGGGCGATCACCGGAACCGTCGCCGTGTGGTCGTTCGCTAATTCGGCCGGACGGACAAATGGCGTTTCCGCACCCCATTCTTGCGCAATGGCAGCAATCTCTTCGTCATCGGTGGAAACGACGATGTGGCGGAAGAGTCCGGATGAACTTGCAGCGGAGATGGCATGGGCTAGCATGGGCTTGCCGGCAAAGGGCTTGATGTTCTTGCGTGGGATGCGCTTGCTGCCGCCACGGGCGGGAATGATGGCAATGTTCATGCGCTAGTCGCTTCCCGCACGGCGGCCACCACTTGCTCTTGCTGCTCCGCCGTCAAGCCCGGATACATCGGCAGGCTGATAGCCTCTGCATAATAGCGTTCGGCTTCGGGGCAGTGCCCCTTTCTGAAACCGAGTCTCTCATAATAGGGCTGCAGATAAACCGGGATGTAATGCAGGTTCACGCCGATGCCGGCCTGTCGCAGCGTGTCGAATACTTCGCTATGCGTCCTGCTGATTTCCTTGAGCTTGAGTCGGATCACATACAGATGTAGACCGGAGTAACCGTCCGGGTGTTGCCAAGGCGTGACCACTGGCAGACTGGCTAGCATCTGGTCGTATCGCCTGGCGAGGGTGTGTCGCTTGGCAACAAACCCATCCAGCTTCTGCATCTGGGAAAGACCGAGAGCGGCTTGCAGATCAGACATCCTGTAGTTGAATCCGAGGTCGATCTGCTGGTAATACCAGGGGCCATCTGGCGCCTGGGTCATGTCTGCCGCGTCGCGGGTAATGCCGTGGCTGCGCAGGCCTTGCATGCGCTTTGCCAGTTCTGCGTCATTGGTCAGTGCCATGCCGCCTTCGCCGGTGGTGATGATCTTGACCGGGTGAAAGCTGAATACGGTGATGTCGCTATAGCGTCCGTTACCTATCGGCTCACCCTTATATTTTCCGCCAATGGAGTGCGTGGCATCTTCGATCACCTTGAAGCCGTAACGCACTTTGAGCTCGTGGAGGGCCGCCATGTCGCAGGGCTGGCCGCACAGGTGCACGGGGATCACCACCTTGGGCAGGCGTCCCGTTCTTTCTGCCTTATCCAGTTTCTCCGCCAAATGCTTGATGCTCAGGTTGTAGGTGAGCGGATCGATATCGACAAAATCCACGTCAGCGCCGCAATAGCGCGCGCAGTTGGCGCTGGCGACAAAAGTGACCGCCGTCGTCCAGACGACATCGCCCGGCGCCACACCCAGACTCAGACAGGCAATGTGCAGCGCCGAAGTGGCGCTATTGACCGCGACGGCATGCTTCGCGCCGCATGCGCTGGCCACAGCCTGCTCGAAGGCGGGCACAGCCGGGCCTTGAGTGAGAAAATCAGAGCGTAAGACCTCGGTAACCGCCGCGATGTCCGCTTCGTCTATCTGCTGGCGACCATAGGGGATCATGAGGGAATCAAAGGGCGGCGTTGATCTTTGCAATCTCATCGATCCCGAGGAAATGGGGATTGATATCCGATGAGTACTTGAAGCCCTCTTTCACCAGGTTGCCTTTCTCATTGAGCGCATTGGAATTGTAATTGCGCTTTTCGATGAAGCTGATGGTGGGACAAATGACGTAGTGGTCTTGAAACTCCAGTGTGTTCATGCTGTCGTCGCGGGAAATCATGAGTTCATGCAGTTTCTCCCCGGGACGGATGCCTATGATTTTTTGCGGCAAACCGGACGCCATCGCGCTTGCCAGATCGACGATTTTCACCGAGGGAATTTTCGGCACGAAAAGCTCGCCGCCATACATGCGCTCAAACCCATTGATCACGAAGTCCACTCCGTGCTGCAGAGTGATCCAGAAACGCGTCATGCGGGCGTCGGTGATGGGCAGTTCCTTGGCACCTTCAGCTATCAGCTTTTGGAAAAAAGGGACGACCGAGCCGCGCGAGCCCACGACGTTGCCGTAGCGGACCACAGCGAAGCGGCTGGGATGATTGCCGGCGATATTGTTGGCGGCCACGAATAATTTGTCCGACAGGAGTTTGGTCGCACCATAGAGATTGATCGGGCTTGCCGCCTTGTCGGTGGACAAGGCGATGAGTTTTTCCACGCCGTTTTCGATCGCTGCGTGTATGACGTTTTCCGCACCATTGACATTGGTGCGGATGAATTCCCCGGGGTTGTATTCTGCTGCAGGCACCTGCTTCAGGGCTGCGGCATGAACCACGAAGTCTATGCCGCGCATGGCCTGGACCATGCGCTCCCGGTCGCGGACATCGCCGAGAAAAAAGCGCATGCAGGATTCAGGAAAGTCCTGCTGCATTTCATACTGCTTCAGTTCGTCCCGGGAAAAAACGACGATGCGGCGGGGGCGATAACGCTGGATCAGCGTTCGGATGAATTTCTTGCCGAACGACCCCGTGCCGCCGGTGACAAGAATCGATCTATCGTTGAACATCTCAATCCCTTAATGAACAAAGTGTCAATTGCGAGAATGCCTCATTATCTGAGCGTGAACTGCGAACGCTTCTGCTATCGCGTTGTACTTGGTTTATGTCGTTCAAACTTGTTGTACCCCTTCACCGTAGGCTGCCACCGTGGCATCTGCCGTGAGAAGCACCATAGCTTCTGTCCTGGCTTGGGCAACGAGAATGCGGTCGAAAGGGTCCTTGTGCAACATGGGCAGATCATGTACTGCAATGGCGTGCTCGCTGGTGACAGGCAATTCCCTGTACCCATTTGCCAACAACATGCGCCATAAACGGCGCGGATCGACATTGAAATCTGGGCGCTCCAGTCTGCGTTTGATGGTGATTTCCCACAAACTGGCGGAACTGAAAACAGGCTGGTTGCCTGAGTCCAGTAACAAGTCGCGCACGGGCGGTGGGAGTCGATCCGGTTGACCGGCAGCCCAAAGCAGAAGATGGGTGTCGAGCAAGAGGTTCAAGCTGGCTTTCCATCGAATAGCTGGGCGATCAGATCGCATCCCATTCTGTCGAAATCATCCGGCACCGAGATTTCGCCTTGCATGAAACCCAGACGGCATGACGTTTTCAGGTCCGCAGGTCCGAGCGGTACGACTTTGACCATCGGTATTCCGGCCTTGGCGATGATGAATGTTTCTCCCTGCGCTGCCCGATCTACCAGGCGGGATAACTGAGTTTTTGCATCGTGAATGTTGACAGTTAACATGACAGTATTGAATTAAACTAATGTAGGTTAGTTTACACGCCGTGGCTTATTCGATCAAGTTGAGCTCTGACAGCCGTAATCACGTTCCCCCAATCGCCGGGCCTCGCTTGCCGTAACAGTTTCGCCGAGGGATACCACGGGCTATCATCGCGATCGAGCAGCCAGCGCCAGTCAGGGGCGAAGGGCAGAAGTATCCATACGGACTTTCCCATTGCACCTGCCAGATGCGCAATGGAAGTGTCTACTGAGATGACGATGTCCATCGATTGAACGAGTGCAGCCGTGTCTGAGAAATCAGTGAGGCTGTTGCCGAAGTGCACTATTCCCGCGCCTTCATCGAGAATCTTCTGGTCCGCCGCTCTGACATCCCTTTGCAGGCTGACGAACTCGAAATCATTAGTCAGCAGTGGCAAGAGTCGCTGCAAGGGTATGGAACGGTTCAGATCGTTGATATGGGCAGAATTTCCTGACCAGGCCAGTCCTATCCTGGGTTTCACCGACCTGCCTAGTTTGCCTTCCCAATGCCGGAGCGACTGCTCGGGCGCCGCAAGATAAGGGACTTTGCCGGGTATGGTTTCCACGCGCGTGCCAAGGGCTAGAGGCAGGCTCATGATCGGGCAATGATAGTCAAACTCCGGCAGCGGTTCCCCCTGAGTCAGGAGAAGATCGACGCCGTCCAATCCGGCAAACAGAGACTTCAGGGAAGAGGGGACTTCCAGCAGGACGATCGCCCCAAGATCCGAGAGCACTTTGGCGTAGCGGCATAGCTGGATTGTGTCGCCCAGACCCTGCTCGACATGAATCAGGATTTTCCTGCCGGCAAGCGGTTCCTTGCCGAGCCATAGAGGCCTGTCGAAGCGGCGCTGTCCCTTGACGAAGGCCTCCTGTTTCAATCTCCATTCGTATTGCTCGAGACCACGCGGGTAGTCACCCATCAGGAGCCGGCACAGGCCCTCATTCAAGTGCGCCTCGACATAGTCGGGCTTGAGCGCCTGGGCCCGCTCGTAGCAGGCCAGCGCTTCTTCATGGCGCCTGAGAAATTGCAGTGAGTTTCCCCGGTTGCAAAAAGCTTCCGCGTAATCGGGTCTGACCGCCAAGGCGCGCTCGTAGCTGACTAGCGCCTCCTCATGGCGATCGAGGCCCTGCAGGCAATTGCCACGGTTGTAGAGCGCCTCGGCGTCATCTGGCCTGATCGCCAGCGCCTTGTCAAAACTGGTGAGGGCTTCTGCGTGCCGATGGAGTCTCTGCAGAGCATTGCCTTGGTTGATGAGCGCCTCCGGGTAGTCTGGCTTGATCGCCAGGGCCTGGCCGCAACTTTTTAAGGACTCTTCGTATCGCTGCATTTCATTCAAGGCATTGCCACGGTTCGACAGAGCCTCTGCATGATCAGGCTTTGTCGCCAGGGCCTTGTCGTAACTCGCGACAGCCTCTGCCAGACGGTTTAGGAGTTGCAGGGAAACGCCCAGGGAGTAGAGGGCCGAAGTCGATCTCGAATTGATTCTGAGCGCCTGAGTTAGCAGGCGAACCGCTTCTTCATGAGAGCCATTTTGTGCCGCTATCAGTCCGAGCAAGTGAAGCGCATCGAAGTTATTGGGCGTGCGCGACAGAACCTGGCGATAGAGTAGCTCCGCCTCCTCGGTGCGCCCTTGCTGATGCAAGGCGACAGCCTGCAAGAGCCTGTTCGTCGTGTCTTGTTGGCTCGGCTGCTTCGCCGGGTGACTGACTTGCCGCCCTTTGTTCATGGGTGATTCTTTCTTTTCGGAGAGGCCATCGAGGACATTTTAAGACAGGGGCAAGGCAGTTCGTTTCGCCTTTCCCAGTGTGCCAGCCTTCAGCAATGTGTGTGCCATCGACTGAGCAGACTTGTCGAACCAGGGATGGAGCGGCAATTTCGACGCTCGCAGGGAGGGAATCTCTTTCGATTGCGGCAATAATTGCCGCAAACCGGGATTGCCAAGGTCTAAATATAACCAAGGTAATATGACTGTTGCCGGCACCGTGCGCGCTGAAAATCCTCACTACCTTGGCTTCGTTGGCTCTTCTTAACAAGGAGTTTCTTAGCCCCATCAGCCCGCTAAAGAAAGATTAGATGCTGAAAACCGCGGCCATTCCAGCCTTTCACCCGGTCTAGTCCTGCAAAAAGGACTTGCAGAGGCGCCCACCATCGGACTCATAGCGAATACCTAGCCGAGGTCATTCTTTAGAGTTCATTAGAGCTGGCACAGAGTTTGCTGTTAGGGAAGCAGCAGGGCGTAGCTTGAGGTTTCGCGGCCAGGAGTTTTACTTCAGGGATCGCGAGAGTTTATTAAGCGCGAAGGGAGTACCACACTTTTTGGAGAGTCGGCGGCCAGGATGCCGAAGTCTCCTTAAAGCGACCTCTTTAATGAAGGAGAAGCAACTTGACTCAGGTCATCAACACCAATATCGCATCCCTGAATGCGCAGCTCAACCTGTCGAAGTCACAGGGCGCCCTGCAGACCTCCTTGCAGCGGCTTTCCTCCGGCATGCGCATCAACAGCGCCAAGGACGACGCCGCCGGCCTGTCGATTTCCGATCGGATGAGCTCTCAAATCACTGGCCTCGACCAGGCGGTGCGTAACGCCAATGACGCCATTTCACTCTCGCAGACCGCTGAAGGCGCGTTGAACACGGTGGACACCAACTTGCAGCGTATCCGCCAATTGGCCCTGCAGTCCGCCAACTCCACAAACTCTAATTCCGACCGGGCGGCGCTCGATGCCGAAGTACAGTCGCTGATCACGGAAATCCAGCGCATTGCCACCACGACCGAGTTCAATGGACTGACGCTTCTTGACGGTTCATTTGCCGCATCGCAGTTCCAGGTGGGGGCCAACGCCAACCAGACCATCAGCGTCGGCATCGGCGCTGCCACGACGGACCAGTTGGGTTCCTGGGGCGGCACCGCAGGAACGGTCGCCAGCAATGCCGCTTTGACCAGCGCAGTGAGCATGAAGATCAACAGCATCCAGGTCGGCAACTCGCAAGACCTGTCGGGAACAATCCCCGGTTGGGATGCCAGCAGCGCTGCGTCCAAGGCGGCGGCGATCAATACCGTGACGCCGACGACCTCCGTCACCGCCACGGCCACCTCGACTATTTCCGGCAACATTCCCATTGTCGGCCAGGCGCTGAACAGCGGCGACCTCTTGATCAATGGTGTGGCCATTGGCGCGATCGCCGGAGCGGGTTCGGCCAACAGCGAGGCCAACAACGTCGTGGCGGCCATCAATCTTCAGTCGACATCGACTGGCGTCGTGGCCATGGCCAATGCCTCGACGGGTGCGATCACTCTCAACGCCGCAGATGGCCGTAATATTTCCCTGTCTGCCGGGAGCGCAGGCGCCGCGTCCAAGGTCTACAACGCCACCGGCTTGAAGGCCGGCACCATAGGCGCTGCAGCCTTGGGCAGCACCCAGTCCTTCAGCCTGGCCACATCGGGTGTGACGGGTGACACGTTGCTCATCGGCGGCGTGACCTTCAGGTTTGATCGGTCGGTAACCGGCACTACAGTGAATTCCTCGGCTTCCGTCACGGTGGGTGTATCGACCGCAACCAGCACTGCGCTGGCTACGACCGCGTTGATCGCCGCGCTGAATGCCGCCCAGACCAATGGCCTGACCGCGGGCTCGATGGGCTCTATTACCGCAACGGCTGGTGCAGGAACGAATATTATTCTTACCGATGCCCGTTACGGAACGACAGCGGCCGCAAGTTTGAATTCCATAGCCACTGCAACGGGAACTTCAGTCATTAGTATCACAGCAGGTGTTGCAGGCGCCGACTTCACCAATGGAACTGCAGTAGTTACCCGCGGCACCATCAAATTGAATTCGGATGCAAACTTTTCCCTGACGGATGCCGGCGGCGGACTAGCTGCCGCTGGAATGGGGACGTTCAACGTGGGTCAAACCAAGCTGAGCGGCCTCTCCATCAGTACTGTCGTCAATTCCAACACCGCCATCACCACGGTAGACGCGGCCTTGGCTCAGGTGAATGCGATCCGTGCCAATCTGGGCGCGACGCAGAACCGCTTCGCTTCGACGGTTTCCAACTTGCAGACGACTTCGCAGAATATCAGCGCAGCCCGCAGCCGGATTTTGGACACCGACTTCGCAGCGGAAACTGCCACCCTGACTCGTTCCCAGATCCTGCAGCAGGCGGGCGTGGCGATGCTGGCGCAGGCCAATGCACTGCCGAACCTGGTGATGAGTCTGCTGAAGTAGTTCGGTGATCATCTGAAAGCCTGGCGGGAGACCATGTTTCCTGCCAGGTTCAGCATCGACCAGAAAGGCGCTATCAGATCTGGCGAGGCTTTATGAGTGACTGGCTCCGGTAGACCTGGGAGCGGCAATGGCACACGCGCGAAGATCGATAGTTATCGCGAATTTGCGCGCCGCGTTTTTTTATGAGAGATGGCCGGACAGTTTTGAAACTCGCGGCCTTGGATGAGGAACTTGCCGAAACGACTTGCGCACCAGCGTGCGATGACTTCTTCTTCGTCATAATCCTTAGAATGAACGATACGACATGCTCAAGAAGCGAGTGTCGAGTTTATCTCCGGGCGTAAAATTGGTAGTGGACAAAGTGCAATGGTTGCACTAATCTGTTTGTATGCCACGGATTCAACGCTTCGGATCGTGCCAGATCAATATCAACCCTAAAGACCATATGCCGCCGCATTTCCACGTGCTGGCAAACGATGGTCAAGAGTGGTTGGTAAAGATTGACACTTGCGAAGTGTTGGAAGGTCCGCGGGATACCCGGTTGATTCAGGTTGCCCTGGAATGGGCTGTTGCACCGATTAACCGGGAATTACTGATGCGTCGTTTCATGGAGTTGCGTCAATGAGCAAACATCGGGAACTTTTTCGACTGACCGCTGCAAAAGCATTGGATGACTCGCGCTTGCAGTTGTCTTACGCAGACGGAGCGCGCTTCACTGTCGATCTGAAAGACTGGATCAAGTCGACGAAGAGCCTTCGTTCGCTGCGCGACCCGGCCCTTTTCTCTACGGCGAAGAAGGGCGCTTTCGGTCGGACGGTTGATTTTGCCGATGGCGACATAGACCTGGCTGGAGATAACCTGCGCAACCTGGCTATTGAGCAGGCTGGAGGCGTAGGCCATGAGAGAATTTGGAACTGGATGCACAGCAATAACCTGACCATAGATCAGGCGGCAGATGTGCTGGGCATCAGCCGGAGGATGCTGATTTATTACCGCAACGGTGAGAAAGCCATTCCTCGCCACATCTGGCTAGCATGTGTCGGCTGGGAAACGTTGCACAAGCTCGGCGAAGCCGCCTAATCGAGGGAACCTCTGATTAAGTCATTCCCGCGAAAGCGGGTATGACACCACGGATACTTGATAAGACCTTCCCTAGTCTAGTAGGCAGTCATCGAAGAATTGATGGATGCAACGTAGCTCCCGTAGGTCGGCCTTCAGGCCGACAGTCGGGCTGAAGCCCGACCTACCTATCAACACAGCCGCATGACTGACTACTAGTTGACTGGCATGGGTAATAAGTTTATTCCTCGCCGAGGCAGAGATTGAGTGCCTGTCGCCATTCTGGCAGGGCGAGTCCGAACACGGTGGCCAGTTTTTCGTTGGACAGCGTCGAGTTCGCGGGCCGCTGCGCCGGCAGGGGATAATCCTTCGCCGGGATGGGCGTGAGCCGGCCGGTCCAGTCCTCTGCATCGAGTATCGCCTTGGCGAAGCCGTGCCAGGAGGTCTGCCCGTCGCTCGTCATATGGTAGAGGCCGGTGGGAGTATTGCCGTGCAAGGCAAGCGCAGTCGCCTCGGCAATCATCCGGCTCCAGGTCGGCGCGCCGGTCTGGTCTGCAACCATCGAGAGCTTGTCCCTCTCCTTGGCCAGTCGCAAGACGGTGTGCAGGAAATTATTGCCGCGCAGACCATAGACCCAACTGGTGCGGAAGATCAGGTGGCGGCAGCCGCTGGAGCCAATCGCCTGTTCGCCGGCGAGCTTGCTGCGGCCGTAGGCGTTCAACGGATTGGGCAGATCGTCTTCAAGGTAAGGCGTGGGTTTGCTTCCGTCGAAGACGTAATCCGTTGAGTAATGGACGAGAAGGGCGCCTGTCTTTTTCGCTTCCTCGGCCATCACGCCGGGCGCTACTGAGTTGATGGTCATGGCGAGTTCTACTTCCGTTTCGGCCTTGTCCACGGCGGTGTAGGCCGCGGCATTGACGATGACGTTTGGCTGAACTGAACGAATAGCGTCGCGGATCGAATCGGGCTTGGCAAGATCGAGGGCGTGGCGGTCCAGCGCAATCACCTCACCGAACGGCGCCAGGCTGCGCTGCAATTCCCAGCCGACCTGGCCGTTCCTGCCGATGAGCAGAATCTTCTTCATGGATAGACTTCGGCATCAGTCAATCTTGCGCCGGCTTTGTCCTTTGCGGCAAGCTGTGGTTCGCCTGAAAGCGGCCAGGCGATGGCCAGATCGGGATCGTCCCAGACAATGCAGCGCTCATGCTCTGGATGCCAGTAGTCGCTGCTCTTGTAGAGAAACTCTGCCGATTCGGAGATTGTCAGGAAGCCGTGGGCGAAGCCGGGTGGTATCCACAGCATGCGCTTGTTCTCTGCGGAGAGCGTGGCCGAGACCCATTTTCCGAAGCTGGGCGAGGATTTCCTCAGGTCGACTGCGACGTCGAAGACTTCGCCAGAGATGACACGCACCAGTTTTCCCTGGGCATGTTGGATCTGGTAATGCAGGCCGCGCAGCACGTCTTTTACAGAGCGCGAATGATTGTCCTGAACGAACTCGCCTTCGAGGCCCAGTTCGGCGAGAACCCGCCGGTTGTAGCTCTCGTAAAAGAAGCCGCGCTCGTCGCCGAAGACCTTGGGCTCGATGACCCAGACTTCGGGGATGGCAGTGGGGATGAGTTTCATGAGAGTGTGTGCGGGTTGGTAGGTCGGCCTTTAGGCCGACAGGGTATTTTGCTTCAGGTCGTCGGCCTAAAGGCCGACCTACCCTTCAAAAGAAGTCCCCGTTGGACGGTTGCGAGTCATTTCCCATATTGCTTCTCCATCCATGTCCGGTATTCGCCGCTGACCACATGCGCGATCCACTCCGGATTGGAAAGATACCAGTCTATGGTCTTCGCGATGCCGCTCTCGAAGCTCTCTTGCGGCTTCCAGCCCAGATCGCGATTGATCTTGCCGGCATCGATGGCGTAGCGTTTGTCGTGGCCGGGGCGGTCGGCGACCGACGTTTTCAGGTCGAGGTAGGAGCGGCCGTCCGTTCGCGGGCGCAGCCGGTCGAGCAGGGAGCACAGCGTATCGATGACCTCGAGATTGGTCTTCTCGTTGTTCCCCCCGATGTTGTAGACCTCGCCGGGAACGCCGCGCTCGAAAACAATTTTCAGCGCCCGCGCATGGTCGTCGACATAAAGCCAGTCGCGCACGTTGTCGCCCTTGCCGTAGATGGGCAGGGGCTTACCCGAGAGCGCATGGGTGATCATCAGCGGGATGAGCTTTTCCGGGAACTGGTAGGGGCCGTAGTTGTTCGAGCAGTTGCTGGTGACGGTGGGCAGGCCGTAGGTATGCAGCCAGGCGCGAACCAAGTGGTCTGAGGACGCCTTGGAGGCGGAGTAGGGCGAGTTCGGTCGATAGGGTGTGGTCTCTGTGAACAGGCCTTCGGCGCCCAGACTGCCATAGACCTCGTCGGTTGAGACATGGTGAAAGCGGAACGAACTTTTCTCCGCGGCCGCCAGGGCAGACCAGTAGGCACGTGTCGCTTCGAGCAGGGTATAGGTTCCGACGATATTGGTCTGGATGAATTCGGCCGGGCCGTGGATGGAACGATCGACATGGGATTCTGCGGCGAGATGGATCACGCCAGACGGTCTGTGCTCGGCGAACAGACTGTCGAGCGCTTCGCGCTCGCAAATGTCGGTGCGCGAGAAGACATGGCGGCGGTTGTCACTCACCGTCGCCAGGGACTCGAGGTTGCCGGCGTAGGTGAGCTTGTCGATATTGACTATCGTCCAGTCGCTCTCGGCGATCAGCAATCGCACCAGGGCCGAGCCGATGAAGCCGGCGCCGCCGGTGATGAACAGCGTCTTCAGGGTCATGCCGCAACCACCCGGTTCTTGCCGGCGCGCTTGGCCAGATACATCGCCGCATCGGCGCGTTTCAGCGCCTCGTCGGGAGGCTCGTCGCGGCCGAGTTCCGCAGCGCCGGCGCTGAAGGTGATGAGCATTTTCTCGTTCTCATGCAGGAAGAAATTCCGCGTCAGTTCCCGCTGCAAACGGGTCAGCGCCTGCACTGCCTCGTCCAGCGTGGTGTTGGGCAGAATGACCACGAACTCCTCGCCGCCGTAGCGCGCCAGCGTGTCCTGGGGCCGCAGCGCTTCCTGCACGACAGTGGTCAGATGCACCAGCGCGTTGTCGCCGGCCTTGTGGCCGTAGGTGTCGTTCAATTTCTTGAAGTTGTCTACGTCGAGCATGCCCAGGCAAAGATTGCTGCCCTGGCGCTGGGCGCGCGCCACCTCGGTTTTCATCACTTCGTCCATGCCTTTGCGGTTCAAGGCGCCGGTCAGTGGATCCTGCCGCACCATCTCGCTGGTCTCTGCCAGTTCGCTCTGCAAGCGGCTGATCTCCTTCTCTGACTCATCGACGCGAAGCTTCATATCGCGCAGTTCATCGCGCGAGCGCTGCGCGGTGAGCTGCATGGAGCGCGTCTCCTGCATCACTTCGCCGAGCACGTCCGAGAGTTCAGAGACGTCGCTGGCCTTGCTGATTTTTTCGGCGCAGCGTTCTATCTTGTCATGGTAGCCGCTGGTCGATTCAGAAAAATCGGCGAGCCGGTCGACGAAGCTGGCGAGCATGGCCTTCAGCCTGTCCTGGGCATCGTTGAGATGTTTCTTCAGCGCGCCCTGCTTGTAGATGACTTCTTTCATGCGCCGCTCGACGTCGTCCAGCCGGCGCAGGTTGAGCGGTTGCTGGGTGAGATCGAGCAAGACGTTGATCTGACCGTGCAGCCACTGGTCGTCCATCACCAGTTCGCTGATGTTCTCGATGATGAGCTGCAGGAGATGCAGCAGCGCCGTCTTCAGTTCGGCCTGATCCTCGGCGACGAAGCGCAGACGGTAGCTGAATTTCTTCATGCGCGCCGCGAACTTGGAGATGTCCTCCGGGGTGCGCGCGGCGCGCACATCGGCGGCCAGTTCCGCCGCCTCCTTGGCGATTTCCGGGGTGTCGACGAGGAGGGTGCTGATGCTGTCTTCCAACAGCTGCGCGACCAGCTCCGGCAATTCCCCGCCGAACGGCGTCAGCGCAGCGACCACAGCCGCAGGGGCGTGCGGGGATGTGGCTGGCGCCGCCGTTGTGATCTCGTCTTCCACCAGCTGCGGGCCGGCTTCCGCCGTCTGTTCCTGCGACCAGGAGCGCAGGAGCGATTGCAGGCGGGTGAAGAGCACGTCGGTGGCCGTCGACGACTTGAGCACATGCTCCAGCATCTCGCGCTTCTTGGTGGTCGTTATCCCGACATGGACTCTTTCCAATTGCACCAGCAACTCGCGTATCAGTCCCGCCCATTGCGGCTGTTCGACGCCGGCGGCGGTTGAGATGGCGAGCAGGGCGGCTTTCAGGGAATCCCAGCTCTTTTCGGCGACCGCGGTGTCGAATTGGCGCGCCATGCGAAGCTGCTGCGGCGTCGTGCGCGGCAGGGCGGCGACCAGGGTTTTCAGGGTCTTTTCCGGGAAGACCTCCGCCGCCACCGTGCCGGCGATCTCATGATAGAGGGCGAGATAATTGTCCGGGGTCGGCGGCGTGCGCTTCAGGGCTAGGCGGCGCAGCGCTTCGCGGGCGATTTCCGAGGGGGTGGTGAATTCTGCCATGGCTTTGACCGTGATGCGAAGGGTTGTTAAAAAGGCGGATTATTCCACAAGGCCCAGTTTCAGTCCGTAGTGGATCAGTTCCGCATTGGTTTCAAGCTTCATCTTGTCGAGCAGGCGCTTTCTGTACTCACTGACGGTCTTGACGCTGATGTTGAGTTCCTCGGCGATCGCAGTCAGCGTCCGGCCGGCAGCGATCAGACAAAGGATCTGGTATTCGCGGTCCGAGAGCGTCTCGTGCGGCGGGCGGTCGCTGTCCTCGCTGATCAAGTCGGCCAGCTGCATGGCGAGCGATGGGCTGACGTACTTGTGGCCGCTGGCCACCTGGCGGATGGCGGTGACCAGGAGCTCAGGCGCGCTCTGCTTGGTGAGATAGCCCGAAGCGCCGGCCTTCAGGGCGCGCACGGCATACTGCTCCTCCGGGTGCATGCTGAGGATCAATACCGGCAGGCGCGGGAACTCCTTCTTCAGCATCTTCAGGGTGTCTATGCCGTTCCTGTTGGGCATGGAGACGTCGAGCAGGACGACGTCCCACTCCCGGCTGCGCGCCAGATGCATGGCGTCGACGCCGTCATCGGCTTCGCCCGAGACCAAGAGGTCGTCCGTCTCGGAGAGGATTTGCCGCAGACCCTGGCGCACGATGGCGTGGTCGTCGGCGATCAGTACATGGATTTTTTCACTCATGGTTTCAGAATAAGTTTTGTTGTGGCTCTTCCTCGGCCGGCAGCGTTTGTTCGCTCTGGCGCGCGTCGGGGAAGCGCAGGGCGAGGTGGCTGCCACCCTGTTCGCCCATGGCGATGGTGAATTCTCCGTTCAGGCTGTTTACCCGTTCGCGGATGCCGCGCAGGCCGAAGGATTTCGGCTTGCTGAGATCCGCCTCGGAAATGCCCCTGCCATTGTCCCTTATTTCCAGGGCAATCCTGCCTTTTTCGCGGCGCAGCCGCACCACCACCATGGAGGCGTGGGCGTGCTTGGCGACATTGGTGAGCGCCTCCTGCAGGACGCGAAACATGGCCAGGGAAGTTTTCTCGTCGGGCTCTATGCCTTCGTCGTCGCAATGAACGCGGCAATTGATGCCGGTGCGCTGACTGAAGTCCTCTGCCTGGCATTCTATCGCCGCCTGCAGGCCGAACTCCTTGAGTATGCCGGGGCGCAGTTCGCGCGCCACGCGGCTGGCGGTGCTCATGGCGCGGTCTATCAGTGCCTCGATGGACAGGGCCTTGTCGCGAAGGCCAGCCGGCTCCGCTAACGTGGGCAGCTTGCCGGCCAAGAGCGCCGTCTCGATCTTGATGGCGACCAGCGTGCTGCCCAGTTCGTCGTGGATGTCGCGGGCGATGCGTTCGCGCTCTTCCTCCTTGGCGCTTTCCAGATGGAAGGAGAGCTCAGACATCTGCTCGCGCGAACGGCGCAGTTGGCCCTCGATCTCCTTGCTGCGCGTGATGTCGGTGGCGATGCCCTGCCATTGGACGCCGCCGGCATCGAGGCGCTGCGGTGTCGAGCGCAGGTTGATCCATTTTGGATGGCTCTTGCCGCGTATCCTGCCCTCCCAGTTGAGCGTGGAAAAGCCGGCGGCGGATTCCTCCAGGGCACTCTCCAGGGTGGAGCGATCGTCTATCGCCTCCAGGAAGCGCTCGGGTGTGGCCAGGAGTTCGTGTTGCTTCAAGCCAAACAGCTTGTGGCAGCCCTCACTGACATAGAGGAAGCGCAGGCCGCCATCGGCCCCGCTCTGCAGCTGGAACACCATGCCGGGCAGATTCGAGGCCAGGGCGCGAAAGCGCGCCTCGCTCTCCTTCAGCATCTCCAACGCGGCGCGGTGATCGGCGCGATGGCGGGCGTCCCTGACCTCGCGTTCGATCGCGGGGGCCAGGCGTTCCAGACGGTCGCGGGCGAAGCAGTCGTGGGCGCCTGCACGCATCGCCCGTGCCGCGGTCTTGTCGTCGATGCTGTCGGCGATGACGATGAAGGGCAGGTCGAAATCCATTTCCTGCATTAATTTGAGCGCCGCCAGCGCCGACAGGCCGGGCAGCCTGTGCTTGCACAGGACGGCATCCCAGGCTTGCGCTGTGAGCGCTGCGCGCAGCGCTGCCGCGCCGGCAACCCGCTCGGACTGGGGCTCATGGCCGGCCTCGTGCATACGCGCGAGAAGCAGCTCGGCGTCGGCTGCGCTGTCGTGGACTAGCAGCAGACGGAGAGGGGAATCTTTTGCTTTGGTAGCGGTGGCCATTTCAATATCGATCGGAAGCCAGTGAAGTGTAGCGGAAAGCCCGGGTCCATGGATATAATCGTCAGTTCAATTTGGCCGGCATAGCTCAGTTGGTAGAGCAGCTGATTTGTAATCAGAAGGTCGCGAGTTCGATTCTTGCTGCCGGCACCAAAACCTTTCGATCGCCACCCTTTCCCCATGTCTGACGGCGTGTCTGACAAAGAGGCGCGCCAGCGTCTCGACAAGTGGCTGTGGGCTGCGCGCTTCTTCAAGACGCGCAGTCTGGCTTCGGCCGCGGTCCAGGGCGGCAAGGTCAAACTGGATGGCCAGCATCCCAAGCCTGCCAAGGAAGTCAAAACCGGAGATGTCCTGGAGATCACCCAGGGAGACCAGCAATGGACCGTGCTCGTCGTGGCACTCAACGAACAGCGCCGGCCGGCTGTCGAGGCGCGGCTCTTGTATGCGGAAACCCCGCAAAGCCAGACCAGCCGGGAGCTCCTTCTGGCGCAAAAGGCGCTCTCGCCGGCGCCAGGATCTGATCTGCGCGGCCGGCCGAGCAAAAAGGCCGGGCGACAGATCAGGCGTTTTTCGGAATCCGGTTGATTGAGTTACCTGTTGCCTTGCTGCGGGCCGCAGTCCTTCGTCAGGGTGCCGCCGAAGCGGCCGTAGAAGTAGGGCGCTGGCTCCGGCAGGGGGCCGTCCATGGTTTCCAGGACATCCATCAGGTGTTGTTCGGCGCCGCACTGGGTGACGGCATAGAGCTCGCGGCACATCTGTCTTGCACTGTCGCCTGGCCAGTCGGCGGCTAGCAACTGCTTGGGCAACTGCGGGTCGCGCAACTGGACGCGGCGGAATTCGTGGATCAGGAGGGTTCTTACCTGGAAACACTGTTCCGGACCGAGCGAGGTCGCTCGCTTCATGGCGCGCAGCACGGGACGGAAGCGCTCGATGAATCCCCTGTAGTCATCCGCGATACCTTTCAGGCCCCAGCACTCATGTACCAGATCCTGCAAGGGTCGGTTGGAGTGCGCGGAGTGTGCATCAAGGGCGCGCGCCCGCATCACCACCACCTTGTCGTAGGCGCCGCTGTCTTGCAGGATGTCTATGAGCGAGTCGCTGTTGGCGGCAGGGTGTGCCAGCACGCCGGGTGCGATGATGCCGAAACCCTCCCAGAGCAATTCGCGGCGCAAGGTTTCCTTTTGGGCAGGCGCGAGTTGGCCAGAGGTGAGCACCAGTTGCCAGTCGCCATCCCACGCTATGCGCGGATCGTCATAAATGCGACGGTAGGCATGCTCGAAACGGCGCCGGCCGGTAGCCGTCAGGCTATAGAAACTCTTGCGCCCGATCTGCTCCGCGACCAGCCATTTTTCCTTGGCGAGGCGGAATACGCTGGTCCGCACCATGCGGTCGTTAAGACCCAGGGTCTCGACCAGGCGGATGAAGCTGCCCAGCCAAACGCTGCCGCCGTGCGGCGCGATCGAGTCGCCATAGACGGTGATGATGAGCGAGTTGGCGCGCACCGGACGCTCGGCCAGGAAGCTCTCCACCCATTGGCTGATGAAGCGGCTTTTCATGTTCAATATGATACATGAGACAGCTTTGCCTCTTGCAATCGGTGTCGCAATGCCGATAAGCGGCGGCGGCATTATAATGAGCCTATCGTCTTGGATGAACAGAGGAAACCCATGCGCAAGACCATTACATCGTTTCTCCTGCTGGCCACCTGCCTTTGTCTGCCGGCACTGGCGCAGCAGAAACTGGAGAAAAGCCAGATCACCATCTCGGTGGGTGGCAAGTCGCTTTTCTACTACCTGCCCCTGACCATCGCCGAGCGCCTGGGTTATTTCAAGGACGAGGGACTGAATGTCGAGATCGTGGACTTTCCCGGCGGCGCCAAGGCCTTGCAGGCTCTCCTGGGCGGCAGCGCAGATTTGGTCTCGGGGGCCTATGAACATACCATCTCGATTCAGGCCAAGGGTCAGGCCATCAAGGCGGTGGTCGTGCAGGCCCGCTATAACAGCATCGTGCTGGGTCTGAGGAAGGATGTCGCGGCGCGCTACAAGTCGCCCAAGGATCTGAAGGGTCTGAAGATAGGCGTCACCGCGCCGGGTTCCGCCACAAATATGTTCGTTAGTGCGCTCCTGGCCAAGGACGGCTTGAAGCCCGATGCGGTGTCCATCATCGGCGTCGGCGCCACCTCCGGTGCGGTGGCCATCATGAAGAAGGGCGAGATCGACGGCATCGCCAACCTCGACCCGGTGATCACCCAGCTCGAAGTCGGCGGCGACATGGTCACCGTGGCCGATACCCGCACCGAGCAGGGCATGAAGGAACTCTATGGCGGCGACTATGCCGCCAGCAGCGTCTATGCCACCGCCCAGTTCATCGCCAAGAATCCGAACACCACGCAAGCCGTGGTCAATGCCATGGTGCGCGCCCTGCGCTGGCTGCAGCAGGCGACCCCCGAGCAGATCGTGCAGACCGTGCCGCCGGAGTATTACGGCAACGACAAGGGTCTCTACAAGGTGGCGCTGATGAAAAATCTCAAGGGTTATTCGGCCGACGGTACGGTCTCCGCACAGGCCGCCCAGAACGTCTTCAAGGTCTTGAACTCCTTCGAGGTGACGGTGCAAAAGGCCAAGATCGATCTGTCCAAAACCTACGACAACAGCTTCGCGCTGAAGGCGGCGCAGAAGTATCGATGACCGGATGATGACCTCGCCGGCGCTCGTCCTCTCGGATATCACTTGCACCTTCGCTTCCCGTGCCGGGGCGGGCGATTACACGGCGGTGCGCGGTGCGTCCCTGACGGTGGCTCGCGGCGAGTTCGTCTCCGTGGTCGGTCCCACCGGCTGCGGCAAGTCGACCCTGCTCAATGTCGCCGCCGGTCTGATCAATCCGACGGCGGGCGAGGTCTCCGTGTTCGGGGAGCCCCTGAAGGGCATCAACCGCCACGCCGGTTATCTGTTCCAGAGCGATGCTCTCCTGCCCTGGATGAACGCCCTTGACAACGTCATCGTCGGCCTGATTTTCCGCGGCATCAAGCGCAGCGACGCCCTGGAAAGAGGCCAGGAGTGGCTCTCTCGGGTCGGCCTGTCCGGGCATGGCCACAAGTATCCGCACCAACTCTCAGGCGGCATGAAGAAGCGGCTTTCCCTGGCCCAGGTGCTGATCAATGATCCGGACATCCTGTTGATGGACGAGCCTTTCTCCGCGCTTGACATCCAGACCCGACAGCTCATGGAAAACGAATTGCTCGACCTCTGGTCGGCAGACAAGAAGTCGGTGCTCTTCATCACCCACGATCTCGAGGAGGCTATCTCGCTCTCCGACCGCGTCGTGGTGCTCTCCGCCGGCCCCGAGACCCGGCCGATCGGCGAGTTCGCGATCGACCTGCCGCGCCCGCGCGACGTCGCCGAGGTGCGCATGACCCCGGGCTTCCTCGAACTGCACAAACAGATCTGGGACAAGCTCAAGGCGGAAGTGCAAAAAGGCTATAGACAGGGGATGGCGGCATGAAGAACTTCCCCCCAACCCCCGTGCCACGGCCGGCTACGGCGGCGCGGAGCGCTGCTCCACGAAATCCCGCCTCCGCCCCGCGCAATGGGGTGACGGCCGTTCAGCCGCTGGCGCGGCTTCCTGGGAATGGCTCGCTGCCTCCTCGGGGCGGCCCTTCGGAGGCGGCATGAGCCGCATGGCACTGCATTTCTGGCAGGCGCTGCTGCTCCTGGCCAGCTTCGCGCTCTGGCAGGTTCTGACCGAGACCGGGATTCTGCCGCCGTTCTTTTTCGGCGAGCCTATCCTGGTGTTGGCAAAAGTCTGGCAGTGGTTTGTCAGCGGCGAGATATTTCCTCACCTTGGCATCACCTTGCTGGAGACGATACTCGCCTTCGTCCTCGGCACCGCCTCGGGGCTGGGCGTCGGCCTGTGGCTGGGCCTGAACCGGCTCGCGGCGACGCTTGCCGATCCTTACATCAAGGCCATGAACGCCATGCCGCGGGTGATACTGGCGCCGATTTTCGCCGTCTGGTTTGGCCTCGGCATCTGGTCAAAAGTGGCACTGGGCGTGACCCTGGTGTTCTTCATGGTCTTCTTCAACGTATTCCAGGGCGTGCGCGAGGTGAGCCCGGTGGTGCTCGCCAATGCCCGCATGCTGGGTGCCGGCCGGCGTCATCTGTTGCGCCACATCTATCTACCCTCTGCGATGAGTTGGGTGTTCTCAAGCCTGCACACTTCCGTCGGCATGGCTTTCGTCGGTGCCGTCGTCGGCGAGTATCTGGGCTCGGCCAAGGGCGTGGGCTACCTGATCCTCCAGGCGGAGGGCAGTTTCGACATCAACACCGTGTTCGCCGGCATCCTGGTCCTGACGGCGTTCGCATTGGCCTTGGACGCGCTGGTGAGCCTGGCCGAGAAGCGCCTGATGGTCTGGCAGCCGAGTAACGAACATGCGCGAGACGAAGTCTGAATGCGCGGAAAGTCGAATTGCATTGACGCACTGCCGCAAGGTCCCTATAATTCGCTCCGCGGGGTGGAGCAGTCTGGCAGCTCGTCGGGCTCATAACCCGAAGGTCACAGGTTCAAATCCTGTCCCCGCAACCAACATACAAGCGGCTCCCAGCGATGGGGGCCGTTTTCA
>CAIYYX010000067.1 GCA_903930535.1 uncultured Sterolibacterium sp. | reverse complement strand
TATGCCGGTAACCAATGTCGAGATTCCCCTCAAGGAAGGCTCGATGATCGTCTCGAAGACCGATCTGAAGGGCATGATCACTTACGTCAACAGGGACTTCCTCGAGATCTCGGGCTTCACCGAGCAGGAACTGATTGGCTCTTCGCACAACATCGTGCGCCATCCCGACATGCCGGTCGAGGCCTTCGCAGACCTGTGGGCAACATTGAAGGCCGGTCGCCCCTGGATCGGCATGGTCAAGAACCGCACCAAGATAGGCGATTATTACTGGGTCGAGGCGCACGCCACGCCGCTCATCGAGAACGGCCAGGTAGTGGGTTTCGTCTCCGTTCGCAAGAAACCGACCCGGCACCAGATCGAGCAGGCCGACCAGATCTATCGCCTGTTCCGCGAGAAGAAGGCGGGTAATCTGACGGTCGAGTTTGGCGGCGTCGTCAAGAACACGCTTCTGCGCAAGCTGAACGTCTTCAGAAAGCTGAACATCAAGGCGCGGCTGGCCCTACTCATCGCCCTGACGGCCATCCTGCTCATGGGCATAGGCGGCATGGGCATCTACGGCATGATGAAATCCGACGAGGGCATGGAGAGCGTATACAAGGTCAGGACCATGTCTCTTGGACAGATCGCCCAGATCAACCGCCTGCTGCTCAGGAATCGCGTCGCCGTAGGTTCGGCCCTCCTCGACCCAAGCCCTGAGAATGCCGGCCGCTTGATGGACGAACTCGACAAGAACATCGCCGAGGTGACCCGGCTCTGGGAGAACTATTCGGCGAATTCCCTGAACCCGAAAGAGAAAACGCTGGCAGACAAATTCCTTGCCGCAAGGTCGAAATTCGTTGGTGAAGGACTGAAGCCTGCCGCAGCCGCCATCAGGGCGGGCAACTTCGACGATGCCAGGAAGCTCAACAACGAGGTCATGAGGCCGTTGAACGTCCCCGTACTCGATGCGGCCAAGGAGTTGATGGATATTCAACTCGAGTTCGCCAAGCAGGAGTTCGAAGCTTCGCAAGTCCGCTCGGCAATGCTGCGCAACCTGTCCCTGGGGCTGATCCTCCTGGGCATACTGCTGGCTGTCTCGATGATAGCGGCCGTGCTGCGCGCCATTACCCGTCCGCTCTCCGATGCTGCAAGCGTCTTCGGCAAGATGTCCGAGGGCAACTTCGGCAATGCCATCGACGTTTCGAATGACAACGAGGTTGGCCGCGTGCTGCAGTCCCTGCAAATCATGCAGACCAAGCTGGGCTTCGACCTGGCCGAGTCCAACCGCATGGCCGACGAGAATCTCCGCATCAAGATCGCCCTGGACAACGTCAGCACCGGCGTCATGATCGCCGACACCGGCCGCACCATCATTTACGCCAACAAGTCGGTTCAGCATATCTTGAAGGGCGCGGAAAACGACATCAAGAAGCAACTGCCAAATTTCACCGCCGACAAGATGATAGGCGTCAATATCGACACCTTCCACAAGAATCCGGCGCACCAGGCAAAACTACTCGCCGAATTCACCACCACCTATGTTGCCAATCTGGAGATCGGCGGGCGATTCCTGCGGGTGACCGCGAGTCCGGTGATTAACGCCCGCGGCGACCGCCTCGGCGCCGTCGCCGAGTGGCTGGATCGCACCGGCGAAGTGACGGTGGAGCAGGAAGTTGCGAAAATCGTCAATGGCGCCAAGAACGGTGATTTCGACCAGCGCCTGAAGCTCGAAGGCAAGGAAGGCTTCTTCCAACAACTTGCCGAGGGATTGAACCAACTGTCGGAAACCACCTCGACGGGATTGAACGACGTCGCGCGGGTGTTGAAATCTGTCGCCCAGGGGGATCTGACGCAGACGATCGACGCCCAGTATTCCGGCATCTTCGGCCAACTGAAGGACGACACCAACACCACGGTCGGGCGCTTGCAGGAAGTGCTGGGGCAGATCCGGGACGCATCGGAAGCCATCAACACCGCCTCGCAGGAGATCGCCGCGGGCAACCAGGATCTCTCCAGCCGCACCGAGGAGCAGGCTTCCAGCCTGGAAGAGACTTCGTCCTCCATGGAGGAACTGAACACCACGGTGAAGCAGAACGCCGAGAATGCCAAGCAGGCCAACGAACTGGCCAAGACCTCCAACGAGGTTGCGACCAAGGGCGGGGAAATGGTCAAGCGCGTGGTGTCCACCATGACGGACATCCAGGACAGCTCGAAGAAGATTGCCGACATCATCGGCGTCATCGACTCGATCGCCTTCCAGACCAACATCCTGGCCTTGAATGCGGCGGTGGAGGCGGCGCGCGCCGGCGAGCAGGGCCGGGGCTTCGCGGTGGTGGCGACCGAGGTGAGGAATCTCGCGCAGAGGAGTGCGACGGCGGCCAAGGAGATCAAGACCCTGATCGCCGAGTCGGTGGACAAGGTCGAGGGCGGGGCGAAGCTGGTGAGGGAAGCCGGCGACACCATGGACGACGTCGTAACGAGCTTCCAGAAGGTGGCCAATCTGGTCACCGACATCGCCAACGCCAGCCGCGAGCAGAGCTCTGGGATCGAGCAGGTGACGCAGGCGGTGGGTCAGATGGACGAAGTGACGCAGCAGAATGCCGCGCTGGTGGAAGAGGCTGCGGCTGCCGCCGAATCTCTGGAAGAGCAGGCGCGCGCCCTGGTTCAGTCGGTGGGCATGTTCAAGCTCAATGAAGAGGGCGGCTCACTGCAGGCCGTGAAGCAGGCGCCGGCCCGGCGGCAGGCAACTGCACCGGCCGCAGCCACGCAGAGTCGTGCGCCACAGAAGAAAAAGGTTTCCTTGCCCGCCTCCACCCCAGGCGAGGAGGAATGGGCTGAGTTCTGATGCTCCACACGAATCCCCGGGACAGGCCAGACACGCCTCTGTTCGCCGCCTATTTCGGCAATCCCGGGAATTTCCATCAAGAACGATTGCAATGGCTGAGCTGATACCCGCTGTTGTTCATTTTAGGATGGGCTAGAATTCACAGAACCGTGTAGATGAGCAGGCTGATATGTTCAACAAATCCACCCTAAGATTCCTTGACGAACTGGCCGCCAACAATAACAGAACATGGTTTGAAGCGAACAAGCCGCGCTATGAATCGCTGGTGAGAACGCCGGCGCTCGATTTCATCTCGGCGATGGGTCCGGTGCTGGCAACCTTTGCTCCTCATTTCCGCGCAGATCCACGCAAGGTGGGTGGCTCGCTGATGCGGGTGTTTCGCGACACGCGCTTTTCCAGAGACAAGACGCCTTACAAGAACAATATAGGCATCCAGTTCCGCCACGAACTCGGGAGGGATGTTCATGCGCCGGGCTTCTACGTGCATATCGCCACAGACGAGTGTTTCCTGGCGGTTGGCTGCTGGCATCCAGACTCCGCTGCGCTTGGCCGAATCCGCGATCTCATCGTGGAAAAACCGGAGCTTTGGTTTTCTGCGCGCGACCACAAGGATTTCACCGCGCAATGGACGCTTTCCGGCGACAGTCTGACCCGGCCGCCGCGCGGCTACAACGCCAACCATCCCGCAATAGAGGATCTGAAGCGCAAGGATTTCATCGGCTTCGCGCCTCTGACCCTCACCGAGGTCACTGGACAGGGCTTGGTCAAGCTGGCGGGCGCGCGGTTTTCTGCGGCGGTACCCTTGATGAGGTTTCTCTGCGATTCTCTCGGTGCGCCGTATTGAGCTAAGGAGAGCAAGGGCGCAGCCTCTTATCATCCTGGCCCAGGCCTACCCGCTCGTCTTTCTGATTAAAAACAGGGGAGGACCGCCAGCAACGAGAAACCCGAAAAGCCAGTTGCAGTGAGGGTTTTGAAACTTATGTTGCCGGTGTGGACGACAGCTTAATGCGCTGGTCGTTTCGCCCACGTCACCTACGAGGGTCAAACGTCGGCGAATGCTTGACTAACCAAGGCTTCATGGGCAAGTCTTCCTTTATCACGTGTTCAATCAGCCAACCGCGCAAGTAGGATGTAAATTGCGTCGATGCATCCTCATTCCAAGTGTCGCCAATTCCATCTTTGAATCTGGCCAAATCGGCAACGAGTTTGCTGTGCGATTCGTGCAACTGGTCAGCCTTCGGGTAGCCGGCCGCTTTGGCGACCAGTTCCTCGCGCTCAAAGTGGGTCTTGCCGTAGGCTCCGAGTTCGTCAAGCACTGCGCTCAGCTTGACGCGGTTGTGCGCCTCGACGCTGGCCTCTGCCCTATTGATGATCTCGATCAAGTACTTGTGATCATTGTCGATCAGATCATTGCCCACACTTAACTGGTCACGCCATTGCAATCCCATAATGACCTCGTGTTCATTGATATTTGAATTATCCTAAGCTGCAGGATGTAAAGCGATTCTCCCGCCAAAGCTGCGCTCAGTAAAGCGCTATCAAGGATTGAACGATGCATTCATAGCTTTCGCTTCCTCGACGAGCGATCGTCTGGCGCAGGTTTCAAGAAGCTTCCAAAGAACGATGGGGGTATTGCCGATGATCTCGCGGACGTCGAGGGCGACGAGTTCTGTCCGCGAAATAGCCTCTGCGCTCCAGCCCCGGGACTCCTTGCCGAGAAATCGCTCTTCGCCGATGAATCCGCCGATGCCCACAGTCTCCATGTTCCGGCCCTGCACATCGGTCAGTTTCAGCGCTCCGTCCCGCACCATGCAGAGGGCGTCTGATTCCTTGACCTTCTCGCCCTCGTTCAGTGTGACCAGCCTGCCTGCAACAGCCAGCCTGCCTTGTTTGGCCGAGGTGATCTGGGTGCCGAACAGCCAGGTCCTTTGCAAAAAGTCGATCTCCCCCTGCTTTGCGCGAGCCGCCTCTAACCAGCCGAAGGATTCGAGAAAGACGAGCAGGGCCTTGACGCCAAAGCTCATCACCCGCACGGCGGAGGTCGCCCGCCAGGACTCCGTCAACGGCTCGTCCTGAAACAGGGCCCGCGCGCCGAGGATGGATCCTGTCGGCAAAGCGAAGGGCAGCGGGGCGTCCGGGTGAGTGTATTCCACCGTGCCCGACAGGAGCAGGAAGACCTGTTTCGTGCTGGCGCCTTTTTTCAGGATGATGGCGCCGGCATTGTAGGTTTCGATGGATGACCGCATCAGGGTATCGAGTTTGTCCGGGCTAGCCAGCGGCAGGATATCGCTGAGGAAACGATAGGCCTGTCGGCGCAGATAGTCCTGGCTGGAGGCGATGAGAATCTCGACAGAGCCGAAACTCGCTTGTGAGCCAACGCCGAGTTCCTCGCGGGAAAAGGCTCCGGCACGATGGGCGAGGATGATTTTTCCCGATTTGTCGCTTGCAAAATCCAGCGGCTGGCCGTGAATCAGGCCGCCGCCCGAGTCGAGTTTCTTGATCGAAACGGGCGTGAGATAGTGCTCGCGCACGGACTCGAGATAGTCCTTGGGCAAGACCTCGCTGGCGGGTCGAACCGCCAAAAGCTTCTGCAGCACATCGAAGGCGACGATATCGGCCCAGTGCGCATAACTCTTGTAACCGTCGTCATCGATGGCGCGGAAGACGAAGATGTTGTTCTCGACAGGGTGCGGAGAATAGATTGGCATCACCTCCATGCCGCCGCAGTCGTTCCATTGCCCTTCGACCAGGTCGCAGACATCGAAAAACTTGTCAAACAGGTTTTCATCGATGGACATCAGCGCGGAGAGCTTCTTGGTGACTGAGTGGCGCACCAGTGGCGTGGCGTAGTACTTGATCTTGTGGCCTGACAGGATGAGCGAGGGCAGCCCGGCAAAATGGTCGTCGTGGGCATGGGTGTGGAATATGCCGGCAATCTCGCTGATGTCTATGCCGAGTCTGAGCAGCGTGTCGAGGACGCTCGGGCCGGCATCGACGAGATAATAGCGTCCCTGGAACATGACGATGCTGCTCATGCTCTGCCGTTTCAAATCCCAGCCATCGCCTTCGCCGCAATGGATGACGCCGAAGAACTGCCGGTCGACCAATTGGTGCCCCGGCGAGTAGGGCGATTCGTAATTTTCGTCCGCCTTGAGATCGAGGTCGACTTCGCTGACGGCATCGCGGTATTTGAACTCGTAGCGGTTTTCGGCGATACGCTTGATCCATACGTCGTTGGCTATCTCCACGGGTTCCTGACGCACAATCCGGGAGTCGATCAATTCATCGCTTGAGCGTATCTTGCCGAAGGCGAAGGCGAGTTTGAGCGCCATCTGCCGCTTGATTTCCGTTTCGTCGAGACCCGCCGCGCGCATTTCGTCTTCACTCGCCAGGCCGTAATTGCCGCGATAAATATAGTCGAGCTGCGCCTTCACCTGCGACTCGGAGCCGATCAGTATCGGCTTCTTTCCGACATTGTTCGGATGGCCGGGAAGAATCATTCCCTGGCGGTAAAGCATCTGCAATACCGGGAACTCGGACAGGTTCGAGAACCCCCCGTTCTGCATCATCTTGTCCGAGAGCAGGATGACGTTGGGCCCCGTTTCGAAGGTGACGCCTGCGCGCGTTTCCTGCGCGATATAGCCGCGCAGCATCATGTGCTTGACGACGTCTGCCGGGGTGCCGCAGAGGATGTAGAGGCCCGCCTCGGGAACCTGCACCCAATACACGCCGGTGCTGATCTTGGTGGTGCGCAGGTTGTGCATGGACTCGCGCAAGGCCTGCTGACTAACCTCCAGCGCCTCGGTGCGTTTTGCCACCAGCGTCTCCAGTTCGCTGGTCTGATTCTCGAGGGCGCGGCTGGCTCGGCGCAATGCGACACGCGTGGCGATGCGAACCTCAAGACCGGCTGCATCTCCACCCTTCAGCAGGAAGTCCGTCGCGCCGGCATTGAAGGCGCGAAGCTCTCCTTGCGCCTCGATGGACGAGGTCAGGAAAATCACCGGTATACCGCTTGTGACTGCATCGGCCTTGAGTTGCCGGCATAATGCGTAGCCGTCGATTTCAGGCATTTCGACGTCGCAAAGAATGAGATCAGGCAGATGCTCGTGGGCAAGACCCAGCACCTCTTTCGGAGAATTGGTGGTGATCACGTCGCAACGGGTGCCGAGAACGACCTTCAGATAGGCAGTGATAGACCGCTCATCGTCTACGGCCAAAACCTTGAACTCCTTCGTGCCCATCTCTTGCTTTTCCATGTTTTCTCCAACTGCGATAGGTAGCCGCTAAACTTTACCAGTGTTTACGTCGATTTGGCATAAGTTGAGCACGAGACGCTGGATGAGGCAGCCGCCGAAGTCCCTGTCGAGTTCCGCGGGAGGCCTCGCGCGCAGATCACAATTGCCCACAGGCTGCCATCGCGCCTCGCGGGTCTCTCTGCCCAGGCGCCCGGCCAGATATATCCGTCATCATTCGGGAATCGTGCTAATGCGTGATATGCTTACGGCCTATGCCTTTGTCCTTTTTCATAATCGGTTGCAGTTCAATGCTTGCTGCCGTCTTCGCCGGCTGGCACCGGGAAACCGGCTGGCAGGTTGGCTCGTTTGTGGCCTTCGTTCTTTTTGCCGCCCTGACCCTGTTTTTATATCAGAAACGATGGCGTGCTCAAGACAGCCTTGTGGCAAAACACGAGGCCAGGCGCCGGGAAGCCGAAGACACTCTGCGGGAGAGCGAGGCTCGCTATCACAAAGTCGTGTCGTCTCTGACCGAGGGCGTCGTCTCGCACGCACGTGATGGCGCGATCATGGCATGGAATCCTTCAGCCGAGAAAATCCTCGGCCTGACAGGCGAGCAGCTCAATGGACGGATGGCCCTGGATCCACGCTGGCGGGCCATTCATGAAGACGGCACACCGTTCCCGGGCGAGATGCATCCCGCCTCGAAAACCTTGCGCACGGGAGCGCGGGAGCAAAATGTGATCATGGGCGTGCACAAGCCCGATGACTCGCTGACCTGGATCTCGATCAACGCCGTCCCCACTTTTGTCCCGGGAGACGCCATGCCTTCGGGTGTCGTTGTCTCGTTCTCGGACATCACCGAAGTGAAACTCGCCAGTGAAGAACTGGCCCGCCACCACTACCACCTCGAAGATCTGGTGGCCAGCCGCACGGTAGAATTGACCAAGTCGCGGAATAAGGCTGAGGCGGCCCACCAGGGCAAGAGCAGGTTCCTGGCCGCTGCCAGCCACGACCTTCAGCAACCGCTTTTTGCGGCGCAGCTCTTCGTTGCCGGGCTTGCCTCGACACTGTCCGATGACGTTCATCTGTATTCCATCAAGAAGGTCCAGCAGGCGCTGAAAATGATGTCGGGCGAACTGAAATTGCTGCTCGAACTGTCCCGGCTGGAAGATGCCACATTTGTGATAGACAAGCACGACAAACCAGCCATCGAGCTCTTTGATCTCATGCGAGACACATACGACCAGAAGGCATTGCAAGCAAATGTCCGCCTGCTGTTTCACCCGGGTGAGTTCGTCTTGCATACCGACAGCGGCATGCTGTCCCGGCTTCTTGGCAATCTCATCGATAATGCCATCAAGTTCTCGCCAGGCGGAACCGTGTTGGTCTGTGCTCGGCGAAGCAAAGACGGTCATGTGATACAGGTCCGTGATAACGGCCTGGGCATAGCCACAATCAATCATGAAGCGGTATTCGATGACTTCTGCCAGGTCGACAACACCGAGCGCAATTTTAATGCCGGCTATGGGCTGGGACTATCCATCGTCGTCAGAATTGCTCGATTGCTCGGAAGCGAAATTCATTTGGCCTCGGCTGTTGGCAGAGGCAGCACCTTTGCGGTTGTCATGCCCACGAGTCCATAAAATCCCCGGCTCCAATGCCTGCTCCATGGCTGCCGACGTATCAAACATAAGTCCGTCATCATTACGCCCCTCCGGGCCTCGCAATGACGAAGTTGTGCTTGATCAGCGTTTACCTAGCTCAGTAGAATGACCAATGACGCCTGCGCCTGTTTCCACTCGGCTTCGATAGCTTCCAGCAATGCGCCATCGATCACGGAATCCTTGAGGCTGTTTTCCAGTTCGGCGGCAGCGGCCTGCAGCCTCACGGCCCCGACCGCTCCCGCACTCCCCTTGAGGGAATGCGCCTGGAGTCTGGCCGCAGCGGCATCGCCCCGCTTCATGGCCGCCCCCATTGTCACAATGCCTTCCCCCGTCGTGTCGCGGAACAGTGTCAGAAATTCATGGTATCCCTCCACATCGCCATCGATGCGCGCCAGCGCCGCCGCGACATCGAAGCCCGGAACATCGTGCAGCGGACGCCGAACTGCCGTTGGCAACCCCTTGCCTGGATCCTCCTCGACGGTCGTTGCGGCCGATGCGATGGCGGGGGAGGCCTCAAGCCATGACCTTGCCAGGTCGGCCGTCTCTATCAACACCTGTTCGACGGTATCAAACAGTTCGGCAACCCGCTGCTCTTCCTCCAGCGGAATGGCTTTCTCAAGCACCAGCGCCTGTGCGGCAAACAACACAGCTCCGAGTGTTCCGAAACTTCCCCTCATGGAATGAATGGCGCGCGCTGCTTCATCACTCTTGCCTTGTTTCCATAGTCGACGCGCATCGGCAAACTGGGCCAGACTGTTATCAGCCATATTCCTGACCACGCCACGCACCACAAGCAGCGCGCCCGCGTCATCCCTGGCCAGTTTGATCAATTGGCTTGGATCGAAAACCTTGCCCGTCCCCTTCTCCAAACCCGCTTCACTCTCTGCCGCTCCTGCCTCGTCATTGCTCAGGCGGCGCGCTACCGTCGCAAACAAGGCCTCGGCATCGATTGGCTTGGCTATGAAATCATCCATGCCCGCTTCGATGCATTGCTTGCGGTCTTCATCGAAGGCCCCTGCGGTAATGGCTACAATGGGGAGGCGAGGCCTCGCTGTTTCGGCTTCCCAGCGGCGTATTCGGCGGGTGGCCTCGAAGCCGTCCATGACCGGCATCTGGCAGTCCATCAAGATCAGGTCGGGTTCCATCCCCCCGGTTATGGCCTCCAATGCCTGCTGACCATCCTCAGCAAAATCACATCGCAACCCCCGCTTGCTAAGCATCGCATTGATCACTGTACGGTTTATCTCATTGTCTTCAACCACCAGGATGTGGCCGGTGAGCATTCCAGGCGTTCGCCCTTCATAATCGCCCTTCTCGGCTTCGCGTCTGTGAGCGCGCCTTTCCCCAGCCCCCGGAACAAACTCGACGCGTATGCGAAACCAGAAGCGCGACCCACGACCCGCTTCGCTCTCAACGCCGGCGCTGCCGCCCATTAATTCGGCCAGGCTGCGTACGATCGACAGGCCTAAGCCGGATCCGCCGTATTGCCTTGTGGTCGAACTGTCGGTCTGTGAGAATGGCTTGAACAACAACGTCTGCTTTTCCGGGGAAATGCCGACACCGGTATCGGATACGACGAATTCGAGCAAAACGCCCTGATCGTCTCTATCCACTTCTCGTCCTGCAATGCGGATAAGTCCTTCGGCAGTAAACTTGATGGCGTTGCCCACCAAGTTGTCGAGCATCTGGCGTAAGCGATGAGGATCGCCCAGATACCTTTGACCCGCCTCCCCAACCCAATCAGATTCGATTCGCAAGCCTTTTTGACCGGCGGTCTCAGCGAACAATACCTGGGTTTCATGAACAATCTGTGCCGGGTTCAGCACCGCGGACTCCAGTTCGAGCTTGCCGGCCTCCACCTTGGAGATGTCGAGAATGTCGTTGAGCAAGCTGAGCAGCGACTGCCCGGACGTGAGGATGATCCGCACGTAGTCTTGACGTTCCTCGTCCTTGGTATTGGGCATCAGGAGCATCTGCGCCATGCCCAGAATGCCATTCATCGGGGTGCGGATTTCATGGCTCATCGTGGACAGGAATCGGCTCTTGGCGACGGTAGCCGCCTCGGCCGCCTCCTTGGCGCGGAATAACTCGGTGACATCGACCCGGAAACCGACGATATGGCCGGACGGTGTCCGCCGTTCCGTGATCTTCAACCAGCGGCCGTCGTTGAGTTTCTGAATCAATTCCTGATTGCCAAGACGGTGTGCCGCAAGGCGCTCGGTTATCCACGCCTCTTCCCGGCCGATAGCATCCGCATACTGGCCGCGTTCGACACCATAGCGAATGATTTCCTCGAAGCTTCGCCCCACCTCGATGACTGGCGCCGAACTGTGGTAGATCTCCCGGTATTCCTCGTTGCAGTATGCAAGTCTATCCTCAGGGTCGTAGATCACAAACGCCTCGCCAATCGTGTCGATTGCGGAACGCAACATCGCCTGACTGTCCTGGAGGCGCTTTTCAGACCCTGCGCGCGCCGACAGGGAGCGCAAGAGCAAACCCATCAGCAAGGCAAAGACGCCGCTGCCTATCCATGCTGCCGTGAGTATGGTCTGCCGTTGTCTGTAGTGAGGCGCCAGCACCTCTTCCACGCCGTGTCCGATGGTAAAGTTGAGTCCGTATTCTGGAATCCGGTAGTAGCCATAGATGCGCTCGATGCCGTCTGTCTGAGCAACCGCCGTGAAACTCCCATGCAGCGGGGCGTCAGGCGTCAAATAGGGCGAACCCGTGACCTGTTTCCCCATCGCAGCTTCATTGCCCGGTTGGCGGGCCAAGATCGCGCCATCATCCATTACTATGGTGCTGACCCCGTGGGCACCCAAGTGAAGCTTTTCATTGTAGCTGGTGAAAATTTCCGGGCTGACCGACACCACTAGAACGCCATTGAAACGGCCTTGAAACAGAATCGGCCGGGTAAACTGAATAGACCATTTCCCTGAAACTTTTCCTTTTAAGGGTTTGCTGATAAAAAGCCGGTCGCTGTTTATTTTCCGATGCACCGTAAAGTGCTCCCGATCCCCCAGATAGACTCGGTCCTTGGGCAGCGTCAGGTTCGAATAGGCGAGATAGCCCTTTTCGTCTATCACGGCGACCTGAAAAGCGAGATCGGTCATATACTCCAATCGGCGCTGAAGCGTCACTGAGAATTGCTTAGAGCCCCCCTTCCAATACTCACGAAGATCATAAAGAACTTCATTGAGTCGCTTAATGTTGGAGAGCGTATTTTCCGCAAACGCCTGTGCTTCGAATACGGTCGAACGTTCAGTTTCGTGCAGAAAACTGGCCCGACTCCGGCCAATCTCGAAATAGGCCGCGTACCAAATAAGGATAAGCCCTGCAACCAGTATCAGGCCTAGCTTAACTTTGAGCGTGGGTTGAGTCTGTGGCATGTCTGTTTGATTTTTTCTAGCGAAGCTTCGCACGCTTTTGCGCTTCCTCGCGGTAGCTGTCGTCTATGAACTTGTCGAGATCGATTTTCTTTCTGACCACATCCACCTTCAGGAGCTGGTTCTGGAGCCACTCAATCTTGGCTCGAGGAATGTCCAGC
>CAIYYX010000066.1 GCA_903930535.1 uncultured Sterolibacterium sp. | reverse complement strand
GTCAGCCTTGTCGGCGGCGTACTCCATGGTCACCACGCGGTAGCCTTCCATCGCCGCCTGCAGGGCGCAAATCGGATCGACCTCGGTCACCCAGACCTGGGCGGAAAGCGCGCGCATCGCCTGGGCAGAACCCTTGCCGACATCGCCGTAGCCGGCGATCAGGGCGACCTTGCCTGCGATCATCACATCGGTGGCTCTCTTGATGCCGTCGACCAGGGACTCGCGGCAGCCGTAGAGATTGTCGAACTTCGACTTGGTGACCGAATCATTGACGTTGATCGCGGGGAACTTCAGTTCGCCCCTCGCATGCATCTGGTAGAGACGATGGACCCCGGTGGTGGTCTCCTCGGTGACGCCCTTGATGGCCGCAAGCCTGGTCGAGTACCACTTGCTATCCTCGCCAAGCTTCGCCTTGATGGCGGCGAACAGCACGCGCTCTTCCTCGCTCGAGGGCTTGGCCAGGACGGATGCATCGACCTCGGCGCGGGCGCCAAGATGCAGCAGCAAGGTGGCATCGCCGCCGTCGTCGAGAATCATGTTGGAATAGGAGCCATCGGCCCACTCGAAGATGCGGTGGGTATAGTTCCAGTATTCCTCCAGCGACTCGCCCTTGTAGGCGAAAACCGGAATGCCATCGGCGGCAATGGCCGCGGCGGCGTGATCCTGTGTCGAGAAGATGTTGCAGGAGGCCCAGCGGACGGAGGCGCCAAGCGCTGTCAGCGTCTCGATCAAGACAGCGGTCTGTATGGTCATGTGCAGACTGCCGGTGATCTTCGCGCCCTTCAAAGGCTGGGCCTTGGCGAACTCCTCGCGGATGGCCATGAGGCCTGGCATCTCCGTCTCGGCGATGCGGATTTCCTTGCGCCCCCAGGAAGCCAGGGCGAGGTCTGCGACATGGTAGTCGGTGAAACTGGGTTTGGCGGCGTTCATATGATTCTCCATTCAAGTTTCTGAATGGGCGCCGTTGCTACAGGAATACCGCCGCTCCAAGCCTGACGATCTATTGATCGCTGCAGCGCCCCTCGGAGCGGGGGAAGAGTATCAGCCCATTGTAGGTCGGGCTTTAACCCGACACCCAATAAGACTTTTCTGCGAGACATGTCGGGCTGAAGCCCGACCTACCTAAGGAAACGTTGATCAAGTACAACTTCGTCATTGCCAGGCCCGCAGGGCCGTGGCAATCACAGTGACGGAAGCGAAGCAATCTAAGAGCCATGCGAGATCAACGGCTGGAAGATCGCCACGCCCCTTTGGGGCTCGCGATGACGGACATATTCAGACCGTCCCTAACTATTTCAGCGGGCAACGACACGACCAGTGCGCAGCGCCATAACTGATTTTGGCTTCGGCCGGCCTTACAGGCCGGCATCGGCGCGCAGCGCCGCTGCTTTGTCGGTATTTTCCCACGTAAACTCCGGTTCGTCGCGGCCGAAGTGGCCGTAGGCGGCGGTCTTGGAATAGATCGGGCGCAAGAGATCGAGCGCCTGGATGATGCCTTTCGGACGAAGATCGAAATGCCTGCCGATCAGTTCGGCCATCTTGTCGTCGCTGATCTTGCCCGTGCCGAAGGTATCCACCATCAGGGATACCGGCTTTGCCACGCCGATGGCATAGGCCACCTGAACTTCGCAGCGATCTGCCAGGCCAGCTGCGACGAGATTCTTCGCCACGTAGCGGCAGGCATAGGCGGCAGAACGGTCGACCTTGGACGGATCCTTGCCGGAGAATGCGCCGCCGCCGTGGTGCGCCGAACCACCGTAGGAGTCGACGATGATCTTGCGCCCCGTCAGTCCGCAGTCGCCGGAAGGTCCGCCGACGACGAAGCGGCCGGTCGGGTTGATGAGGTAGCGGGTCTTGGCCGTCAGCATCTCCTTGGGCAGCACCGGCTTGATGATCTCCTCGATCACCGCTTCGGAAAGCTGGGCATGGGAGATATCCGGGCCGTGCTGGGTCGAGACGACGACGGTGTCGATCTCCACCGGCTTGCCGTCCACATAGCGCACGGAAAGCTGGCTCTTGGCATCGGGGCGCAGCCACTTCAGGCGGCCGTCCTTCCTCACCTCTGCCTGGCGCTGCATGATGCGGTGCGCGTAATAAATCGGAAAGGGCATCAGGCTGGGCGTCTCGGTGCAGGCATAGCCGAACATCAGGCCCTGGTCGCCGGCCCCTTGGTCGAGATCCAGCCCTTCGCCGACATTGACGCCCTGGGCGATGTCGGGTGACTGGCGGTTGATCGCGGTGAGTACGGCGCAGGACTTGTAGTCGAAGCCGATATCGGAATTGTCGTAACCGATGCGCCGCACCACGTCGCGGGCGACTTCCATGTAATTGACATGGGCGGTTGTCGTGATCTCGCCCGAGATCACCACCAGTCCGGTGGACACCAGGGTCTCGCAGGCGACGCGGCCTTTCGGGTCAGCGGCGAGAACGGCATCGAGAACGCCATCAGAGATCTGGTCTGCAACCTTGTCTGGGTGGCCTTCGGATACGGATTCCGAAGTAAAAAGATATTCTTTGGCCATGCTGTCTGCTCCTGAAACGGTTTCCCCGCATTGGTCAAATTCGGTCAAATTCAGCCGGCGCAACCGGCTCCGGGGAGGAGAGCAGGCGACGCTTTAGCAGTATTTTTGTTCGCGGCGAGAGAAGACTGCGCGCGAACCCCGCCCTGCAAGTTGTCCTGATTAACCCGGCGGATGACGAATATTACTAGCCGTTGGCCGTCAGGTCAAACTTCCGGCCAGGAGAAAGTACCGCTGTGGCCCGAGAAGAGCTTGTCCTCCACACTGCCGTGGGCGCGCAATTGGTTGTGGATTTCCTTGGGGGAAATGTCGCCCAGGGGAAAGATGCCGTGATGCACCCTCATCGTTCGCACGACGGTTTCGCCTCTGACGGCGCGCAGCTTGCAGGACAGCCTGGCCGCAGCCTCCGCCTTTGCCGCAGCCAGCGCCGCAACCTGCTCGCCGTAAAGCCTCTCGCTTTCCGCGAGTTCCCGGATCTCGCCGTCAAGCTGCAGGAACGGCCTCCTCACCGAAACAAAGCGTGTCTGCGCCGCCTGCCAGCCTATCATCTGCTCCGGACTCATTTTGATCTCCTTCGCCTCGACCTTCTTCAACAGATCGATGAATTTCTTTACCTCTTTATTTTCCGTGAGAAGCGCCACCGCCTGTTCCCTTTTTTCCCTGGCCTTTGCGGCTTCCTCCGCCTTCTTGGCCAAGGCCTCGATGTCCCTGTTCCAGGCGCTATTGTCCGGCGTCAGAAGCGTCACCACGGACTCGGTACCCTTCCTGCTGCCGACTTCTCCAATATTCACTTCCTTGCCCGCGACCGCGCAGCCCTCGCAGGAATCCACCGTGACTTCCTCTGCCAGGATGTCGCAATTGACTGCCCTCGTCATTCGCACCTTGGTCGCGATCAGGATGCAGTTTTCCGCGGTGCCAATCTCGATCTCCCCTCCCTTGGCCTCGATGAGGGCGCGAGATGCCGTTCCCGAGATCACGATTTTGCCGTTCGGGCTGCGTGCAGAACCGCCGGCCAGGCCCTCCTTCAGATGGATGACGCCGCCGTCCGAGACCACCTGGCCGAACACATCGGCGAGGAAGGTCATGTTGTGGCCCTTCACCACGCGCCTCTCCTGCACCTCGCCGTGTTCCTCGAAGTCCGCACCCGTGAGAGAAAGGTCGCCGGTGGTGCGCAGGCTGATGCCATGGCGGTTGATGATTTTCTCATTGACGGAAATGATGTTCGACTTGATGTCGAGATTGACGAAGCCCGTAATGGCGGCAACGATGAACTCCCCCTCGCCGGTGCGATCAATCCGGGTGCCGGGGCCGGCCAGGGTATCTATTTCGAAGTCCTTTGGCGTCGCGGGTTCGATGGGTGCTCCCCTGACGTCCCAGCCGAGTTCACCCAGCTTGCGCGGACTCTTCTTCAGCAGCCGGGTATCCGCAGAAACCTGGGGGAAGTGATTCTTGAACTGGCGCAAGTCGATGCGGCCATTTGACATCTCTCTGGGCGAATTGTCACGGTGCAGCGCCTCGCTCTGTTCGAGGATGCCGGCATCGACGCCGGCAACGGACTCCTGCCAATGGGCTATCTCCAGGCGTTGCGCGCCATCATCACTGATGGCTGCGCGCACGACATCCATGTCGATGCCGAAACGCACACCCTTTTCCCACATGGCGGCGATGAATTCGTCCAGGTCCAGGCGTGTCCGCACCGGCCGCAGGCGCTTCTCGTAGCCAACTATGGGCTTGTTGCCATCCTCCTCAGGCGCGCCGAAGACCGGTTCCTCGACCTCCTGATCGATGCTCACCGGTTCGAAATAATATTCGGCCGAGTTGCCCTTCGGAGAGACCTTGATCTGGTGGTAAAGCTCCCTGCGTTCCGGCGCAAACGGGACAATGTCCCGCGCCAGTCTCAATTCATCCTGACCGCTCTGCTTCTGCAATGCCTTGTCATCTGACGGGTAGAGCAGGCTGAAGAAAAGCGCGAAGTCGAGATCGGAAAAGTACGCGTCGGCGGTGAATACGCGATCCACGAAGTGCTGAAAACTCGCGGCCGAATCCAGCAGCGAGGGATTGACATAGAGTCCATCGGCTGCGCGGCTGATGAAGCGCGGCAGCAGCACACCTCCTGCCGTGAGGCTGGCAGCCTTCTCTGCCGCGGCAGGACTCCCGTCGTGCGGATTCTTGTGCTGAGATGTCATTGGCGCATTGTATTGGATTCCGGAACTTCAGAAATGCAGGGCTTCCCCCCCGCCTGCAGATCGCGGACAATTCGCCCTCTGCAAAGATTAGGGCGTGTTCTCGTTTGGGCGACGTGTGCGAACGCGACATAGGGCTTCCAGGGCAAGGCACGAGCGACGCGGTTGGGTACTCCCAATAAGGAGCGAGCAACGCAGCCATGGGGCCCTATGTCACGTTCCCTCCGGGTTGTGGTCAAATACAGCGTCCGCTTTGTCGCTCGGATCGTCAATGGAACAACCATTGACCTCACCTCGCTTCGCGCGGCCATCCGTATTTGACCACAACGCATCACGCCGACCAAACGAGAACACGCCCTACATTGCCCATGGCTTTCCTGTTCAGATTCCTGGCCCATCTGCCCCTGCCGCTGCTGCATAATCTCGGCGCCCTGGTCGGCTGGCTGGCCTACTTGTTCTCCCCCAGCTATCGACGGCAGATGCGCATGAACACGGCACAGGCCGGCCTTGAGTCCGCTCGCCTGATGGCCATAGGTGAAGCCGGCAAGAGCCTCGCCGAACTGCCCAAGATCTGGTTGCGGCCGCAGGAAGAGGTGGTATCGCGCGTCGTCCGCGTTTCGGGCTGGGATCTGGTCGAGGCTGCCTGGCGAGAGGGGCAAGCCATCCTGTTCCTGACGCCGCACCTGGGCTGCTTCGAGATCACCGCCCAATATTATGCGGCGCAGCGACCCATCACCGTGCTCTTCCGGCCGCCCAAGCAGATCTGGTTACAAAAGCTGGTGGAATCGGGACGCGGCGCCAAGCTCAGGCTGGCACCAGCCGACTTGGGCGGTGTGCGCCAGTTGATGAAGGCGTTGAAGAAACGCGAGGCGATAGGCATGCTGCCCGACCAGGTCCCCGGCGTAGGCGAAGGCGCCTGGGTTCCGTTCTTCGGCCGCCCCGCCTACACCATGACGCTGGCCGCCCGGCTGGCCGAGAGTGGCGCCACAGTCCTCCTGGCTTATGCCCAGCGCCTTGCCTATGGTGCCGGCTACCACCTGCATCTGCGCGCACTCGAAGCCCCCCTCGCAGGAAGCAGGGAGGAGTGCGTCACGCAACTCAATCGCGAGATCGAGTCGCTGGTGAGACAGTGTCCTGAACAATACCTGTGGGGCTACAACCGCTACAAGGTGCCCAGGGGCGAGCGTCTTCCGGCGCCAGAGGGCAAGCCGTGACCCGCCTGGTCCTGGCCCTGATGTGGTTGCTGCACTGGCTACCGCTGGCGGCGCAGGCGCCGCTCGGGCGAACGCTGGGCCGGCTGCTCTACCTCTTTGCCATAGAGCGGCGGGGCATCGCCCTGACCAACCTGCGCCTGTGTTTTCCGGAATTGCCCGAGGCAGAGAGGATTGCCCTGGCCCGTCGGCACTTCGCGGCATTCGGCCGCAGTTTTCTGGAGAGAGGGCTTCTCTGGTGGGCATCGCCAAAACGCTTGCGGCGGCTGACGAAAATCGAAGGCCTGGAACATCTGCAAGGTCTCTCTGGGCGGCCAGCGCTGCTCCTGGTGCCGCATTTCGTCGGCCTGGATATGGGCGGAACGCGCCTGATGCTGGAAACAGACATCGTCAGCATCTACGCCAATCAGAAGAACCTGCTCTTCAATGCCGCACTGCTGAAGGGGCGCAGCCGCTTCGGCGGCTCGATCCTGCTCTCGCGCCAGGAAGGCACGCGCAAGGCGATCAAGGCGATGAAGGCAGGCAAGCCTTTCTACTACCTGCCCGACATGGATTACGGCCAGCGCGATACCCTGTTCGTGCCCTTCTTCGGCGTACCGGCGGCCACCATCACCGGCCTGTCCAGACTCGCGCGCATCTCCGGCGCCGCCGTCCTGCCTGTCATCACGCGCATGCTTCCCGGCTCTGCCGGTTATGTCGTCGAGATCGGACCTCCCTGGCAGGACTTTCCCGGACCCAGCATAGAAGCCGACACGCTGCGCATGAATGCCTTCATCGAGGATGAGGTGAAACGCATGCCCGAGCAGTATTTCTGGCTGCACAAGCGCTTCAAGACGCGCCCTCCAGGCGAAAAAAGCCCCTATTAGCCGCCCAATTGCGCGGATCGGGTTGGGGCGCCTCGGGTAACATCGAAAGGATGAGTGCCACTCAGCTTGGTCAATGCAGGTGAAAAATGAAACTCCGCTTCACGAAAATGCATGGCCTGGGCAACGACTTCGTCGTGATCGACGCCGTGCGCCAGAACATCACCCTGACGCCGGAGGTGGCGCGCTTTCTCGCCGACCGGCACTTCGGCATCGGCTGCGACCAGATCCTGCTCGTGGAACCGGGGTCGGATGACGCCGACTTTCGTTACCGCATTTTCAACGCCGACGGTGGCGAGGTCGAGCAGTGCGGCAACGGCGCCCGCTGCTTCGTGCGCTTCGTCCATGAGCAGGGGCTCTCAGACAAGACTGTGCTGCGCGTCGTGACCCGCTCCGGCATCATCACGCCACGGCTGGAGGACAACGGCGAGATCACGGTGGACATGGGCGTGCCAATCTTCGCGCCCGCCGAGATTCCATTCGTCGCAGATTCCGCTGCCCTGGTGCACGGTCTCGAGCTCGGCCAAGTTGCAGGGTCGGTGGACATCACTGCCGTTTCCATGGGCAATCCTCACGCCGTGCAGGTGGTCGATGACATAGAAAGCGCAGCGGTGGCAGAACAGGGGCCGCTGATCGAAGCCCATCCGCGCTTTCCCAAGCGCGTCAATGCCGGTTTCATGCAGGTGGTGACACGGCACGCGATAAAGCTGCGCGTCTATGAGCGGGGTGCCGGCGAGACCCTGGCCTGCGGCACCGGCGCCTGCGCCGCCGTGGTCGCCGGGGTACGCCGCGGCCTGCTCGATTCGCCGGTGCGGGTGACCACGAGGGGCGGCGATTTGCGCATCTCCTGGGCGGGTAGAGACGCTCCCGTCATGATGACAGGTCCGGCCGTCAGCGTATTTTCCGGCGAAATAGAACTTCCCGAGTAAAGGAGAGAAATGAAATCTGCCATGGATGCAAACGAGGTCGCGGCCTACCTGAAGAGTCATCCGGAATTCTTCGAACACTATGCGGATCTTCTCGCCCAGGTGCTCATTCCCAACCCCCATGGCGGCAATGCCATCTCCATCACCGAACGCCAACTGGGCACGCTGCGCGACCGCACCAAGAAGCTCGAGGCCAAGCTCTCTGAGTTGATCCGCTTCGGCGAGGAGAACGACGCCATCGCAGAAAAATTGCAAAGGCTTACCGTGGCGTTGATCGAGGCCGACAGCCTCACTGCAGTTCTGACCGCGATTTACTCAAGCCTCGGCGAAGACTTCGCCGTGCCGCACGTGGAACTCAGGCTCTGGGGGTTGAAGGCGCCTGCCGGCGAAGAGGAGAGGGAAGAGTTCGCACCCCTGGACGATGCCAGCTTTGCCCTGGCTAACAATCTCAGGAAACCCTATTGCGGCCCTGGCAACGGTTTCGAATCCTGGCTCGGCGACAGGGTGCGTTCGCTGGCTCTGGTGCCGCTCTTCCGCGGCCATGAGGCCATAGGCGTGCTCGCGTTGGGCAGCGAGGAAACGCAGCGTTTCTATCCCGGAATGGAGACGCTGTTTCTCGCCCGCCTGGGCGACATGGCTGCTGCTGCGCTGGCGCGAACGCTAGAATAAAATGCAGCAGGCAGGAGTAGCCGCCTTTCTCGCTGCGCTTGCCCATGAGCGCAATGCCAGCATCCATACCCTCGCCGCCTATCGTCTCGATCTTTCCACCCTGCAGCAACTGGCGGGGGAACAGCCGCTCGCAGCACAGACCCCCGCAGACATCCGCCGCTTCGCCATGCAACTGCATAGCCGCGGTCTGTCGGCGCGCTCCATCGCCCGGAAACTTTCTGCCTGGCGCAGCTTCTACCGCTGGCTTGGGATTAACACCAGCCTGCCCCAGAATCCAGCCCAGGGCATCAGACCCCCGAAACGCAAGCGCGACCTGCCCAAGACACTCTCCCCCGATCAACTCGGACAGATGCTGGACAAGCCCGCGGAAAATCTTCTTGAGCTGCGCGACAAGGCGATGTTCGAGCTTTTCTACTCCTCGGGACTGCGCCTGGCCGAACTGGCCTCGCTCGATCTTAGCAGCGGCATGGACTTGGCTGCAGGCGAAGTAACCGTCACTGGCAAGCGCGAGAAGACGCGCACCGTCCCGGTCGGCGCCAAGGCCGTTGCGGCCATTCGCGCCTGGCTGGAAGAGCGTGGAAACCTGGCCGACAGCTCTGAGACAGCGCTCTTCGTCAGCCGCCGCGGCAGCCGCATCTCACCGCGCATGATTGAGCTGCGGCTGGCGCGCTGGACGCGCGAACAGGGCCTGGGTCAGCATGTGCATCCGCACATGCTGCGTCATTCCTTCGCCTCCCATGTCCTGCAATCCTCGGGCGACCTGCGCGCGGTGCAGGAAATGCTCGGCCACTCCAGCATCAGTACCACCCAGGTCTATACGCATCTTGATTACCAGCATCTCGCCAAGATCTACGATGCCGCCCACCCCAGAGCCAGGAAAAAATGAGCTCATGACAGCTGTGCCGCGATTGGCTATGCTTGTACTCCAAAGTAAAAAGGCACCCGTTCCATGCAATTAATCCTCATCAGCGGTCTTTCCGGCTCGGGCAAGAGCATCGCCTTGAACGTGCTCGAGGATGCTGGCTATTACTGCGTCGACAACCTTCCGGCGGCGCTGATTCCACAGCTGGTCAGGCATCTGCGCGAAGAAGACTATGCTCGCGTCGCGGTCGCCGTGGACATGCGCGGCGGCGCCGGCATTGCCGCCCTGCCGCAGCAATTACGGGAATTGCGCGCCTCCGATATCGACATCCGCTTCATCTTTCTCGATGCCCGCGACGAAGTGCTGATCCAGCGCTTTTCCGAGACGCGCCGCCGCCATCCTCTGGGCGGCGACGATACCACCCTGGCCGAATCCATTGCCCGGGAGCGCGAGGCGCTGGAGACCATCGCAGCCTTGGGCCACCACATCGACACGAGCAATCTGCGCCCCAATGCGCTGCGCGGCTTCGTCAAGGATTTCGCCACGCTCGATCTCCAGACCGGCCTCACCCTGCTGTTCGAATCCTTCGGCTTCAAGCACGGCCTGCCGCTCGACGCCGACCTGGTCTTTGACGTGCGCTGCCTGCCCAACCCGCACTACGACCCCTTGCTGCGGCCGCTGACCGGGCGCGATGCAGCGGTGATCCAGTTTCTCGAAACCCAGCCCGAAGTGGCGCGCATGGCGGCTGATATTCAGCGCTTCATCTCCGACTGGCTGCCGGCCTATGTCCGCGACTCGCGCTCCTACCTCACCGTCGCTCTGGGCTGCACCGGCGGCCAGCATCGCTCGGTTTATCTCGCCGAATTGCTGGCGACGCGCTTCGCTGCAGCGGCGCAAGTCCTGGTGCGCCACCGCGGCCTGGTTGGGTCGGGATGATTCGTCTGCTGCGGCCGGGAGACTGGCTGCTGCTCGTCCTGGCGACTGCGGCCTGCGCGGCATCGCTGCCGCTGGCATTGAATGGCGGGATTGCAGAGAGGGCGGTGATCAAACGCGATGGCGAAATCGTGGCGCAGTTTCCCCTCGACAAGGCGCGCAAGTTCGCGGTGACCGGAGCGCTGGGCAGCACCGTCATCGAGGTGAAACCGGGCGCAGCGCGCATCCTCTCGGACCCTGGCCCACGCCAGTACTGCGTGCGCCAGGGCTGGCTGACAGAAGTCAATGCCATCGCCATCTGCGCGCCCAGTCATGTCAGTCTGGCTCTGGTCGGCAGAAGTCAGGGCTACGACTCTCTGAACTATTGATATGCCATTCATCGAACTCAAGCCGACCGAAGAGGATCACCGCATCGCCCGCTACGCGGCGGCGGCAATCGTGCTCTCCCTGGCGGAAGCGGCCATCCCCAGCCCGCTGCCAGGCGTCAAACCGGGGTTGGCCAACATCATCACCCTGGTCGTGCTCGCCCGCCATGGCTTTGCTAGCGCGGCTTGGGTCACGCTGCTGCGCGTGGTCGCCGGCAGTCTGCTCCTGGGGCAATTCCTCGGTCCGGGATTCTTCCTGAGCCTCTCTGGCGCGCTGGCGAGCTTGAGTATCCTGGCCTTGGCGATGCACTTGCCGCCGCGCTGGTTCGGGCCGGTTGGCCTAAGCCTCCTGGCGTCCTTCGCCCATATCTGCGGCCAACTCATTCTCGCCCGCCTGTGGCTGGTGCCGCACGACGGGCTTTATTACCTCGTGCCTTTCTTCTCAGTGGCGGCCCTGGTCTTTGGTCTGGCCAACGGATTGGCTGCCGCGAAGCTCTTGGAGAATGCGGCGGCCAAGAGCTTGCGTATGGGCGAGGGCAGCGCCGCATCAGCGAGTTCATGATGGGCGAGCCAGTGCTGGCCGGCTGTTTCGGCGGCACGCGGGCGAAGCCTGACTTCGCCCAGCAAGGGATGCAGCGTCAGGCGGAAATGCGTGAACACATGGCGGATGGGGGGAAGCTCCATGACGCTATGCAACTCGCAACCAAGAACGCTTTCCGCAAAGTCCCCGGGTTCGCTGTCTTCAGGTAACTCGGGCAGACTCATAAGCCCCCCCCAGATGCCTGTGGGCGGGCGGGCCAGCAGCAGAACACGCCCGGCCTCCATCATCACCAACACCCGCGTCTCGCGGCTGGGCAGCGGCTTCCTCGGCTTCGCCTGGGGAAGTTCGCCAACCCTGTCGGTGAGCCGCGCGACGCACAACTTGCTCTGCGGACAGGAGGTGCAAAGCGGTTTGCTTCGTGTGCAAACCGTGGCGCCCAGATCCATCTGCGCCTGGATGTAGTGGTCGACCGAAGCGTCCGGCAGGAGGGACTCGGCCAGGCGCCAAAGTTCTCTGTCCACCTCTTTCTCGCCGGGAAAACCGGAAACGCCGAAGCGTCGGCAGAGCACACGTTTGACGTTGCCGTCCAGGATGGCCGCGCGCGCGCCGAAACAGAACACTGCGATGGCATTGGCGGTGGAAGGACCGATGCCCGGCAATTTCCCGATGACCGCAGGGTCGCGCGGAAACTCGCCGGCATGTTCATTCATGACGACGCAGGCTGCGCGGTGCAGATTTCTCGCCCTGGCGTAATAGCCAAGCCCGCTCCACAGCGCCATCACCTGCTCCACAGGCGCGCGGGCCAAGTCCGCAAGATCGGGAAAGCGGGCAAGAAACTTTTGATAGTAGGGAATGACCGTGGCGACCTGGGTCTGCTGCAGCATGATCTCCGAGAGCCAGACCTCATAGGGATTCCGCGTCCCTTGCCAGGGCATATCGCGGCGGCCGTGCTGCCTGTGCCAGGCAATCAGACTTGCGGCAAAACCCTCGTCAGCCCGAGTTCTCATGAAACCCCTTACTTGACCAAATTAGTCGGATATAATGTCTCATTTAACACTGAAAGCTGAATCCATGAATATCCCCGAACGCGATGGCGACGGTTATCTCGCCGACATGCATCTCTGGACTCCCGAAATCGCCCGCGACATGGCTGCCGCCGACGGCTTCGAACTCGACGACACGAAGTGGCAACAAATCATCAAGGCCAGAGAGTATTTCGAAGAATTCAACGTGGTGCCGCCAATCCGCAAATTCGCAAAATTCATCGAGGTGGATCAAAAGGAGATTTTCGAACTCTGGCTGACCGGCCCGATGAAGCCCATCACCAAATACGGCGGTTTGCCCAAGCCGACGGGCTGTGTCTGAGCCATGTCAATCTGCCCTGACTGACCTTGCTCGACGCCGAGTCGCTGCAAGGCGATAATGATTTTATTGTCGGGCCCGCCGTTGCCGAGAAGCGTCAAGCCGATGGCGGGCGAAGAAAGAGGGGTGCCGAATCTCATGGTTGCGCCCAATTCTGAATGAATTATTCTATTGCCCAAATTTGATTCCAGGGCATTAACCGAGGATAGGACTTTGTCTTCACCCAAGGACTCCACCGCGGCGCTTGCCCGCGCTGCCGCTCTCAGGCAGACGTTTGCCGGGCGGGCGCTGGAGACGGAAAACGCCCGCAGGCTGTCGCAAGCGAGCCTGGGCGAACTGCACGCGTCAGGCCTGTTCCGTCTGCTTCAACCCAAGCGTGTCGGCGGTGCCGAACTCGGGATCGCCACCCTCGTCGAGGTCTCCGCGGAACTGGCGCGGGGCTGTGCCGCCACGGCCTGGGTCGTCGCCAATCTCGCCAGCCATCACTGGCTGCTGGGCATGTGGCCGCAGGCGGCACAGGACGAGGTGTGGGGCGCAGGCAGGGAAGACGCATTGATAGGCGCCTCACTGATTTTCCCCGCAGGGCGTGCCGTGCCGACAGCAGGCGGCTATCAGTTGTCGGGACGCTGGGGATTTTCCAGCGGCATCGACGACTGCGACTGGATCATGCTCGGTGCCATCGTCGCAGGTGAGGAATCAGGCGCCCTGACTGACACGGCAGGCGAATATCGTCTCTTCCTTCTGCCCAAGTCCGACTATCAGGTGAAGGACACCTGGCAGGTGGTCGGCCTCTGCGGCAGCGGCAGCAATGAGGTGAGCGTCGCCAAGGTTCATGTGCCGCTGCGCCGAACTCTGCCTTTGGCCGATGTGCAGGGCGGGGTCACACCCGGTACGGCAATCAATCCCGGCCCGCTCTATCGCATCCCCATCCTGCCGACCTTCGGCTATGTCGTCGCCGGCGTGGCGCTCGGGATCGCCCAAGGCGCGCTCGATCTTTTCTCCAGGGACAACCGGCTAACCTCCTACTCGGGCCGCATGCTGACCGATTATGGCTCGGTGCAAAACAGGGTGGCCGAGGCCGGCGCTTGTATCGATGCGGCGCGGCGAATACTCATCGGCAACTGCGCCGACATCATGGTCAATGCCGCAGAAGAGGGACCGCCTTCCCTGCTGGAGAAAGCCAGGCTGCGCCGCGACGTCGCCTTCGCTGCACAACTGTCAAGGCGCGCCGTCGACCTCCTGTTTGACGCAGGCGGCGGCGCCGCGCTGTTCCTGACCCATCCTGCGCAAAGGGCGCTGCGCGACATCCGCGCCGCCTGCGCGCACATCGCCCTCAACTGGGATGCGGCGGCATCGATTTATGGTCGCGTGGCCTTGGGCCACAGCGCCGATCTCCCCCCTTACGAACGCTGATGAATGAACTAGATACCCGCGCCTTCCGCGACGCCCTGGGCAGCTTCGCCACAGGTGTCACCATCGTCACCGCAAAGGGTGCTGACGGCATGCTTGCCGGACTCACCATCAACTCCTTTGCCTCGGTGTCGCTAGACCCGCCGCTGGTGCTCTGGAGCCTGTCGCTTTACTCGCCCTCCCTGCCGATATTCCAGAACTGCAGCCACTACGCCATCAATGTCCTGGCGCAGGATCAGGTCGCATTGTCGAATCACTTCGCGGCAGGGCAGACCGACCGCTTCGCCGGCCGCGAATTCACCCCGGGAGCCTGCGGTGCGCCGCTCCTTCCCGGCTGCTGCGCCTGGTTCGAGTGCAAGAACGAGATGCGCCACGCCGGCGGCGACCACTTGATATTCGTCGGCCTGGTGGAACACTACAGGAAGGAATCGCGGCCGCCCTTGCTGTTCCAGGGAGGCCAGTACCGTTCCCTGGCAGAGTCATGAACGCCGACACGCGTCGCGACTTTCCCGACCTCTACGCGGGCCGGCTCTACTCTGTGCTGTCCTGGGCCGATCTGGCCGCCTTCTGGGTTCGTCTCGATCCTGCCGGCTGGTATCTCTACGCCGTCGGCGAGCCACCGCCGACGATGCCAGAGAGCGCCGGAAACACGGCAGAGTTCGTTCACCGCATCGATGAACTCCTGCGCCGCGAGCATCACGAAACATACTGCGGCATAGTCTATGCAGATGATGTCTTGCGGCCGACGTTCATCAAAATCTACGACCCCCACAATCTCGGATCCTCCTGCGGCTCGAGCAAAAACCCGCCATTGCCCGGCTGGATCATGAGCCGGGTGCCGCCCGTCGAGTTGAAGCCGGCACGCCCAGCGCCGGAGGGCCGCAGACGCTGGTGGCGCGCCCTCTTCGCTGAAGCTTGACGCGACGGTCAACGTTCGAGGCGGCAGAAACGTTACTATTTTGACCCGGTGCAGAACGACCTGAAATGAGGCAGATTTGCTTGAATAAGAGATTCGGGTAATATTCGCGTTCAACTTTTTCAGCCTTGAACGTTATCAGTCGTAATTCAACCCAATGAGGAACTCATGAAATCTATCGTTATCTCCGCGCTGGTCGCGGCCGCCGTTCTCGCTTCCACCCCCGCCCTGGCCAACGCCGACCTGGCCAAGAAGAGCAACTGCCTGGCCTGCCACGCCGCCGACAAGAAAGTCGTCGGCCCGTCCTACCAGGATGTCGCCAAGAAGTATGCCAGCGACAAAACCGCCGAAGCCAAACTGATCGACAAGGTCAAGAAGGGCGGCTCCGGCGTCTGGGGTCCCATCCCGATGCCGCCAAATGCCCAACTCAAGGACGCCGACATCGCGACCCTGGTCAAGTGGATTCTCGCCGGCGCAAAGTAATCCCAGCCTGCCAATACGAGAGACCCGCCTTGCGCGGGTCTTTTGCTTTTAGTGCCCGTAGTTGTCACCGGGAGGCTTCTGCCCGGAAACGACCCAGGGTACTTATCCCTTGAGGGACTCTAAAGGCGCCGCATTGCTTTCCAGATGCTCAGCAAACACTGTATTGACGTTTTCAATACACGTAATATAATTTCCCGCTGGACATCGAATACCTGTTTCGCGGCATCTGTTTTCGCTGGGATGCTGACAAGGCACGGCGGAACGTCGAGAAGCATGGCGTTGCTTTCGCACAAGCCTGCCAAGTGTTTCTCGATCCTTTCGTCCGCTACGCCGACGCTTCGGACCAAGGAGAGAAGAGGGACGCAGCCTTGGGTGCAGATTTTGAATTTCGTGTCCTGTTTGTGGTGCTCATGTTGTTCGAGGAAGACCATATTCGCATCATCTCCGCCAGAAAAGCGGAACCACTGGAAAGAGCACTCTATGAAGATGGAAATCATTAGACGAAGGCTGGCTAAGAATCGGCCGATGGTGTCCGTTACCCTGCGCATGCCGGAAGACGCGGTGGAGGACTTGAAACGGATGGCTCCCTTGCGCGGTTTTTCCGGCTACCAGGCTTTGCTGCGTGCTTATGTGGGCGCCGGTTTGCGTGAGGATACGGAACGTATGGAAGGATCTGCACTCGTCAAACTCATAGAAAAACTCCGTGAAAATGGTGTGCCGGAGGAAACGCTGAGCAAGGCTACTTCGGAAATATCCGGACTGGGGAGATAGTCTCCGAACTCCGCGAGAAGTAGTAACTTGATTGACAAGGCAAGGTGGGCGCGCAACAATCGGCGCATCCTTTCGACTCATTTCTGCGGAGACTCCCGATGAAACTATCCAGCCTTGCCCTGTCCGTCTCTTCCGCCCTGATTCTCATCAGTTGCGGCAAGGAAGCGCCGCCGCCGCCGCCCGTCGCAGCACCGGCACCGCCGCCGCCACCGCTGGTGGTGAAGCTGGGCCACGCCGCACCGCTGACCGGACCGCAAGCCCACCTCGGCAAGGACAACGAGAATGGCGCGCAGTTGGCCATAGCGGACGCCAATGCCCAGAAGCCGAAGATTGGCGGCCGCGATATCGTGTTCGAACTGATGGCTGCCGATGACCAGGCCGATCCCAAGCAGGGGACGCTGGTGGCGCAGGGCTTCGTCGATGCCAAGGTCAATGGCGTGATCGGCCACCTGAACTCGGGCACCACCATTCCCGCCTCGAAGATTTATTCGGACGCCGGCCTGCCGCAGATCAGCCCTTCGGCGACCAATCCGCAATACACACTGCAGGGCTTCAAGACGGCATACCGCGTCATGGCCAACGATGTGCAGCAGGGCAAGGTGCTGGGCGAATATGCCGCCAAGCAGTTGGCTGCCAAGAAAATGGCCATCATCGACGACAAGACGGCCTATGGTGAGGGTCTGGCCAAGGAGTTCAAGAAGGCCGCAGAGGCCGCCGGCGTCAAGATCGTCGCCGAGGAACACACCGACGACAAGGCGGTGGACTTCGCCGCCATCCTGACCAAGGTCAAGTCGAAGAAGCCTGATCTGGTTTTCTACGGCGGCATGGATGCCCAGGCCGGCCCGATGGCGGCGCAGATGAAGAAGCTGGGCGTCAAGGCCAAGCTCTTGATGGGCGACGGTGGCTGCACCGCGGAGTTTCCCAAGCTTGCCGGCGAAGCCGCCGAAGGAAACTACTGTTCCCTGCCAGGCGTGCCCCTGGAAAAAATGCCGGGCGGGATTTCCTTCAAGGACCGCTACAAGGCCAAGTTCAACACCGATATCCAGCTTTATGCGCCCTATGTCTATGACGCGGTAATGGTGATGATAGACGCCATGAAGCGGGCCAATTCCGTCGAGGCGGCAAAGTATCTGGCGGAGTTGCCCAAGACTTCCTACGCCGGCGTCACCTCCAGAATCAGCTTCGACGACAAGGGCGACATCAAGGACGGCGCGGTGACGCTCTACCAGTTCAAGGCGGGAATGAAGGAGCCGCTGGAAACCATAGGCGCGGCCCCTGCAGAGGCTCCGGTTGCTGCGACTGCTGCCGTACCTCCGGCTGCACCCGCCGCTGCCGCGGCTGCCGTTCCTCCTGCGGCTACGACAGTTCCGGCAGCCGCTTCCGCGGCTAAGGCCGCTCCTGTAGAAAAGAAATAAACGACAGCGAAGATAGAAGAAACGGCACCTGCGGGTGCCGTTTCCTTATCATTAGGCCATGGACACCTTCCTCCAGCAGATTTTCAACGGCCTGACGCTGGGCAGCATCTACGCCCTGGTCGCGCTCGGCTATACGATGGTGTACGGCATCATGGGCCTGGTCAATTTCGCCCACGGCGAGGTGGTGATGATAGGTGCGCTGACGGCATTGGCCGTCATCAAGCCGCTCGCGGCCGCCGGCCTGCCCGGCCCCCTGGCCGTGCTGGGAGGCATTGCCGTGGCGATTCCTGTGGCCATGCTGCTCGGCTTCTGCATCGAGCGCATCGCCTACCGGCCGCTCAGAAACGCGCCGCGGCTCGCCCCCCTGATCACGGCGATCGGCGTGTCCATCGTCCTGCAGCAACTGGCAATGATTATCTGGGGGCGCAACTACCATTCCTTCCCGCCGCTGATGCCCGCGACTGTCCGCGAGTTCGGCGGCGCGCAAATCACCGATCTGCAGATCATCATCGTCATCGTAGCAGGCGCAATGATGGTGGGCCTCTTGCTTCTGGTAAACGTCACCCGGCTCGGCCGCGCCATGCGCGCCACCGCCGAGAACCCGCAGATCGCAGGCCTGATGGGCGTCGACGCCAACCGCATCATCTCTCTCACCTTCGTCATCGGCTCGGCTTTGGCGGCGGTGGCAGGCGTCATGGTGGCTGCCAACTACGGCATCGCCCACTACAATATGGGCTTCATCCTCGGCTTGAAGGCATTCACCGCGGCGGTGCTGGGCGGCATTGGCAACCTCGCCGGAGCGATGCTGGGCGGCATTCTGCTGGGCATCATCGAATCGCTGGGGGCAGGCTATATCGGCGACCTCACCGGCGGCTTCATGGGCAGCGACTATCAGGATGTGTTCGCCTTCTTCGTGCTCATCGTCGTGCTGATTTTCCGCCCGTCCGGACTGATGGGCGAGAAGGTGTCGGAGAGGGCATGAACACCCATGCCAAACCCTGGCAAGGCATCGTCCTGATCGCGCTGGTGCTCGCAGCGCTCCCCTTCGCAGTGGGCCTGGGAATGGGCAATGCCTGGGTGAGGGTGCTCGACTTCGCACTGCTCTACATCATGCTGGCCTTGGGCCTTAACATCGTGGTCGGGTTCGCAGGGCTTCTCGATCTGGGCTACATCGCCTTCTATGCCATCGGCGCCTACCTCTATGCCCTGCTCGCCAGCCCGCACTTCGGATTGCACTGGCCGACCTGGGCGATACTGCCTCTGGGAGCGCTGGTCTCGGGGCTTTTCGGCATTCTCCTGGGTGCGCCGACGCTGAGATTGCGCGGCGACTATCTGGCCATCGTCACGCTCGGCTTCGGCGAGATCGTCAGGATATTCCTGAACAACCTCAATTCTCCGGTGAACATCACCAACGGGCCACAAGGCATCGCCCGCATCGATCCCATAAGCATTGCCGGCGTACCGCTCTCCAAGCCGCTGGAGTTCCTGGGGCTGGCCCTGCCGGGCGTCTATCTCTATTACTACCTGTTCGTGCTGCTGGCTCTGGTCATCATTTTCATTTCCCTGCGGCTGGAAGACTCGCGCATCGGTCGCGCCTGGGTGGCGATACGCGAAGACGAGGTTGCCGCCAAGACCTGCGGCATCAACGTTCGCAACGTGAAGCTTCTGGCATTCGCCATGGGCGCCTCCTTCGGCGGCGTCGCCGGCGGACTGTTTGCCGGTTTCCAGGAATTCGTCTCGCCCGAGAGCTTCAGCCTGATGGAATCCGTCATGGTGCTGTGCATGGTGGTGCTGGGCGGCATGGGCCATATTCCCGGCGTCATTCTCGGCGGCCTGCTCCTCGCCGTTCTGCCCGAAGTGCTGCGTCACGGCGCCGCACCCGTGCAGAAATTGCTGTTCGGCAAGGTGCTCATCGATCCCGAGTCGCTGCGCATGCTGCTCTTCGGCCTGACGCTGATACTGGTGATGCTCTACCGTCCGGCAGGGCTTTGGCCTTCGGCGACGCGGAAACGCGAGCTCTCGGCATGAACGTCTTATTGGAAGCAGTAGGGATCAACAAGAGCTTCGGCGGGGTTCAGGCCCTGCGCGATGTGTCGCTGACCATCAGGCAGGGGGAGATCTATGGGCTGATCGGTCCGAATGGTGCAGGCAAGACCACCTTCTTCAATGTCCTGACCGGTCTCTATGCTGCCGACGGCGGCGGCTTCAGCTTCGATGGCCAGCCCCTCGACATCGCAGCGCCCCACCTCGTGGCTGCTGCCGGCATCGCCCGCACCTTCCAGAACATCAGGCTGTTCGCCAACATGACGGCCTTGGAAAACGTCATGGTCGGCCGGCACCTGAAAAGCAGAGCAGGCGTCATCGGCGCGGTGCTGAAGAATGCCGGGACGAGAAGCGAGGAAGCGGCGATAGAGCGGCGCGCTGTCGAACTGCTGCATTATGTCGGCATCGCAGACCACGCAAACGCTCTCGCCCGACATCTGTCCTACGGCGATCAGCGCCGCCTGGAAATCGCCCGGGCTCTGGCCATGGAACCCAAATTGCTGGCGCTGGACGAGCCGGCCGCAGGCATGAATGCCACCGAGACCGGCGCCTTGCGGCTATTGATAGAAGGGTTGAAGAATGACGGCCTGACCGTGCTCCTGATCGAGCATGACGTGAAGCTGGTGATGGGTTTGTGCGACCGCGTCGTCGTACTCGACTATGGCGAGAAAATCGCCGAGGACGTGCCGGAAAAAGTGCGGCGCGACCCGAAAGTCATCGAAGCCTATCTCGGGGGCGCAGTTGCATAGCCCCGCCGCCGGGGAGAGGGTCGGGGGGAAAGGTCCTCCAATGCTCGAGGTAATCAATCTAGAGGTGTATTACGGCGGCATTGCCGCGGTCAAAGGCATCAGCTTCGCCGTCGAAAAAGGCGAGATGGTTGCGCTGATTGGCGCAAACGGCGCCGGCAAAACCAGCACGCTGAAAGCCCTGGCGCGGATGCTGCCCTCCGCGGGCAGCATCCGCTTCTGCGGCGAGGAGATCGCCGCCGTTCCATCGCACCGGCTCATAGGCCAGGGCTTAGGCATGGTGCCGGAAGGTCGCGGCGTGTTCGCCAGATTGTCGGTCGCCGAGAACCTGGCGATGGGCGCCTATAGCCGCAGGGGCGATGCCCAGATCGATGGCGACCTCGCGCGCGTTTATGAAATGCTGCCGCGCCTGAAGGAGAGGAACAAGCAACTCGCCGGCACGCTCTCGGGGGGCGAGCAGCAGATGCTGGCGCTGGGCCGCGCCCTGCTTGGCCGGCCTTCTTTCCTGCTGCTGGACGAGCCTTCCATGGGGTTAGCACCCCTGATGGTGCAGAAGGTGTTCGAGACCATCCAGGCCGTCGCCGCTTCAGGGGTGACCATTCTCCTGGTCGAGCAGAATGCCAAGCTGGCGCTGGAGACGGCGAGCCGAGGCTATGTCATGGAGGGCGGGCGCATCACCTTGGCCGATTCCGCAGCAAATCTGCTCGCCGACCCGCGCGTGCGCCAGGCTTATCTCGGCGAGTAGGTCTTTCAATTGAACTGCAGAGAGTCGGCGAAGCGCAGCGCCTCGGCCTGGGCGTGGTTGATCGCCATTGCATCAAGGTCGAGGGCGGCGGCCCGATCCGCAAGCAGCTCAATATCGTCCGACTCGCAGGCCAGGGCCAACTCCAGGAAGGGTGCAAATGCCCCTTCGCGCTTCAAGAGCGCGTCATTGATGACCTGAGGAAGATGCATCTGTTCCAGCGCCGTTTTCATATGTGCGCCGAGCAGGATGTCGAGCAGAGAAAAAGTGCCGGTGATGAAAAGATTGTCTAGCGTTGTGCCATCGAAGACGCTCTGCCCTATCAGTTCCATGAAACGGCCGCGTGCGATCGCCGTCTGCATCAGCGCCGGCGCTGCCGCATCCTTGCTGGCCGTGACCAGGAGCAGCGACAGCCATTTGTTGAGCCTGTCATAGCCCAAGATGGTGACGGCGTGATGGAAGGACTGGATCTCGCAGGAGAGGCCAAAGCCGACCGAGTTGATGAAGCGCAGCAGCTTGAAGGAGAGCGTCACGTCTTTCTTCAGTGCCTCCTCGATCTCCCTGACATCGGCATTGCGGCGAACCAGGTTGAGCATGCGCACGATCTGGGCATGGGCCGGATTGAGCCGGTTGGTCACCGGCACGCCATGGAGGAAGAACCAGCCTGTCGCACCTGAATAGCCGTTTCTCACTGCCGCATCGAATTCATCATTGTCGATGAGTCCCTTGGCCAGCATCAGACCGGGCGCCTTGGCGCCAGGATAAATGCTGACGTCGGCGAGCAGAAAGCGGAACTGCGCCGCAACAGACGGCTCGATATCGGGGCCATAACCGTCAAGGCACAACGGCAACCCGGCTTCATTCAGCCGATTGATCAGCGCCTGCATGGCCGGCTCCAGGAGAGCAGCCGCAGGGATTTCCAGCATTGCATTCGCAGGCGGGCGCCAGGCCAAAAGCCCTTCGTCGGGCATGATGCCGTCCAGGCTGACCAGCACGCTCCTGGCATCGGGCCAGACATCGGCAATATCATTCAGCGCCGCCGCCGCGGCAACGCAGCTCTTCGCATGCACGATCAGACGTGAAGCCGTGATCGCCTTTTGCCTGTTGACCACAGGCTCGCGTTGGATGAATACCGGCTCGCTCATGTCGAGGCCTTGGAGTCGGCTGCGAAGGAGAAGGCATCGGCGAAGAACTCATCCTCCTCCAGGCCGTGGGAGACGAAGTCGCGCCTTGCCGCATCTATCATCAACGGCGCTCCGCAGGCATAGACTTGGTGGTCGGAGAGATCAGGGAAATCTTCCAGCACCGCCAGATGAACCAGGCCATGACGTTCTCCCTCCGTGTAGCCTTGCTCCAGCACCGGCACATAACGGAAGTGCGGATGGTCAGCGGCCCATTGCACGGGCAGATCGGGGAGATACAGGCCGGAGCGGTCACGCGCACCCCAGTAAAGCGTTATCTGCCGCTCCATCCGGTTGTGGAGCGCATGTTCGATGATGCTCTTGACAGGCGCGAAGCCTGTGCCGCCGGCGAGCAGAATGATCGGCTTGGCCGATCCCTCGCGCAGGAAAAAGCCGCCGTGCGGCCCCTCGAAGCGCAGGATGTCTCGCTCCTTCATGGTTCCGAAGACATGCTCCGTGAATTGACCGCCGGGAACCAGCCGGACATGAAGCTGCAGCAGTTCATCGTCTTGCGGCGCATTGGCCAGCGAGAAGGCGCGGCGCTTGCCGTCCTTCAGCAGGATCTCTATGTACTGGCCGGCGAGAAATAGCAGGCGTTCGTTGACCGGCAACTTGAGGGATATCACCATCACGTCAGGCGCCAGCCTTTCCAGCTTCTGCACCCGCGCCGGCAGTGTCCTGACCGGGAAATCGCTGTCCGCCGCGAGTTCGCGGCATTCTATGACGAGGTCAGTGAGCGGCTTGGCGCAGCAGAAAAGCGCCAGGCCTGCGGCCTTGTCCTCTTCGCTCAGGGCGCTCGCCTCTGCGAAACCGTAGTCGATCTTCCCTGAAATCACGCGGCCCTTGCAGGCGCCGCAGGCGCCGTTACGGCAGCCATAGGGCAGGATGAGGCCGGCGTCGAGGGCGGCGCGCAGAATGGGCATGCCTTCTGCCGCCGTGCAATTGTGGCCGCTGGGCTGGATGGTGATCTGGAAGGGCATGAGATAATCGCCGGATGCAAAGATTATTGATTGTCGGTTGCGGCGACGTGGCGCGCCGTACATTGCCCCTGCTGACGCGGCGCTATCGCGTCTATGCGCTGCTGCGTAAAACCGACGCGACGCTCTCCGCCGAGCTTTCCCGTTTCGGCGTCACGCGGATTTATGGCGATCTGGATCGTCCCGAAACCCTGCGCCGGCTTGCCGGCCTGGCCAACCTGGTGCTGCATTTCGCGCCGCCGCCGGACTCTGGCAAACTCTCTGCCGCCTTCGACCCGCGCACCCGGCACTTGATCGCCGCACTCCAACGCGGAAAAATTCTACCACGCCGGCTCATCTACATCAGCACCAGTGGCATCTACGGGGACTGCGGCGGCGCCGTAATAGCAGAGACGCACCCTGCCCAGCCCAGATCCGCGCGGGCGAAGCGCCGCGTCGATGCCGAGGCGCAACTGCGGCGCTGGGGCAGGACACCCGGCGCTCCGGCCGTATCCATCCTGCGCGCACCCGGCATCTACGCCGCGGAACGGCTGCCGCTCGAGCGCATCCGCCGCAACGATCCGGTGCTTAATCAGGTTGATGACGTCTACACCAACCATATCCACGCCGACGACCTGGCGCGCGCCAGCGTCACGGCACTGCGCCGCGGCCGTCCCAACCGTGCCTACCATGTCAGCGACGACTCCACCTTGCGCATGGCCGACTGGTTCGACGCCGTCGCCGACGCCTTCTCTCTGCCGCGCCCGCCCCGCGTTTCCCGCTGCGAAGCCGAGAAAGTGCTATCCCCGGCCGTGCTATCGTTCATGGCAGAGTCGCGCCGGCTCGACAACGCCCGCCTGAAGAAAGAACTCCAAATGCGCCTTATCTATCCCAACATTGCGGCAGGACTCGCCGCAGCCCGAAAGGAATCATGACATGCTCTGGATGAAAGCCTTCCACTTCATTTTCGTCATCAGCTGGTTCGCCGGCCTGTTCTATCTGCCGCGCATCTTCGTCAATCTCGCCATGGTGCCCGAAGGCAGCAATGCCGAGCGCGACAGGCTGCTCCTGATGGCGGGCAAGCTCTACCGCTTCATGACGCCCATCGGCCTGCTCGCCGTCGCCTTGGGCCTGTGGCTCTGGTTCGGCTACGGTTTCTCTGGCGGCTGGCTGCATGTCAAGACGGCGCTGGTCGCCCTCCTGGTCGGCTACAATTTTTACTGCGGCCGCCTGCTCGCAAGCTTCGCCGCCGGCAGAAACAGCAAGAGCCACGTCTGGTTCCGCTTCTTCAACGAGATTCCGGTACTGCTGCTCATCGCCGCGGTGCTTCTGGTCATCTTCAAGCCCTGGTAATACCATGACCGAAAATTTTTTCGCTCCCTGCCCGCGCGGACTCGAGCCGCTGCTTGTCGAGGATCTGACCGCCATTGGCGCCACCTACATCAAGGAGGTACCGGGCGGCGCGCAGTTTTCCGGAAGCTGGGAAATCGGCTACCGCGTGAACCTGGAATCGCGCATCGCCAGCCGCGTGCTGTGGCGTGTCGCTGTTGGTGGTTACAGGAGCGAGGACGACGTCTTTCGCCTGGCCCAATCGGTGGACTGGCCGGCGCTGTTCGCCGTCGAAAGAACGCTCAGAGTCTATGTCACGGCGGTCAAGTCGCCGTTAAAGAGCCTCGAGTTCATCACACTGCGGGTCAAGGATGCCATCTGCGATCGCTTCCGCGATGCCTGCGGCATACGTCCGAGCGTGAACACGGCCAGGCCGGACATCCGCCCCCACCTCTTCCTCACCGCCGACACGGCGACGCTCTATCTCGATACCTCCGGCGAACCGCTCTGGGCCCGCGGCCACAAGATCGCCAAGGTCGAGGCGCCGGTCAAGGAGAATCTCGCCGCCGGCATTCTGCGGCTGATGGGCTGGAAACCCGGCATGCCCCTGCTCGACCCGATGTGCGGCAGCGGCACATTCCTCATCGAAGCGGCGCAGATGAGCCTGGGCGATGCGCCGGGGCTGTCGCGCGAGCCGGGGGAATTCGGCTTCGAGCGCCTGACGAATTTCAATCCCGATTTATGGAACAGACTTTGCCGCGATGCCGCGGCACGCCGGCAGACGGCGCCGGCGAAACTGCAGATCTGGGGGGCCGACATCTCGGCCGATGCCGTGGCGCGAGCGCGCCAGAACCTGGCCTACGCCGGCCTCGATGACCTGGTCGAGGTCAGGCAAAGCGACATTCTCGAAATCGCAGCGCCGCGGCCCGAAGGCATGATGATCGCCAACCCCCCCTACGGCGAGCGTCTGGGCGAGGTCAGCGAACTCGCCGCCTTCTACCCGCGCCTGGGTGACGCCCTGAAACGCAACTTCGCCGGCTGGCAATGCTGGTTTTTCTCGGGCGACACGGCATTGCCCAAGCTGATCGGCCTGCAGGCCAAGCGCCGCACCCCGCTCTACAACGGCGCACTCGAATGCCGCCTGTACCTGTTCCCCATGGTGGCCGGCGGCAACCGCAAACCGTAGGTCGGCCTTTCGATGGAGACATCTCGATCACCAGAATAGGTGACCCGGACGGCTGCAGGCCGACAATCGTGGCTGTCGGGCTAAAGCCCGACCTACGAAATTAATCGGGTCAAACAATATCTAAATGACCGATGCCGGCATTGAGATCACGGTCTTTCGATTCCTTGCCGTGCAGTTTGATGGCCAGACGCAGGTCATTGACCGAGTCGGCATTCCTGAGCGCGTCCTCGTAGTTGATGCGGCCGGCTTCGTGGAGGTCGAACAGGGCCTGGTCGAAGGTCTGCATGCCCAGTTCGCGGGACTTCTTCATGATCTCCTTGATCTCATACACCTCCCCCTTGAAGATGAGGTCGGAGATCAGCGGCGAGTTGAGCATGACTTCCACCGCGGCCACCCGCCCCTTGCCGTCCTTGAGTTGGATCAGGCGCTGTGAGACGAAACCGCGCAGGTTGAGCGATACGTCCATCAGGAGTTGCTGACGCCTGTCCTCCGGGAAGAAGTTGATGATGCGGTCCAGCGCCTGGTTGGTGCTGTTTGCGTGCAGCGTACCCAGGCAGAGGTGGCCGGTCTCGGCGAAGGCGATGGCGTGCTCCATGGTTTCCCTGTCGCGGATCTCGCCAATCAGGATGACGTCGGGCGCCTGGCGCAGGGTGTTTTTCAGCGCCATCTCCCAGTTGTCGGTGTCGACACCGACCTCGCGCTGGGTGACGATGCAGTTCCTGTGCTCATGCACGAATTCGACCGGATCCTCTATGGTGATGATGTGGCCGTAGCTGTTCTCGTTCCGGTAACCGATCATCGCGGCCAGCGAAGTGGACTTGCCGCAGCCCGTACCGCCAACTAACAGCACCAGGCCGCGCTTGGTCATCGCCAGATCCTTCAGCACCGGCGGCAGATTGAGCTCTTCCAGGGTCGGAATGCGGATGTTGATGGTGCGCAGCACGAGGCCGACATGCCCCTGCTGGACGAAGGCATTGACGCGAAAACGTCCTATGCCGGAGGGGTTGATGGCGAAGTTGCACTCCTTGGTGGTCTCGAACTCCGCAGCCTGGCGGTCGTTCATGATGGCGCGCGCAAGTTCCATGGTGTGCTGCGGCGTCAGAACCTGAGTCATCGCCGGAGTCACCTTGCCATCGACCTTGATCGCCGGCGGGAAACCCGAGGTGATGAACAGGTCCGAACCCTTCTTGCCGACCATCATGGTCAGAAGTTGGTTCATGAACTTGATGCCTTCGTCGCGTTCCATGATCTATCCCCCGGCGAAAGCGTCCTTGTTGGCCGCCTTGCTGCGCGCTTCGACGACCGAGACGATGTTCTTGCGAACCAGGTCGGTGAGATTCTGGTCCAGCGTCTGCATGCCGACACTCTGGCCAGTCTGGATCGCGGAATACATCTGGGCGATCTTCGCTTCGCGGATCAGGTTGCGAATCGCCGGCGTGCCTATCATGATCTCGTGCGCGGCGACGCGGCCGTTGCCGTCCCTGATTTTCAACAGCGTTTGCGAGATCACGGCGCGCAGCGATTCGGACAGCATGGAGCGCACCATTTCCTTTTCTGCGGCAGGGAAAACGTCGATGATGCGGTCTATGGTCTTAGCCGCCGAAGAGGTATGCAAGGTGCCCAGCACCAGATGGCCGGTCTCCGCTGCGGTCAGCGCCAGGCGTATGGTTTCCAGGTCGCGCATTTCGCCGACCAGGATCACGTCCGGATCCTCGCGCAGCGCTGAGCGCAGGGCGTTGGAAAAAGACAGGGTGTGCGGGCCCACCTCGCGCTGGTTGATCAGGCATTTCTTCGACTGATGGACGAACTCGATGGGATCCTCGACGGTGATGATGTGGCCATAGTCCTTGTCGTTGATGTAATCGACCATGGCCGCCAGCGTGGTCGATTTTCCCGAACCGGTCGGGCCCGTCACCAGGACGATGCCGCGCGGGGTCTCGGCGATTTCGCGGAAAATCTTCGGACAGTTGAGCTCATCCAGCGTCTGGACGACGGAGGGAATGGTGCGGAACACCGCGCCGGCGCCGCGCAGATGGACGAAGGCATTGACGCGGAAGCGCGCCAGATTCGGTACCTCGAAGGAAAAGTCGAGCTCGAGGTTTTCCTCATAGTGCTTGCGCTGGCCGTCGTTCATGATGTCATACACCATGGCATGAACGTCCTTGTGTTCCATGGCCGGCAGGTTGATGCGGCGCACGTCGCCATGGACGCGTATCATCGGCGGCAGGCCTGAGGAAAGGTGCAGATCCGAAGCCTTGTTCTTGACAGCGAAGGCGAGCAGTTCGGTGATGTCCATGAGGCGTGTTTCCCAGGGAAGTGCCGCAACAAGGTGCGATGGCTGCAAATGGTCGAACCCGGCGCAGTGCTATACTGAAACGCTGTGATTTCTCGGTCATTATGACTTCAATTTCCGCTAACTTGCAAGCCGTGAGAACGCGGATTGCCAAGGCTGCGCGCGCCGCCGGACGCGCCCCTGAGGAGGTGCGCCTGCTTGCGGTGTCGAAGAGCTGGCCTTCGTCGTGTGTGCGCGAAGCCGCCGCCTGCGGCCAGCGCGCATTCGGCGAGAACTATCTGCAGGAGGGCATGGAGAAGATTGAAGAACTCTCAGACCTTGATCTCGAGTGGCATTTCATAGGCCCGCTGCAAAGCAACAAGACCCTGGACGTCGCCATGAACTTTGCCTGGGCGCATGGAATCGACAGGGAGAAAATAGCGACAAGGCTATCAAACCAGCGCCCTGCTGCCCTGCCGCCGTTGCAGGTATGCATCCAGGTCAATGTTGGCGGTGAGGAAAGCAAGAGCGGGGTTGCACCCGGCGAAGCGCAGGCGCTGGCAAGAATCGTGGCAAGCCTGCCCAGGCTTAAACTGCGCGGATTGATGACGATTCCCGCGCAGACTGAAAATGATTCACTGGCGCACCGGCAGTTCGGGGAGTTGCGCGAGCTGCTGCTGCGACTGAATCAAGACGGCATGGAGCTCGACACCCTGTCCATGGGCATGTCGGACGATCTTGAAGTTGCCATTGCCGAAGGTGCTACTCTGGTTCGCGTCGGCACCGCGATTTTTGGCGAGAGAGTCAAATTGAAAGGAGCTTTATGAAAATCACCTTTATCGGCGGCGGCAACATGGCCAAGGCCCTGATAGGCGGACTGCGCAGGCAGGGCTACTCGGCGCCGGGCATACAGGTGGTCGAACCTCTCGCGGAAAACCGCGAGAAGCTCAGCGAGGAGTTCAGCGTGCGCTGCGTCGAGAAGCTGGACGCGGCGGCGCTCAATTGCGAAGTGCTGGTGCTGGCGGTCAAGCCACAGCAAATGCGGGAGGCAGTGGCGCCGCTGTCAGGCAAGCTGTCGCGGCAGCTGGTTATCAGCATCGCCGCCGGCCTGCGTCTCAAAGACATTTCGCGCTGGCTTGGCGGCTATCGTCAGCTGGTGCGCAGCATGCCCAACACACCGGCGCTGATAGGCGCCGCCATCAGCGGCCTTTTTGCCGACGAATCGGTCGATCACGAAGGCCGCGACAAGGCGGAGAAAATTCTGCGCGCCGTCGGCAACACGCTCTGGCTGGCCGAGGAGGCGGAGATGGACGCAGTGACCGCGGTTTCCGGCAGCGGCCCGGCCTATGTCTTCTATTTCATCGAGGCGCTGCAGCAGGCGGCGGTGGAACTGGGTTTCGACGAATCCGAGGCGCGCGTTCTCGCCATCGAGACCTTTGTTGGCGCAGCCCGTCTCGCCGAACAAACCCCCGAGCCTCTATCGGTGCTGCGCGAGCGGGTCACTTCGAAGGGAGGGACAACCGCAGCGGCGCTCGACTCGTTCAACGCAAGCGGCATCAGTGCGGCCATCGTGAGCGGCGTGCGCGCCGCGGATGCGCGCAGCAGAGAACTCGGCGACATGCTGGGTCAGGACTGATGCTGACCCAACTCCTTTATCAGATCACTGACTGGCTGTTCGGCGCACTCAGTCTTGCGCTGCTCGCCCGTTTCGCCATGCAGTGGGGACGCGCGCCCTTTCGCAATCCCCTGGGCGAATTCGTCGTGGCCGTGACCGACTGGGCGGTCAAACCGACGCGGCGCCTTATTCCCAGCGCCTTCGGCCTCGACCTGCCTTCACTGTTCCTGGCCTGGCTGACCCAGGCGATATTCCACGGATTGATTTTCGCCCTCTCCGGCATGGCGAGTACCGCCACCCCCGGGATGATTGGCATGGTGGCCCTCTTGGCCGCATTCGCGGTGCTGCGCTTGGGCGTCTACCTGCTCATGGGCGCGGTCATCATCACGGCGCTCCTGTCATGGATCAATCCCTATGCGCCTCTGGCGCCGGTATTCGACGCCATTTCCCGGCCCTTCCTGCGCCCGCTGCAACGCATCATCCCGCTGATCGGCGGCGTAGATCTGTCGCCCCTGGCGCTGCTCCTGCTGCTGCAGATCCTGCTCTCGCTCCTGTCCATGGTGATGATGCAGTTCTCCTTTCGCCTGCTGTGAGTCCCTGGCTGAAAAGCGATGGCGCCGACGTGATACTGACGCTGCATGTGCAGCCGGGTGCGGCGCGGACCGAGGTGGCAGGAATGCACGGCGAAGCCCTGAAAATCCGCCTCGCCGCACCGCCCGTGGACGGCAGGGCCAACGACTGCCTGATAGGTTTTATGTCGAAGGCTCTGGGTGTAGCCAAGAGCCGCATCGAACTGGTCAGCGGCGCAAGCTCCCGGGCCAAGCGGGTAAGGATAGCGGGTCTGGGCGCGGAGTCGGTCCGGAGCAAACTGGCCTGAATTCTCGCTTTTGGCGAAAGCCTGTATTGCTGCCTGCGAGGGTGGAGAGACCGTTCGTGCCTCCCGTTACGGCAAAGCCATAGCCGTAATTTAGAAGCTGCCGCCTCAACCGTGTGACAGTTCGCGCAAATTGTTGAGGCACTTGAAATGCCATCCCTCAGCATCGCTGGACACCCACCCGGCGCGCTTCCATTGGCTGAAGGCGCGTGCCACGGTCTCAATGCGGGCATCGATAATTTCGCTGATTTGTTCCAGCGTCAGAAAGACGGGCAACCGCGCTTCCTCTTCCTGGCGATCGACTCCATAGCGGCCTACCAGTTGCAGCAGCAGCACCGCAAGACGCTGCTGGATCGAGCCGGCACTGATAATCTCGATTTTATTGATGAAGGCTTCGCTGAAGCGGGTGACTTCACCTTTCAGATTCTCGGCAAGTTGCGGATGGTCTTCCGCCAGATTGGATATTTCCTTGGAGTCGATGCTGATTAAGATAACCCCCTCGTTAAGGGCGATCGCGTCGGTCGGATAACGCATACCGGCCCAGAAGGCGTAAAGACCCATGGAGTCACCGGGTCCGAACAGGCCATAGGTCTTGCTGGCCCCTTTTCGGTCGCGGCGCGATGCCTTGACAAAACCAGAGCCAATCAACACCAAACGCTTGGCAATATCACCCCGCTGCCAGAGGAACTCGCCGCGACGAAGAGCACGTAGTTGCGCCCCCGCTGCCGCCGCTTTTAGCACAGCTTGAGGCACGCTTTCGAACAATCCGAAGTGGCGCAGCCGTTTGGCCAGTTCAGCCTTGTCAATCTGTGGTGGCTGCAGCGGGCCAATCTGGGCCGCCCTGCTGCGGAAAAAAGCACTGCGCGGTAATCCCTGGATAGGGACTGCCTTGCGCTGTTGTCTGCCAGACCGAGTTTCTGTAGCCACGGCGGGAGTTACCTTTTGCCTCAGTGATGACTATCTTACGTATCGTCGTCGGTTCAGAACTTGATCTAGGACAAGATTGGCGGCCCTAAGCGCTGACCCTTACTGGACACAGGCGTTCGAACATAGCCTCCCATTATCTCGTGACAACCGCTCCGCCATCCGGAGCGAGCGGGTCGTCACAACACGAGTACGACACAGAAATTCTTGTGCCTGCGAGAGAAAATTGCCGGCGCGCATCGCTATAACGAAATGCATAATACATTGGTTTATATATTATTCCCGATAATAGGCGTAAGGTTTCCCCTTCGCAGCAATCATTTTGGCGCAAACAAACGCTGCGGTGATCACATCTGCCAGCCAGATAAAAAGGTGAAGTCGTGACCGCCCACACAATGCGGACGTTAGTTGAACAATCCAAGGCCAAGCTAGCTGATCTCATCACCTCGATGGCGAAGTATTTGTGCGACAACTCTAGCCCCCGCGAATGCTCGATTCCGCTCTGTGAGCACGAAGCATGGACGTCCGATGACTTGACGGACGACTTCGACAAATTTCTACCTGCTGTATATGATCTCTTCAAAGTTGAGCACAAACTCTTGCGGAGTCATTGTGGTTGGGATGAGTTTGATCGTCACGCGACAGAACATGGCAATTTATCGAGTGGACTAATTCGACGAGAGCCAGGCGACAAACATGCGCCCACTGATGCCGAATATATTGCCAACTTCCGTCAGTTTGCAATCGACTTTAAACACCACAGTGAAACGGCTGATGTCGAGATGATGAAGAGCTGCGCAAACCTTGACGCATATCGGCCGCACTGTTCCCCGCAAATGAACGAGTAGATGATGACTTTGCTGTGCGTTTTATAGCCTAAGGAATGTCTGAACAAGTCCGTCATCGCGAGCGCAGCGTGGCGATCTGAACAAACTCGTCATCGCGAGCGCAGCGTGGCGATCTGAACAAACCCGTCATCGCGAGCGCAGCGTGGCGATCTTTGCGACGGAGTTGTACTTGGTCAGCGTTTCCCCAAGACAGTTATGGCCGCGCCCGGCTGACTGCAGCGCCCTTCTAGCTCGCCATCAGCCTCGCCACGCCCCACATCGCCCCAAGCCAGAGTCCTGCAAAAGCCAGAAAGGAGAGGCCGAATCCGCCGCTCCGTTTGGCCGGATTGCGCTGATAGGCGACGGCATACCAGAGGCGGGCGACAAGCCAGATCACCCCCATCACACCCGCCCCACGGTCGCCAATGAAGCCGGCATAAAGCCACAGGGCCGGCAGGAAAAGCGCCGCGCTCTCGAGGGTGTTCATCTGGATGCGGAAGGCACGCTCGAACATTTCATGTCCCGTCACGGCAGGCGCCTTGATGCGATAGAGTCCCCTGGCCCGGCCCACATTCAGCGCCGTGGCGAACATTAAAAGGACCGTCATCAGGGTGACAAGCGAGGTCAGTGGAAGAGAAGTCATTACACGCTCCTTGGTGGGTGGACAGACGACAAACTATGGCGGGTGGGAACGCTGATCAAGTACAACTTCGTCATTGCGATCGCCACACCCCTGCTCGATGACGGACTCGATCAGCGTTTCCCTAGGCCCAGGAACCGTCGTGAGCGAGGTGGCCGTCGATCAGGGTGCAGCGCACCTTCCCCTGGAGTTCCATGCCGAGGAAGGGCGTGTTCTTGCCCTGGCTCTTAAGCGACTCGCGGGTCACCCGGAAGGATGCATGGGGATCGAATACGCAGATGTCCGCAGGCATTCCGACCGCCAGGCTGCCCGCCTCTATGCCGAGGATTCTTGCCGGGTCGCAAGTGATGCGGGCCAGGGCCTGCGGCAGCGGCAGCTTCATCTCGACGGCCCACTTCAGCGTCAAGGGCAGCAGCAACTCGATGCCGGTGGCGCCCGGTTCGGCCTCGCCGAAGGGCATCTGCTTGGCATCGTCATCGACAGGCGTGTGGTCAGAGCACAAGGCGTTGATCGTGCCGTCGGCCAGGCCGTGGCGCAGCGCTTCGCGATCCGACTGGGAACGCAGGGGCGGATCGAGGCGGGCATGGGGACTGAAATTGCCGATGTCATGGTCGCACAAATGCAGATGGTGAATGGCGACGTCGCAGGTAGCAAAAATCCCCGAACGGCGCGCGGCGGCGATCATCTCGAGTCCGGCGGCGCTGGAGATGCGGGTCAGGTGCACCTGGGCCCCGGTCTCCCTGGCTAGCTGCAATATGGTGGCCAGCGCGATGGTCTCCGCCGCCACCGGGATGCCGGCCAAACCTAAGCGGGTGGCGACCTCGCCGTCGTGAGCGACGCCGTGTTTCGCCAGAAAGGGATCCTGCGCCTGCAGCCAGACGGGGAAGCCGAAGGTGGCGGCGTACTGCATGGCGCGTGCGAGCACCTGGGTATCGACGATGGCGGTATTGGCCTGACCGAAGGCAATGCAGCCGGCCTCGGCCAGTTCCGCCATCTCGGTCAGGCGCTGACCGGCGAGTTTCAGCGTCAAGGCCCCCACCGGATAGACATGGGCGAACTTGGGGTTGCGGGCACGGTGCTTGAGCATCTCCACCAGGCCCGGCTCATCCAGGGGCGGGTCGGTGTCGGGCGGGCAGGCGAGGCTGGTGACGCCGCTTGCGGCAGCCGCAGCCATTTCGGACTCCAGGGTGGCGCGGTATTCGTAGCCAGGCTCGCGCAGCCGCACCGCAAGATCGACGAGGCCCGGGCAGACGATGCAGCCCGTGGCATCGACGCTGCCATTGGTCTCAAACCCTTGCGGCGCCTGATCGACAGCGACGATGCGGCCCCTGGCGACATAAACATCGGCGATGCGATCGATGCCCATGGCGGGGTCGATGACGCGGCCATTCTTGATATGGATTTTCATGCTCTCAGCCCCCCGCCAGCATGCTCATGACCGCCATGCGCACGGCGATGCCGAAGGTCACCTGCGGCAGGATCACGGCGTGCGGACCGTCTGCCACCGCCGAATCGATCTCGATGCCCCTGTTCATCGGTCCCGGATGCATGACGATGGCGTCGGGCTTGGCCAGCGCCAGCTTTTCCAGGGTCAGGCCGTAGGACTTGAAGAACTCCTGCGGACTGGGCAGGAGCGCGCCCTGCATGCGTTCGTTTTGCAGCCGCAACATCATCACCACATCGACGCCACGCAGCCCTTCGCGCATGTCGTGGAAAACCCTGACGCCGAGGCGCTCGACGCTGGTGGGCAAGAGCGTCTTGGGCCCGATCACGCGCACCTCGGGCACGCCGAGAGTCGTCAGGGCGTGGATCTGCGAGCGCGCCACGCGCGAATGCAGGATGTCTCCGACGATCGCCACCGTCAGTCCGGTGAAATCCTTCTTGTAGTTGCGGATGGTGTACATGTCGAGCAGCCCCTGCGTCGGGTGGGCATGGCGTCCATCGCCGGCATTGACGACGTGGATGTGGTCCGAGCCGGTCGCCAGAAGGTGTTCGGCGATGAGATGGGGGGCGCCGCTCGAACCGTGGCGCACCACGAACATATCGGCCTGCATGGCGGCGAGATTATCCACGGTGTCGAGCAGGGTCTCGCCCTTGGACGTTGAGGAAGCATCGATGTTGAGGTTGATGACGTCGGCCGAGAGCCGCTTGGCAGCGATCTCGAAGGTGGTTCTCGTCCGGGTGCTCGGCTCGAAGAACAGATTGAACACGCTCTTGCCGCGCAACAGCGGCAGTTTTTTCACCTCACGCTCGGCCACTTCGGTGAAGGGCGCGGCCGCGTCGAGGATGGCGATGAGCATCTCGCGCGACAGGCCTTCGATGGTCAGCAGGTGCTGCAGTTCGCCGTGGCTGTTGAGTTGCAGATTACGCATCGACCCTGTCTTTCAAGGTAAGTGAGAGGCGGCCCTCGGCGCTCTTCGCGAGAACCAGTTCCTGCTGCGGCGGCAGCGGTTTGGCCAGGACGTGGGCGCAGTAACGGGCAGAGATCGGCAACTCACGGCCGCCGCGATCGACCAGGACGGCGAGCTCGATGCAGCCGGGCCGTCCGTAATCGAACAGCTCATTGACCGCGGCGCGTAGGGTGCGTCCCGTGTAGAGCACGTCGTCCACGATGACGATATGGGCGCCATCGACATCGAAGGAGAGGGAGGAAGATTTGGCCCCCGGACGCAGGCCGCGGCTGCCATAGTCATCCCGGTAGAAGGAGACATCTATGCTGCCAAGCGGAATCGCGAGGCCGAGCGCGGCATGCAGGCGCTCGGCGAGCCAGACGCCGCCGGTGTGGATTCCGACCAGCGCCAGATCGGGACCGGCAGCAGGCCGCATCTGCGCGATCAGCTTCTCGAGCAGCGCTTCCGCTTCAGGTAGCTTGGTGACTGACATCGAAATAATCCTGGAGAATGATTTCTGCGGCGACGGCATCGACTTGCTTCTTGCGCGCCTGCCAGGCCAGGCCCTTGTCGGCGAGGCGGGCCTCTGCCTCGCTGGAACTCAGGCGCTCGTCTATGAGTTCCACAGGCAAGCCGAAGCGGCCCTCGAGTTGATGGGCGAAACGGCGGCAGCGCGCCGTCATGTCGTGCTCCGTGCCATCGAGAGCGCGCGGCAGGCCGACCACCAGGCGCTTGGGCTGCCATTCGGCTATCAGCTTGGCGATCGCGGCAAAGCGGGTATCGTTGTCCTCGGCGGCGATGGTCGTGAGCGCGCGCGCGCGCCCCAGCAGGGATTCCCCGATGGCCACACCGATGCGCTTCACGCCGAAGTCGAAAGCCAGTATGGTGCCGGCGCGATCAGGCATGCCCTGCGACCTCCGAGAGGTTCGTGTAGTCCACCCCGAGAATCTGCATCGCCGCCGCCAGTCGCTCCTCCGGCGGCAAGCCGAAGAGAATATGGGCATCGGCAGCGACGGTGAGCCAGGCGTTCTGCGTCAATTCCCATTCCAGTTGGCCGGCAGACCAGCCGGCATAACCCAGCGTGACCAGGATGTCGGCGGGCTCGCCGGTCGCACCCATGGACTCGAGGATGTCGCGCGAACTCGACAGTCCGATGTCCTCATGCACTTCCAGCGTCGACTGCCAGTGGCCCATCGGCCGGTGCAGCACGAAGCCGCGGTCGGTCTGAACCGGGCCGCCGAAATACACGGGCAAGGCTCCGAGCTCGGCGGCAGCGTGGCCCTCCAGCGGAATATTGACGCGCTCGAAGAGCGTGGCCAGAGCCATGTCCAGCGGCCGATTGATGATGATGCCGAGCGCGCCCTGCTCGTTGTGCTCGCAGATATAAGCCAGGGAACGCGAAAAACTGGGATCTGCCATGGCGGGCATGGCGATCAGGAAGTGGTGGGTGAGGCTAACGGTTTCCTCGATCACGGCGCCATTGTAATCTGTTGCCCCCGGATCTGTCACTGTGACTGGAGCGGGCGATGGGAATCGAACCCACGGCTCTAGCTTGGGAAGCTAGGGTATTACCATTATACGACGCCCGCCTGGATCGGTATTGTAGGCAGGACTGGCTTCGCTGGCAAATGCCGCACCATGTTAAAATTGGCCATCATGATCGATATCAGCTTGAACGGCGAGCCGCGCAGGCTGGACTCGGAGACCACGGTGGCCAGACTCATGGAAGACCTGGGCTACTCTGGACGTCGCATCGCGGTGGAAAGAAACGGCGACATCGTGCCCAAGAGCCGCCATGAAGAAACACGGGTCGAACAGGGCGACCGCATCGAAATCGTTGTCGCCGTCGGCGGCGGCTGAGCAAACTGGATTCTCAAATGAATAACGACACTCTCATCATCGCCGGCCAAGCCTACGCTTCCCGACTCCTGGTCGGCACCGGCAAGTACAAGGATTTCGCCCAGACCCGCGAGGCGATCGACGCGGCGGGCAGCCAGATCATCACCGTTGCGATACGCCGCACCAACATCGGACAGGATGCCAGCCAGCCCTCCCTGCTCGAGGTGCTGCCGCCGGACAAATTTACCATCCTGCCGAACACCGCGGGCTGCTACACGGCCGATGACGCGGTACGCACGCTGCTTCTCGCGCGCGAACTCCTGGACGGCCATGACCTGGTCAAGCTGGAGGTGCTGGGTGATCCGAACACGCTTTTCCCGCACATGCCGGAGACCTTGAAGGCTGCGGAGACCCTGGTCAAAGAGGGCTTCAAGGTGATGGTTTATTGCAGCGACGATCCCATCCAGGCGAAGCTGCTCGAAGGCATCGGCTGCGTCGCCATCATGCCCCTGGCGTCCCTGATCGGCTCGGGCATGGGCATCCTGAATCCCTGGAACCTGAAGCTCATCATCGATCAGAGCAAGGTGCCGGTGATTGTCGATGCCGGTGTGGGCACCGCTTCCGACGCAGCAGTTGCCATGGAGTTGGGTTGCGACGGTGTGCTGATGAATACCGCCATCGCCCTGGCCAAGAATCCGGTGCTGATGGCAGGCGCGATGAAAAAGGCGGTCGAAGCCGGGCGCGAGGCGTTTCTCGCCGGCCGCATGCCCAAGAAACTCTATGCCGCTACGCCCAGTTCGCCGACGACGGGCATGATTTCTTGACCACAGGACACCCGCACGAGCCTATCCGCAGCTTCGTCCTGCGCCAAGGGCGCGTCTCCAATGCCCAGGCGCGCCACCACGAGCAGGACATGCCGCGCTGGGGCATCCCCTACGCCGCCAGAGCGCTCGACCTCGACCGAGCCTTCGCTCGTGAGGGTGCCGCGAAAATTCTCGAAATCGGCTTCGGCATGGGCGAGACCACCGCCGCCATCGCAGAAGCGCATCGAGAGAGCGATTACCTCGGCATCGAAGTGCATACCCCTGGCGTGGGCAGTCTGCTGAAGGAGATCGCAGAGCGTGGCCTGACCAATGTACGCATCATCCAGCACGATGCGGTCGAGGTTTTGCGCGACATGATCCCGCCCGATTCCCTCTCCGGCGTGCATATTTTCTTTCCCGATCCGTGGCCGAAAAAGCGCCAGCAGAAGAGGCGCCTGATGCAGCCGCCTCTGGTGAAGCTCCTGGCCACGCGCCTGGCTTCTGGCGGCTACCTGCCCTGCGCGACCGACTGGGAGGAGTATGCGCAGCAGATGCTCTCGGTCCTGTCTGCCGAGCCCATGCTTGAGAATGCCGCCGAAGGTTTTTCTGCCCGCCCCGACCACCGGCCGCAGACCAAGTTCGAAAGCCGCGGCCTGCGTCTCGGCCACGGCGTCTGGGACATCGCGTTCCGCCGCCGCCAGAAAGATCCTTTGCCCTGATCAAGTTATCCTGTCGTCGATATCCGTTTGCCTGCCATATGCGTAGCGCCTAACGGGAAAAACCAAGAGTTTCAGTTCGACCCAAAGACACCTCCCGACAATTTTCAGACCGGTCGCTCGTCGCTACAGCCAGGCGAACCGGAGCTGCCGCCCGCAACAGGCGCTCATCGTTTCTTGCTTGAAGGTCGGGAATGAGGGCGCTTTGCCGCCGCTGGGGTATGGTTTGACTTGGTCGGGACCCGGCCATAGTGGCCTCCGCTCTCCACTACAGACGCATGACTGACTACTAGACGATCACTCTGTGGGAGCGCGACATATCAGACTTTAGTACTATTCCTCGACTCACGGTTAAATGTTAATATCTCAAATAATATGGTTTCGTATTTTCATACTTCTAGTTAAACAGGGCCTTGCATGAATTCAACCTGGCATCTCTTCATTACAAAGGCGTTATTGGCTGTAATTGCAGCCGCACTAGTCGGGGGCTGTGCAGAAGAAACAGCGCCGTTGGCATCTGCTCCAGAGTCTACAAAAGACGCGCCGGAAAAGATGTTTTCAGCACAGTTCAAGAAGTAAGCCTGTAATGGCACATGACATTGGCAGCGGCAGCAGGGCTCTGGCGTCGCCGTTCTGGATTGTCCGCTGCAAGCGACGGCCTTGACAGAGGATATGCGTCGCATCTATTGGGGAAGTAAATGAAAGAACGAATTCTCGGAAGCATCGTTATAGCCGTGGTTTGCATTACAAGTGGGTGTTCTAGTCTTGGAAACAACAAGTACGTAGGCATAAGGCAAGTAGGCGCAAATATGTACGCGGTCGGCGGCCACGGAGGATTTACGGATTTTTCCGGCAGCGCAATGAGCGGTCAGTTCTATCAGACCGCCGTTAAGTACTGCTCCAATAGAGATCTGGCAGTGTTAGTCACCCATAGGTCGGCACAAGACTCAGGACTTGGGACGGCGGCCTCTGCTGAAATTCAATTCAGTTGCGCGGCGACTAATGATCCTCGGATAGCGAGCCAAGCTATCCAGAACCCTTCTTAATTTTCTTGCTCGGACTGTCCTGCGTCCTGTGGCAGGGCAGGCGTCCCACAACAGTCCCGGACGCTGCCCGATTCATACATGGCGGGTCCGCTCACTGCACCGAAGCTGAGCGCAATGCGGCTTAGCCCTATTTTGCCCGCATATATGCGGCGTACTTCTTGTCCTCTTTGTTTATGTGGTCCATCCACCAGTCCTTCAGGAAAACCAGGACGATTGTTGGATCACTTTGCGCGACAGCTCGACGCATGACTTCAGCCATTTGCCTCACCAAATCGCGGTGAATCATGACGTGCGCCTCCAGGTCAGGATATCCTTCCTGGGTCAATATCATTTCTTCAGTTTCAAAGTGAATCTTCGTGTATTGATCGAGAACCTTCAAAGTTGGGAGCAACGCTTCCATGCCTTTGTCCTGCTGCATGAAATAGAAGAGTGAGTTGATTGTAGCCACAGCACCTCGATGCTGTTCGTCGATGATCGGAATCCCTACCTCGTTTTCCGCCTTCCAGGTGATATACAAATTCATCATTGCGCACTCCAGAACATGTGTCAATCTGCATCTTACCAATTTGGAACGTTCTTGGTTTGCGAGTGACTGTAGTAAAGACCCTCTGCTGCGACCCGGCCTTCGCGGCTTTCGTGGACTGGAATAGGTCAAGTGCGAGTGCCGCTGCCGAGAAAATGAGCGCCTCCTGGTTAGAGACCGCTTACGCTGAATTTCTACTGCATCTGGCAGCACCCTTATGCTTTCGCCTGCAGGCATTGATGTTCCATTGCCACCCCGGACAGTCCAGCTAGGTCAATGAGTCTTGAACCTGCGCTTGCTATTGTTCCATCCGAGCCACCCTCACTGATTCTGATTTCACTGGACTGCCAGTTGCGGCGCATTCCGTCTTGCCCGATTCAAGGTCTCCATTGCCTCGGCGTAGAGGAAATTATTGATCTGGTCGATCGCCTCCGTGCCCAAGGAACCGAACGCGGCTCTGAGCAAGACCGCATGGTTCT
>CAIYYX010000065.1 GCA_903930535.1 uncultured Sterolibacterium sp. | reverse complement strand
GCATGAATCGATTTATTTGAGTCAATCTTTATCGATCGGGTCCTAAAAAGCGTAAAGTGCAAGTCATCGCACTTTTACGTCTCGAACTACAGACTCCATCGACGGCTCTTTTAGCTCAAAATGCAAATCCTTGTACTCCACGGCCCCAACCTCAACCTGCTCGGCAGCCGTGAGCCGACTGTTTATGGCTCGACAACTTTGGTGCAGATCGACACCAATCTTGCAGAAATAGCAGCGAAAGCCGGGTTTTCGCTAGAATCCTTCCAGAGCAATCACGAGGGTGCCTTGGTCGACCGGATTCAGACAGCGGCTCGAGAAGGATGCCGCTTCATCATTATCAATCCGGCCGCATACACACATACCAGCGTGGCAATGCGCGATGCTTTGGCCGCCGTCGATCTGCCATTCATTGAAGTTCATCTGTCGAATATCCACAAACGCGAAACTTTCCGCCACCACAGCTTTTTCTCCGAACTCGCCCTTGGTGTGATTTGCGGACTCGGTGCACAAGGCTACCAACTGGCCTTGGCTTGTGCCATCGAACAGCTCGGCAACCCGCTTTCAAGGCCTGCTTGACAGGCCGGTAAGGCAGCGTTCATCGCTGTACTGCCAATCTATGTAAACAATTTCGTTGGAGAAAAAAATGGATCTGCGCAAGCTGAAGACCTTGATCGACCTGGTGTCCGAGTCGAATATTTCCGAACTTGAAATCACCGAAGCCGAAGGCAAGGTCCGGATTGTCAAGTCCGCAGTCGGTGCAAGCCATATGGGGATGCCGATGGCTGTCGCCGCAGCTCCCGTTGCGGCAGTTGCAGCAGCGCCGGTCGCTGCAGCGCCAGTTGCAGAGCCTGTCGTCGAAACAGGTCACGAGGTGAAGTCACCGATGGTAGGCACGTTCTACCGCGCAGCCAATCCAAATGCCAAGCCTTTTGCCGAAGTCGGCCAACAGATCAAGGAAGGTGAGGCAATCTGCATCATCGAAGCGATGAAGATCATGAACGAGATCGACGCCGACAAGAGCGGCACCATCACCCGCGTCTTCTGCGAAAACGGACAACCGGTCGAATTCGGTCAGCCACTTTTCATCATCGAGTAAGCATTTTGACCGGATCGGCTATGGCTCGATGAGCCAGGCGACGGCGACGGAACCGAGTACCTATGTTCAAAAAAATACTGATTGCCAATCGAGGCGACAAGGCTTCCAGCCTTGCGGCGAAGCCAAATTGCCCTCCGGGCGCAGCCCGTCAGGGCGATTGAGCCGAGGACCTATGTTCAAAAAAATTCTGATTGCCAATCGAGGCGACAAGGCTCCCAGCCTTGCGGCGAAGCCAAATTGCCCTCCGGGCGCAGCCCGTCAGGGCGATTGAGCCGAGGACCTATGTTCAAAAAAATTCTGATTGCTAATCGAGGCGAGATCGCCCTCCGGATCCAGCGCGCCTGCCGTGAAATGGGCATCAAGTCGGTGGTGGTTTATTCCGAAGCCGACCGCGATGCCAAGTATGTGAAGCTGGCCGATGAGGCGGTCTGCATCGGTCCGGCCGCATCGGCGCAGAGCTATCTGAGCATGCCCGCGATCATCGCGACTGCCGAGGTGACCGACGCCGAGGCAATCCATCCCGGCTACGGCTTCCTGAGCGAAAACGCTGACTTTGCCGAACGCGTCGAGCGCAGCGGCTTTACCTTCATTGGCCCGACACCCGAATCGATCCGGATGATGGGTGACAAGGTATCTGCCAAACAGGCCATGATCCGCGCCGGCGTACCCTGCGTACCCGGCTCGGAAGGCGCCCTGCCCGATGACCCCAAGGAAATCATCAAGATCGCCCGTGCTGTCGGTTACCCGGTGATCATCAAGGCTGCTGGTGGTGGTGGCGGACGTGGCATGCGGGTCGTCCACACCGAGGCAGCCCTGGTAAATGCCGTGCAGACCACCCGTGCTGAGGCCGGAGCGGCTTTCGGCAATCCCCAGGTCTATCTGGAAAAGTTTCTGGAGAACCCTCGCCATATTGAAATCCAGGTGCTGGCCGACGAACACAAGAATGCAGTCTGGTTGGGTGAACGCGACTGCTCAATGCAGCGGCGCCACCAGAAAATCCTTGAAGAAGCCCCGGCACCGGGAATTGCACGTCGCGTGATCGAGAAGATCGGCGATCGCTGCTCGGCGGCTTGCCGCAAGATGGGCTATCGCGGCGCCGGCACATTCGAGTTCCTGTTCGAGAACGGCGAGTTCTATTTCATCGAGATGAACACGCGCGTGCAGGTCGAACACCCGGTCACGGAAATGGTTACTGGCATCGACATCGTGCAGATGCAGATCAGGATCGCAGCAGGCGAGAAGCTCCCGTTCACGCAGCGCGCTATCAGCCTGCGCGGGCATGCGATCGAATGCCGGATCAATGCTGAAGATCCATTCAAATTCACACCTTCGCCGGGCCGTATCACGATGTGGCATGCCCCGGGAGGCCCAGGTGTGCGGGTGGATTCGCATGTTTACTCGAACTACTTCGTGCCGCCGCACTACGACTCGATGATCGGCAAGATCATCGTCCACGGAGATACGCGCGAGCAGGCCTTGGCACGCATGCGTATTGCCCTGTCAGAGACAGTGGTCGAAGGTATTCTGACCAATATCCCCTTGCATCGCGAACTGATGGTCGATGCCAAATTCGTTGAGGGCGGCACCAATATTCATTACCTCGAGGGCTGGATGAGCCAGCACAAACGTTGACCAATGCCAGCAACCTGCACGAACTGGTTCTGATCTGCGGCGAGGATGTGGTCGAGACTGTCAGCGATGCGCTGATGGAACTCGAAGCGCTGTCAGTCTCGGTAGAAGATGCCGATGCCGATACGCCGATTGAACAGGCGCTATTTGGTGAGCCCGGCATGCCGGCACCACGCGGCGGTTGGCAACGTTCGGTCGTTCGCGCACTATTTCCCGACGAAGCCGCGGCGACCGAATGCGCAACATTGATACTGAGCCAGGACTGGGCTGAGGG
>CAIYYX010000064.1 GCA_903930535.1 uncultured Sterolibacterium sp. | reverse complement strand
CCTATAAGCTCGCTGCCAATGGCGGTTATACAGGAGTGCTCACGCGCGACCCGGACGTACTTGACACATGGTAGTCCTCCGCGCTCTGGCCTTTCTCGACCCTAGACTGGACGCCGCAGTATCCGGCCCAGTCGAACGACGCGCTCGACCTGTATCTTCCCTCCTCCGTTCTGGTCACGGGCTTCGACATCATTTTCTTCTGGGTGGCGCGCATGGTGATGATGACCAAGCACATCACCGGCAAGATTCCTTTCCGGGAAGTCTTCGTCCATGGCCTGATACGCGATGCCGAAGGCCAGAAGATGTCGAAGTCCAAGGGCAATGTGCTCGATCCGATCGATCTGATCGACGGCATTGCCTTGGAGGATCTGGTGAAAAAGCGCACCACGGGCCTCATGAATCCCAGGCAGGCCGGCCAGATCGAGAAGCGCACGCGGCGAGAATTTCCGGCGGGCATAGCCGCCTTCGGCACCGACGCGCTGCGCTTTACTTTCGCCAGCCTGGCCAGTCCCGGCCGCGACATCAAGTTCGATCTGCAGCGCTGCGAAGGCTATCGCAACTTCTGCAACAAGCTTTGGAACGCCACGCGCTTCATGCTGATGAATTGCGAGGGCAAGGATGTCGGCCTCGATGAGAGCCTGCCGCTTGAGTTTTCCGTGGCGGACAACTGGATAGTCAGCCGCCTGCAACGCACCGAGGCCGAGATCGCAGGGCATTTCAAGGAATACCGCTTCGACCTCATCGCCCGCACGATGTATGAATTCATCTGGGACGAATACTGCGACTGGTATCTGGAACTGGCCAAGGTGCAGTTGCAAAGCGGCAATGAAGCATCGCAACGGGCGACTAGAAAGACCCTGGTGCGCGTTCTTGAGACCACGCTGCGCCTGGCCCATCCCCTGATCCCTTTCATCACCGAGGAGCTTTGGCAATCGGTGAAGGAGGCAGCCGGCAAGTCAGGCGACTCCATCATGAGCCAACCCTATCCAAAAGCACAGCCCGAGAAGATGGATGTCCGGGCGGAAGCGCGCATGGCGCTTATGAAGGAGATGGTAAACGCCTGTCGCAGCCTGCGCGGCGAGATGAATCTTTCGCCGGCGCTGAAGGTGCCCTTGATCGCCATCGGGGACACAGAAACGATCAAGGAGTTTGCACCCTATCTCCAGGCGCTCGCCCGTCTGGAAAACGTGACCGCAGCCACGGAACTACCGCCTGGCGACGCGCCCGTGCAAATCGTGGGCGAGTTCCGCCTGATGCTGAAGATCGAGATCGATGTAGCGGCCGAGCGAGAAAGAATTTCCAAGGAAATCGCCCGCGTCACGGGCGAGATCAATAAGGCGGAGGCCAAACTCTCGATGCCATCCTTCGTCGAGCGCGCCCCCGCCCCGGTCGTGGCACAGGAGCGAGAGCGCCTGGCGGGTTTTTCTGCGCTCGTGGAAAAGCTGCGCGCGCAACTCACCCGCCTGGGCTAGCGTCTACCGCGCATCTTCCTTGCCGCCGACGGTCAGTGCCAGGGCCTTCCTGATGGCCTCGGGCGACTTCATGATGTTCATGAAGCTGTTGGAACCCATCATCGACAGATCCGGGAAGCTGGCGGCGATGCGGAAGCGCGCATACAGGGCATAGACCTTGTTGTCCGAGACCAGAATGTCGTAGGGCAGGTGGGCGGCCGATTTGACGTCCTTGAAGTCGATCTCGCTCATCAGGTACTTCTCGTCCATTTGCTTGCTATCGCCCTCGCCCTTCATGGCCACACCAAACAGGCTCTCCTTCTTGCCCGCGACATCGACGCGATAGACCTTGGTCACGCCCTGTTTGCCCGTGGCCAGACCGGCCTCGACCGCCTTCACTGCCTCCTCATAGCTGCCGTAGCTGGCAAGCGTATTGGGCTCGTCGAAGTACTCCATGCCGAAGGCGTAATGATATTTGCGCAGCTGCGACGGACTCATGCCCTTGGCGCCGAATTCCTCGACCCTGCCAAGTGCGCTCTGCAATTTCGCAGTGGTCTCCTTGAGTTCGCCGGCCATGCGATAGATGTTCGCCCAGTAAGAGGGATTGGTGTATGAGACCTGCACCTCGTCCTTGACCTTGGTGACCGCTACGCGCATGGCAGCGCCGAAGCCGCCATGCTCGGATTTTGCCGCAGTGCTTTTCAGCTCGTCGTTGGTGACGGCGAGGACGGTGGTGTTGGCATAGGGAGAGTAGCTGCCGGCGACGGTGAAACCGGCAGCAGTCAATGCGGCCTTTGCAGCCTCGACCTTCTGCGCCACTTCTCCCGGACCCTTGGCGCCGAGGACGAAGGGCTTCAGGACGGCATCCTGGGCAAAGACTGCGCCCGAGAGCATGGCCAGCACTAAAATGCCTCTGAATATTCCTAACATATTCTCTCCTCCTGCGTAAATTTTGGCGACAAAAAGGGCTGAAAGCGTTTCCACTTTCAGCCCCGTATTGAAACTAAAGCATGCTTACTGGAACTTGATGCCGTAAGCGATGCCCAGCGAATCCTGATACATCTTGATGGTTTCGTTTCCCGCGATACCGACGCCACCGGGCGCACCGCCCGTCGAGGTCACCCAGTTGTTGTAGAGGCTGGCGCCTGACACCGAATTATTGTAGGCATGCATGTATGCCATGGTCAGTTCGGAGTCCTTGCTGAGGCTGTAGGTGAAGCCCAGGGTGACATGATTCTGGACCACGCCCGGGGCGAGGATGTTGAAAGTCACATCGCGGGCCTGGATCGGGTTACCGCTGCGGTTGTAGCCGGCGCGCAGAGCCAGGGTCGGGCTGTATTGATACTCGACACCGAGCTTCATGACATTGACGTCAGACCAGCCGAAACCGCGGCAACTGTCGCATCCGAGAGAGGCGACCGTATTGCCAGTCAGCGGAGAGGAAACCCCCGTATTGGTGCTGGCATTGCCAACCGACCGGATGCCCGAATAATTGATGCGCTGGTAATCGGCAGCGATGGTCACGCTGGGCGTTGCCTTGAAGGAGACACCCAGGCTCAGGTTCTCCGGCATGTCGAAGTAACCCTGGCCGGCGAACAGATCCTTGTACTTGTTGAACTTGCCCATTTTCATCTTGGAACTATAGGCAGCCCCCAAGGTCACGCCGTCGGCGATCTGGCCCATCCAGCCCAGACGAACCCCATAGCCGCTGGAGCTATCGTAGCCGCGATTGGTCAGATTGTTGTTGGTGGCGAACGTGGCGGGCGACGGCGTGAATCCCTGGAAACCGTCCACACCCTGCGCAGCAAACTGCTGATAGCCAAGCAGCAGCGAGACGCCAACGGAGTTGGTCTTGTTGACCTTCATAGAGAAGGTCGGCGCCACGATCAGCTGAACCAGGTCGATGCCGAGTCTGCCTGTACCGCAAAGCATGTTGTAGCTGGCTGAACCCGGGTTGAAATTGTTGCATACCGTACCCGCTCCGCCAGCAAGCTGCCCGCCGTTGTAGTTGGTGTTCATGCCGCCGTTGCCATAGACGGTCACCCCGGCCGACATGTCCCAACCGAGCATTTTGTTGTAGCCAAACTCAGGGATGTAAAACAGATTGCCGTCGCTTTTCACCGGGCCGCTGGTGTTTATCCCTGCAGCGCTGCCGGTGCGCTCAGCGCTGCGCCGGGGCGAGAACAGATCGAGACCCACATCGAGACGGTCACCTGCCCAGACCATGCTGGCCGGGTTATTGGCGCCGCCGAAGGCGTCCTTGGCCATGGCCGTGGCCGCGCCGCCCATGCCCTTGGCTGTCATGCCATAGCCATGGGAAAAATAACCGTCGGTGGCCAGTGCCGGCGCTGCGATACCGGTGGCGGCGATGAGGACTACGAATTTCTTGAGTTTCATAAGGTCTCCTAATATAAATTCAGTGGCGAAACAAATTCTGCGACTAACTCTATGCTCAGCAATGGCTCAAGGCAACAGTGACTTGTGCAATCTGTTGCAATTGCGCAACGTCACATGAAAAGGCTGACATCGGCTTTCTGCGCCACGGGCAGGAAGGTCGCGGCACCGGCGTAATCGATGCCGGGAATGAAGTCATCGTGGCTGAAGCCGAACAACTCGACAGTCATCTGGCAGGCGATGAACTTCACGTCGGCCTCAAGGGAGAGGGAGCGCAACTCGTCTATGCTGGCGACACCATTGTTCTTGATGGTCTGTTGCATCAGCAAGGTGGCCACCGATTCGAAGCCGGGAATGCCGGCCTGAAGCAGGTTGGGGATGTTCCAGTTGAGGCCCTTGAACCAGTCCGGGCCGAAGGGCATTTTCATCGGCATGCCAGGATTGCCCAGAGGGCTCACCTTGAGGTCAGAGACATCTTTCTTCAGCAGATTAAGGCCATAGAAGGTGAAGAAAATCGACACATCCCAACCCAGGGCAGCGGCGGTAGAACCGAGGATGAAGGGCGGATAGGCCCAGTCCAGCGTGCCCTTGGTGGCGATGATGGCCAGAGAGGGCGTGCGGCTCTCTTCACGCGCTTTCATCTGCGCTTCGATCTGTTGCGGCAGTATCTCGGCCAGCCTTTGCTTGATCAGTTCGTCTATCGCGGCTATTTCCGGGGTCGCACCCATATGGTTTCTCCTCTGTCATGCGCGGCAGCAGCCCGCGCAGGTAGTTCATGCCTAAAGCGAATTGAGGGATGATGAGCCAAACATCACCTTCAAGGCGAAACGATTGTGTTTATAGCCTAATAACCACTAGTTATCTAGGGCTTTTGCTGGCCTGGCGCAGCACGACGATGAAGTCCTCAGGCGTGAGGCCCAGCATATCGCAATCGTGCGTCGAAAAAAAATCCTGCACGAGACCATCGATATCTGCGGCTGCGGCATCCTTGAGGGTCGCCTCCAGGTCGGCCACGGTGCGGCGCGGAATGATGGACATGTCGCCGCTAAAGCACGCCATTCTGATGCGCCCGCCAGGACTATCGTAGGCCAGTGCCACGCGCAACAGGCCGCCGGGGAATGTCCTCTCGGCTTCCCGGATGGGCAGATCCGAGCGGGGCTTGCCCACCAGATGGATCCACTCCGGACTGTCTATTTCCGGCAATGCCGCCTCGTACAGTTCCAACTCAGCCACAGTCAGCCTCCCAGGCCGGAAAGTGACGCCGAACTCCTTCTCGAAGCTCTGTTGAAGCCTGATCTTGACCTCATCGAGCGGCGGCACAAAACCGAGAAGCGCGGAGAGACTGACGACGCGTTTGCCTGCCTCGGCGACCTTGTCTGAAAGCATTCCGGCAGGGATGCGCAGGATGCGCAGCATGTTCTCGACATCGAACTCGACCAAAAGTGTGCCCTGGTAAAGCAAGGCGTCGCCGTCGAAGATGCCACTGGTCCCGGAAATTTTTCGGCCCGCCACCTCGATGTCGTTACTCGGGCGGAAGCGGGCGTCAACGCCGAGGCTTGTCACAGCGCGCGCCGCCGCTTCACAAATGCGTTTGGCGATCGCCGTCATGTCGCGACTGCCGACATCCGCGGTGTCCAGATAGAGTTCCCAGCCGAGTTGGGTCTCGTCCATGAAAATGGCGCCGCCGCCGCTGATGCGGCGCTGGACAGTAATCCCATGCCCGGCGCAGTAGTCGAGTTCGAGTTCCTGGAGAGCGCTCTGGTGATATCCGAGGAGAGCCGAAGGGGCGAATTGCAGGAAACGCAGCGTGCTCTGCCCGCCAAGCCTTCTCGCTTCGAGGAGCGCACGGTTCAAGGAAAAATGTTCTGCGGCGCGGCGGACGCCGCTATCGATCACGCGCCAGGAAGCCACTCAGCAGCCTTTGATGCCGTCGGCCTTCATCTTGGCCTCGAAGGCCTCTTTGACACCGGCTCCGGTGATCAGGCCAGCGGCTTCTCGATCCCAGTCTGCCGGTTTCATTTTGACCACCCAGCCCTTGCCATACGGGTCGGCGTTGATGATGGCGGCTTTGGCGGCGACGGCCTCGTTGGTGGCAATGATCTCACCGCCGACTGGCGCCTTGACCGGGCCGACCCATTTGCCTGATTCGACCGAGGCCAGGGATTTATTCTGCTCGACACGAACGCCGACCTTTTTGGGCAGGTAGGCGATCAATTCGCCGACCAAGCTACAGGCGCAGGAGGTCATACCGACGGTGATGGTACCGTCCGACTCCTTCTTCGCCCAGACGCCGGTGTCTACATTGTAGAAAAGCTCGTCCGGAAAATGGCAATCGCGTATATTCAACATGGATCGCGGCCAGTCGCTCAGCGTCAAGTCCCAGCGACGCGGGAAGTCTTATTGCTTGCGCTTCAGGTAGAACTCGAATTCCTTGTTGTTCTCCGCGCTGGCCACGAGTTCGTTGCCGGTCTGCTTGGCGAAGGCCTGGAAGTCTTTCACCGAACCGGGATCCGTGGACAGAATGCGCAGCACCTGGCCGCCGGTCATGTCGGTCAGCGCCTTCTTGGCGCGCAGGATGGGAAGCGGGCAGTTCAGGCCGCGGGCATCGAGTTCCTTGTCAAAGTTCATTTTGCTTCCTCACTGGGTAAAAAACGTAGTTTACACCTTAGCGACTGTCAGGCCGTCATCAGGAAACGGCTTGGTAGTATAGATTCTGCGGATGATTCGCCTGGGCGAAGAAGAACCACCGTTCCGCCAGCAGGCCGCAATATTGCACCAGAAAGGCTGCCGCCAGCCATGGGACTGCGGCAGCCGAGGCGAGCGCTAAGGCCAGGAGTCCCGCCGGCAGAACAAAAGCTGCGAGCAGGAAGAACCACTTGATGGCGAAGAAGAACACCCTCGTCCTCCCATGAAAGAATTCGCGGGTGTTGAAGGAGCCTGTCATGAATCCCTGGGACTTCTGCGCGATCTTCGGATGCTTGATGCCGATCGCCGTCTGCAAGGACGACTTGGGCACCAACCGCGCGTTGCGCCGCAAGGATGCGGCGCGGCCGGTGAGGCCCAAGAGGGTGATGATAACCGCCCAGCCCCCGAAAAAACCTGTGAGTTCGGGCGCTGCGAGACTGGCGTAGCCTGCCGCCAGGGTGAAGCCGGAGGCACCGCCAAGAAGGATGTAGTTGATCACCGTCAGCGGCGAATGCCATTCGGCGAGAAAACGCATGCATGCGTAAATCATGCCTGTGCATACGAAGAGCAGGAAGGCGAGCAGGGTTCCGATAATGCCCAGCACCACCGTGACATCGATCGTGATGCCGCCGGGCAGAACAGTCAGGACCGGTGGCGATCCGCGCCAATGAAAGACACCGTAGAGCAGGACCGCAGCCATGAAGGCCGGCAGGACGATGACCTCGCGGGACAGCCAGGAGGTCCGCCACTGCGCTGCACTTCGCCAGGCGCGCTCCGGTCGGCCCAGGTGAAAGAAGGATGCGGCGAGACCGGCGACCAGCAAGGCCAGCGCCAGCAGGCTGCCATAGGCGTAGAAAGCGCGCCCATCCTGCTTCGGCAGCAAGTCGAACAGGGCATAGGACTGGGCGGTGAACAAGGCGAGAAAGAGCCCTTGGCCAAGACCTATCAGGGTCGTGAGCAGGATAACGGAAAAGGCCGGCTTCATGACGCTTACCAGGAAGTGACGTCGTCGAGTGAGGGCTCGGACTTCGCCGGCTTGGGCAACTTGCCGTCAATCTTCCGCGGGTTGTCGGCGCGCTCGAGTTCATCATCATGGATTCTGAGTTGGGTCTTGCGCCGCGGCAGATAGTGATTGGCGGGCTGTGTTCCCCATTCCGGCATCAACTGATAGCCGCCGCTCTCCCTGATCGCCACCGACACCGCAGACGAAGGATTATGAATGTCTCCGAACAGGCGCGCTTGAGTCGGGCAGGCCATGACGCATGCCGGCCTGCGGTCCCTCTCGGGCAATGCTTTGTCGTAGATGCGGTCAACGCAGAGGGTGCATTTCTTCATCACTCTCTGCTTCTCGTCCAGTTCGCGCGCGCCGTAGGGGCAGGCCCAGGAGCAGTACTTGCAACCGATGCACTTTTGGTAATCGACCAGGACGATGCCATCCTCGGGACGCTTGTAGGAAGCGCCGGTCGGGCAAACCGGGACGCAGGGCGGATCCTCGCAATGGAGACAGGACTTGGGAAAGTGCACGGTCTCGGTGTTGGGATACTCGCCAACCTCGAAGGTCTGCACGCGATTGAAGAAAGTGCCTGTCGGGTCTGCGTCGTAGGGATTCTGATCAGACAGGGTCCCGGCCGCGCCGGAAGTATTCCATTCCTTGCAACTGGTGACGCAGGCCTGGCAGCCGACGCAGACGTTAAGATCGATGACCAATGCGAGTTGGGTCATAACGAGCATTCCAACATTGCGAGCTGGGTCATGGCAATTTTCCCGCAAGGTAGGCGAGAAAGCCGGGGCGCTCAACCATGCCAGGTACGGGCTTCAAGGGAGCGAACTGCGGGAAGCTCTCCTTGGCCTCGTCTTCGCCGGCCTTGTAGATTCTCACTCTCACGTCGTACCACGCAGCCTGTCCGGTGATCGGGTCCGAGTTGGAGACACGCCGTCCACCATCGGAGGGCAACTCTTCCGAGATCAGGTGGTTCAGAAGAAAACCCTGGCGCGACTCGTTCGCCTCGGGGGTCAGGTTCCAGGCGCCTTGTGCCTTGCCAATGGCGTTCCAGGTCCAGACCGTGCCCGGTTCGACCGCCTCGCTCGTCCGCGCCATGCAGCGAACCTTGCCCCATTGCGACTCGACCCATATCCAGTCGCCATCGGCGATGCCTGCGAGCAACGCGGTCTTGGCATTGACGAACAGATAGTTGTGGCTGTGAATCTGGCGCAACCAGGCGTTCTGCGAATCCCAGGAGTGGTACATGGCCATGGGTCTTTGCGTCACCGCGGCGAGCGGATACTTGTGCCTGTCTGTCGCCTCGACTTCAAGCGGCTCATAGAAGAAAGGCAGAGGATCGAAATAGGTTTCGATGCGTGAAGCCAGATGCGCAGGAGGCTTCCTCGTGATGCCCTTGCCTTGTGCCGCAGAGCGGAACTTCTGCAGCACCTCGGAATAGATGTGGATCAGGATGGGCTCAGCATAGCGGGTGATGCGCATCCTCTGCGACCATTCAAGATAACCCTGGTTCCAGTTGCGCATGTACTGATAAGAGCGCGGCAGCTTGTAATGGTAATGGCCGTTGTTCTGGGCATACATTTCCCACTGCTTCGGGTTGGGCTCACCGCGCATGAACTTCTCGCCGCCCTTCCCGCGCCAGCCTGCCAGGAAGCCAATTCCCGAGCCAGGTTCGGTTTCGTAATTGACCACGAAATCGGGATAGTCGCGGTACTTTCGGCCGCCCTCCCTGGTCACGAAGACGGGGAGTTTCAGGCGTGTTCCGAGCTCGATCAGCACCTCCTGGAAGGGCTTGCACTCGCCGGAAGGCGGCAGCACAGGAATACGCACGGAGTCGACCGGGCCGTCGAACTCGGAGATAGGCCGGTCGAGCATGGACATCACGTCATGGCGCTCGAGGTAAGTCGTGTCGGGCAGGATCAGGTCGGCGAAGGCGGTCATCTCCGACTGGAAGGCATCGCAGACCACGAGAAAGGGAATCTTGAATTCTCCGTCACTATCCCTGTCGTTCAGCATCTTCCTCACCTCGACGGTGTTCATCGTCGAGTTCCAGGCCATATTGGCCATGAAGATCATCAGCGTGTCTATCTTGTAGGGGTCGCCGCGCCAGGCGTTGGTGATGACGTTGTGCATCAGGCCGTGGACCGACAGCGGATACTCCCAGGAGAAGGCCTTGTCGATGCGCACCGGTGTGCCGTCCTCATTGACGAACAAGTCGTCGGGGTCGGCCGGCCAGCCCAGCGCCATGCCGTCCAGCGGTGTGTTTGGCTTGACCGCGAGGGGCGTGTTCGGCGTCCGCGCGCAAGGCGGGATGGGCCTTGGGAAAGGCGCTTTGTGGCGGAAGCCGCCTGGCCTGTCTATGGTGCCCAGGAGGCTCATCAGTATGGCCAGCGCCCTTATCGTCTGGAAACCGTTGGAGTGCGCGGCAAGTCCCCTCATGGCATGGAAGGCCACGGGGTTGCCGGTGACGGTGTCGTGCTCCTTGCCCCAGGAGTCGGTCCAGGCAATCGGCAGCTCGATTCTTTGGTCGCGTGCGGTGACACCCATCTCGTAGGCTAAGCGCCGTATGGTGTCGGCCGGAATGCCGGTGATCTGCTCAGCCCACTCAGGCGAATAGTCCTTGACGCGCTCGGCGAGCAACTGGAAGGCGGGCTTGACTGGCGTGCCGTCGGTGAGCTTGAATTCTCCGAGCAGATAAGGATCTGCGCCCTCGCTGTGGGTCACCACCGGCCGGTCAGAGTTCCTGTCCCACCACAATTTGTTCTGCGGGTCGTAGCAGGCTTCCTCCTCAGGCACCTCGGTGCGCACGAACATGCCGAACTCGTCGTGCTTGTCGTCGAGATTCACGAGTTGTCCGGAATTCGTGTAACGGACGAGAAAGTCGCGGTCGTAAAGCCCTTTTGCGATCAGTTCGTGGATGATGGCCAAAAGCAGCGCACCGTCGCTGCCCGGGCGGATGGGCACCCACTCGTCGGCGATGGCCGAATAGCCCGTCCTCACCGGATTGATGGAAACGAAGCGGCCGCCGCCGCGCTTGAACTTGGCGATGGCGATTTTCATCGGATTGGAGTGGTGGTCCTCGGCCGTGCCCAGCATCACGAACAGCTTGGCGCGCTCGAGGTCCGGCCCGCCGAACTCCCAGAAGGAGCCGCCTATGGTGTAGATCATGCCGGCCGCCATGTTCACCGAACACAGGCCGCCGTGCGCGGCGTAGTTGGGTGTGCCGAACTGGCGCGCGAACAGACCGGTGAGTGCTTGCATCTGGTCGCGACCGGTAAACAGCGCGAACTTCTTCGGATCGGTGGCGCGTATCTTCGCCAGCCGCTCGGCGAGGACGCTGAAGGCTTCCTCCCAGGAGATGGCCTCGAACTCGCCGGCGCCGCGGG
>CAIYYX010000063.1 GCA_903930535.1 uncultured Sterolibacterium sp. | reverse complement strand
TGGGCCGGCACCGGGTTGAGCGCCAGCCGGTAATCGCCACTAACCGCCACTCCCGCGACCATCTGCGTATAGCTGTCACCGGTGGCCGTGAAGCTAACCGGCTCGTTGGCCCAATACCACCCCATCGACCGCTGCAATTGATACGAACCGCCCACGGTTAAGTTGGTAAAGCTAAGGAACGACAAATACATGGTATCAGTATGATTTGTCAAGATTTTATCTTCCAATAACCCAATCAGGCCGCTCCAGCACAGGGATTCACTGCTGGAGGGAGATGACGCGATTGCGGCCACGCTGCTTGGCGGCATAGACACCCTGGTCGGCGCGCTTGATAAGGGCGTCGCTATCACTCATGCCGGCTTCGCGAATGGCCACGCCGACGCTGATGCTGGCCTTGAGCCGTTCCATGCCGGCCATGACCTCCACTGCCAGGACGGCTTCGCGCATCCGCTCGGCGCAGGCGATGGCAAAGACCAGCGAAGTCGCCGGGCAGATCACCAGGAATTCGTCGCCACCCGTGCGACAGACCACATCCTGCACGCGCAGACCGCTTTTCAACGCCGCGGCCACCTGCTTCAGCATGGCATCGCCGACATCGTGGCCAAAGCGGTCATTGACTTGTTTGAACTCATCGACATCGACCACCATGCAGGCGAGCGGCCTCTTGCTGCGATTGGCAGACGCCCATTCCTGCTCCATCCGCTCCATCGCATAGCGACGGTTGGGAAAGCCGGTCAGAATGTCGGTCAGCGCCAATTCCTGGAGGCGGCGATTGGTCACCGCCAGTTCGGCGGCAAAGCGGTAAATTTCCTCGCGATCGCGATCGTTCTCCTCCTGCAACCCGACGACACGCTGGACGGCATGCAATCTCGCGGCCAACATTCTGGGTGGCAACGCCTTGTCGAGGAAATCGTCGGCGCCACTCTCCAGGACATTTATCAGTTCCTGCTCGCCCATGTGGTCGGTCAGAATCAGAATATAAATGCCGCGACCGATCCTGGTCTGGCGCAGAGACTTGATCATGCCGTCCATCTCCGGAATCGGCCATTGCGCCAGCATGATCTGAGGGCGCAGTTCGAGCGCCATATCGAAGCCTGTTCCGGCATTGCTCGCCGCAAACACTTCATGCCCTTCACTGACCAGCATCGCTTGCACAGGATCGGGGCTGCCGCTAGCGGGGGCAACGAGCAGGATTCGCAGGCGATCACTCGCTGCTCTGGCTTCAACTGCAGGGGCATTGGACAATCCGGCGAAAGGCGTCAAAGGAGGCACCACGACGTTAAGCATCGCGCCCCACTCCATCCACTCCTGCGCCACCTGATCGCAAAGAGTGGTGAGCCTGTCCGCATCCAGGGACAGCCGCGCGCCTAACAGGAACAAAGCCGGCATCCTGGCGTGTCGCTCAGATTCGGCGGCAAGGCAGACATCGGCAATATGCTCGGCCAACACCAGAGAATGCAGCAATAAATACTTGCGCGAGGCGTCGACGAAATTGGCCTGATCCGGATTCTCGAGGTGCAACAGCGTATCCACATAAACCTTGGGCAAGCCCCAGTCGAGAAGCATCGCTGCAGTCAGATCGCCATGACTCATGACGAAGGTCTTTTGCTCGAGATCCGCGAGCATGGCATCGGGATCGTCGCGCAACTCGCCGAGGATGCGCGAGTATTCCTCGGCAAAAAGCGTCGCCAGCGCCAACTCGCCGATGTGCGAGAGCAGGCCGAAGCTGAACAATTCTTCGCCCAGTGACGTCCCGGAACTCTTGGTCAAGGACTGCAGCGCTATGGCGCAGAGTAAGGAACGCGACCAGAAATTGGCGTAGTCGAAATTGCGGCAATTTCCCTTGCCATAGCCGGACAGCAAAGAGAAGCCGAGTGCGAGCGCGCGTACTACCGGCACCCCGAGCACGATGATCGCATCGTGGATCGAGACGATGGGCCGGCGGCCGCCGGCATTGACGCTGTTGGCGGCCTTGATCAGGCGGCCGACGAAAGCCGGGTCTGTCTTAACCACTTGCGCGAGATCGGCGACCGATACGCCCTCGCTCTGCGTGTAGCGAACGATGGCGAGTGCGGCTCCCTTGGGGGAAGGCAGCTTGCCAGTGCATTTCAGTTGCTCGAACTTCTCTAGATCGATGATGTTCATTGTTTGGCGATGTTTTCTAACTTTTCGCAAGTTCCAGGAACCAATTCTAACCAATTTATTTCCTAAGGAAACGCTGATCAAGTACAACTTCGTCATTGCGAGGCTCGCAGGGCCGTGGCAATCGCAAGGACGTAAGCGAAGCAATATGAGATCCATGCAAGATGACGGACTTATTCAGACATTCTCTAAGGGATACTTGCCGACTCTGGGCCAACTTTCACCTTCACGCTAGAATAGCCTCACCATGAATCCCACCATCAACTATTGCAGCCATTGCAGCGCCCCGGTCAGCTTGCACGTGCCGCCTGGCGACACGCTTGAACGCCATGTCTGCATCAGTTGCGGCACCATCCATTACCAGAATCCCAAGCTGGTGGTCGGCAGTCTGCCGGAATGGGAAGACAAGGTGCTGCTCTGCCGGCGCGCCATCGAGCCACGCTTAGGGCTATGGACCCTACCCGCCGGCTTCATGGAGAACAACGAGACCTTGCCCGAGGCTGCGGTGCGCGAAACGATTGAGGAAGCCTGCGCACGCATCGAGATTGGCGAGATGTTCACCCTGATCAGCGTTCCCCACATCAGTCAGGTTCATGCCATTTATCGCGCCCGTCTGCTCGACCTCGATTTTTCCCCAGGTATAGAGACACTCGAAGTCGGATTGTTCGCCGAGCATGAAATCCCCTGGCAGGAGATCGCCTTCCGCACCATTGGCATGACCCTGCGTCACTATTTCGCCGACCGCCGCGCCGGCCACTTCAGCTTCCACACCGGCAAAGTAACGCCGCCCTAGAGTAGGTTGGGCTTGAGCCCGACGACCGCGGCGTCGGCTAAAGGCCGACCTACTCCTCTTCCAGGTCGAAAAAGACCGGCAGCCTGACGACGAATGCCTGCCCGCGCAGGCTTGCCGGCAAGATCGTGGCCTGCGCCGAGCGACCTATCATTTCCAGGGCAGCCTCGTCGAGCAGTTCGTGGCCGCTGGAAACCATGAGCCGCTGCCGCGGCACGCCGCTGGCAGCGATGGCAACCTCTATCTGTGCGCTGCCGCTCCAACCCCTTTCCAAGGCCAAGGCAGGATAACGCTTGAAGCGGCGCGCCGCTGTGGCAAGATTGACCCGATACTGGCGCACGCCATCGGCATCGGGTCCCGTACTGACCAAGGCTTTGCCCTCGGGAACTGAAACGGCGCTTGCCGCAGCGTCTGCCAGACTCGCCATCGGCGCCGCAGGAGGGGGCCCCTGCGGCGCGACTATGGCCCCAGGAGTCGCCGCCACAGCCACCTTTTCGCCAGGCAAAGTCGCCACAGCCGTCATGGGCGGCAACCGGGCAGGAGTTGCAGACGCCGGTTTTCCTGGCTCGCCGGCAACTGCTGCGACCTGGCGCAGCGTCGCCGCCAGGGACTGCGCCGCAGGGGGCGCTGCCGGTGGCGGTGGCGTCTGAGACAACAACCAGGCATGCAGCGCCAAGGAAATGGCCAAGGCGCGCCAAAACTTGAGATCCATCACGGCACTTTTAAAATTCACCTTGCTCTGATAGTCTTTGCCAACCCGGATTTGCTAACCGATTCTACACCGCTGATGTCCTCTGTCCGAACCGCTGCTCCATTGATCCTGACGCTAGACATGCATGGCGTGCCGCATCGCTGGGTCAATTGGCAGCATGCCTGCTTTTATTACGCAAAAGGCCTGGTGGCATGGGACGCCGGCGACCACAGCTTCACCTTTCACGGCGGGGTGAACCGCCACTCCGGTGAGCGCTCTGCCATCACCGCCAACAGCATCATCGCCATCCGCGGCAAGGCGCTCGCGACCAAGAGCCTGTTCCAGGTGCCGCCGCTGGACAATCGCGAACTTTTCCACCGCGACCGCCATATCTGCGCCTACTGCGGCGGCGAATTCACCACCGTGCGACTGACGCGAGACCATGTCATGCCGGTCTCGCAGGGCGGCCGCGACCTGTGGATGAATGTGGTCACCAGTTGCCGCGGCTGCAACCAGAGGAAAAGCGGGCGCACGCCGGAACAGGCCGGCATGGAATTGCTCTATGCCCCTTATGTGCCGAACAAGGCCGAATACCTGATTCTCTGCAACCGCCAGATTCTCGCCGACCAGATGGACTTTCTCGCCCGCCACGTACCCAGCGCGAGCCGTGTGAAGACCGCGGCCTGATGATGTCCCACTGGGACTCGCTCCTGTCGTAGGTCGGCCTTTCGATGGAGACACCCGGACGGGTGCAGGCCGACCGCCCCACGGTACAATACGCGGATGCCTAGCACATCCGCGTCCGCCGTCCCCAAGCCGCTCACCTCCTACCGAAAATACTGGGCCCGGCGTTTCGGGATAGCCCCCTTTCTGCCCATGTCGCGCGCCGAAATGGATGAACTCGGCTGGGACGCCTGCGATGTCATCCTGGTCACAGGTGATGCCTATATCGACCATCCCAGCTTCGGCATGGCCTTGGTCGGACGACTCCTGGAGGCGCAAGGCTTTCGCGTCGGCATCATCAGCCAGCCCGACTGGCACTCCGCAGAGGCTTTTAGGTCACTTGGCCGCCCGACCCTGTTCTTCGGCATCACCGCCGGCAACATGGACTCGATGGTCAACCGCTATACCGCCGACCGCAAGATCCGCTCCGACGACGCCTACACGCCTAACGGCGAAGCCAACAAGCGCCCCGACCGTACAGTCATCGTTTACTCGCAGCGGGCACGCGAAGCCTACCCGGACAGCGCCGTGGTCATCGGCAGCATCGAGGCCAGCCTGCGCCGCATCGCCCACTACGACTACTGGTCGGAAAAGGTCAGGCGCTCCATCCTGCCGGACTCGAAAGCCGATCTGCTGCTCTTTGGCAACGCCGAACGCGCCTTGGTGGAACTGGCCCATCGCCTGGCTGCCGGCGTGCCGATAGAGACCATCCGTGACTTGCGCGGCAGCGCCTTCATGGTGCCGCCCGGCTGGCTGCCGGGTGAAGGCTGGCAGGTGGCCGAAGCAAAGACGGTGGATACCCCGGGAGCGGTGCACCCCCATCCCGATCCTTACCTGATGACGGCCTCGGCGCCCGCCGCTCCGGCTTCTGACGGGACGCCGCAGGCCATCCGTTTCCACAGCAAGAGTGAGCGTCTTGCCGCGAGGAAAGAGGAACGTGCCCATACCGTGGTGAGACTGCCCTCCTTCGAGCAGGTCTCAGCCGACCCGGTGCTTTACGCCCACGCCTCGCGCACCTTCCACCTCGAATCGAACCCGGGCAACGCCCGCGCCATGGTGCAATCCCACGGCGTCGGACCGGGTCGGCGCGATGTCTGGTTGAACCCGCCGCCCTTGCCCTTGGCCACATTCGAGATGGACCATGTCTATGGCCTGCCCTATGCCCGGGCGCCGCATCCGTCTTACGGTGCAGCCAAGATTCCCGCCTGGGAGATGATCCGCTACTCGGTGAACATCATGCGCGGCTGCTTCGGCGGTTGCACCTTCTGCTCGATCACCGAGCATGAAGGCCGCATCATCCAGAGCCGCTCGGAAGCCTCCATCCTGCATGAGATCGAAGAGATCCGCGACAAGACGCCCGGCTTCACCGGCGTCATCTCGGACGTCGGCGGGCCCACCGCCAACATGTACCGCATGGCCTGCAAGAGCCAGGAGATCGAGTCGGCCTGCCGCAAGCTCTCCTGCGTCTTTCCCGACGTCTGCGAGAACCTCGGCACCGACCATGCACCCTTGATTCAACTCTATCGCAAGGCGCGCGCACTCCCCGGCATCAAGAAGGTGCTGGTGAGTTCAGGCTTGAGATATGACCTCGCCGTGCGCTCGCCGGAATACGTCAAGGAACTGGTCACTCATCACGTCGGCGGCTATCTCAAGATCGCCCCCGAGCATATCGCGGCTGGCCCCCTCTCCAAGATGATGAAGCCGGGCATAGGCTCTTATGACAAGTTCAAGGAACTGTTCGAGAAGTTCTCGAAGGAAGCGGGCAAGGAGCAGTATCTGATCCCCTACTTCATCGCCGCCCACCCCGGGACGACAGACGAGGACATGCTGGAACTGGCGATTTGGCTGAAGCGCGGCGGCTTCCGCCTGGACCAGGTGCAGACCTTCCTGCCGACACCGCTGGCGATGGCCACGGCGATGTACCACACGGAAAAGAACCCGCTGCATAAAGTGACCCAGATCAGCGAACAGGTGGCCGTGGTGCGCTCCGGGCGCCAGCGTCGCCTGCACAAGGCCTTTCTCCGCTACCACGATCCGGAGAACTGGCCGCTCTTGCGTGAAGCCCTGCGGCACATGGGTCGCGCCGACCTGATAGGCAACGGCAAGAAGCATCTGGTGCCTGCCTTCCAGCCGGCAGGCACGGGCAAGCTCACACCCCTTGCAGGCAGAACACAAGCAACGCGGAGAGTGAGATGAGAGGCGGCCTGGAAAAGCAGCTTGCCGCATGGCATCGTTTTGTCGAGCATGGCACGATAGCCCCGAGCCAGGTGCGCAAGGAGGTGGCCCTGTCCTGGAGAAGGAGCGCCGCTGCGGGAATCAATCCCCATGCCCCCAAGCCGCCGGTCAGACTGTCTGCGACAAAGCTCGCTGCGGTGCGAAACCGCAACGCGGCCTTCATCGATGCCGCTTTGCCCTTCATGCACTTTCTCCAAACCGCCGTCAGCGGATCCGGTTTCGTCCTGGTGCTGACCGATAGCACAGGCATTGTCCTGGAAGTTTTTGGTGACGAGAACATCCTGAAGATGGCGCGCGAGAACAACTACGTTCCCGGATGCAGCCGGGCGGAAATGGAGGTCGGGACCAATGCGATCTGCCTGGCTCTCCAGGAGAAAAAATCTGTCCAGTTGACCGGGCCGGAACATTACAATGTTCGCCACCAAAGCTGGACCTGCTCCTCCGCACCGGTTTTCTCGCCGACGGGGGAAATGCTGGGGACCGTGACCCTGTCCGGCGCTTCCATCGGCGCCCACAGTCACACTTTCGGCATGGTGATCGCGGCCGCCGAGGCCATCCAGAACCACCTGCGCGAACTCGACACGGCGCTGCAGAAAAGCAGGTCAGAAACCATTCTGGCTTCGCTCTTGAGATCCGTGTCCGAGGCCATCATCGCAGTCGACAGCGAAGGCCTGGTCACAGACGTCAACCCCGTTGCTGCGCGCCTGCTCTCGGTCAAACCTGAGGCCGTCGTCGGCAAGAGCGTGATCCATCTTTTCCCCGGGACGCCGGAAATTCTGAAGGCCATACAGGAGAACAGGAGTACTTCGCCCGTCGAAGCCAATATTGAAACCCGCAAGGGCCGGGGTCATTTCATGCTCACGCCCTATCAGATGCAATTGGGAGACTCTTTTCAGGGCGCGATTCTGGTTGTCGCCGAGCGGCGCAAATTCATCCATAGCGTGCGCGGGGTGTCGGGCCTGAACGCTTTCTACACCTTCGCGGATCTGGTCGGAAAAGCCCCGGGCTTCCTGCGCCAGATCGAGCTTGCCAGGATTGCCGCGCGGCAGGATTCCCGCGTCCTGATCAGCGGCGAAACAGGCACTGGCAAGGAGCTTCTTGCCCAGGCCATCCATAACGGCTCGGAGCGGAGCCAAGGTCCTTTCGTGGCCATCAACTGTGCAGCGATTCCGAGGGATCTCCTGGAATCCGAAATTCTCGGTTACAAGGACGGCGCCTTCACGGGAGCGCGGAAGGGCGGTCAGGTCGGAAAACTGGAACTGGCCGACGGCGGCACGATATTCTTAGACGAGATCAGCCAGATGCCCATGGACTTGCAGGCCAAGCTCTTGCGCGTGCTCCAGGACGGAATCATCACGCGGCTCGGAGATACCAAGCCGATGCGGGTCGATGTTAGGGTGATTACCGCCAGCAACGAAGACTTGTACGAGAAGAGCCGCTCCGGCGGATTCCGGCAGGATCTGTATTTCCGCCTCTCCGTCATAGAGATCGCCCTGCCACCCTTGCGCGAGAGAGTGGAGGATATCCCCCTGCTTGCCGGACATTTCCTGGAGCGTCTCTCCAGAAAAGTCCCGGGGAGAACGATCAAGATATCGGCCGGCGCCATGGACATATTCCGCGCCTATGGCTGGCTAGGCAATATCAGGGAACTCGAGAACGTGCTCGAGATGGCAGCTATCGTGTGCGATAAGGGAATCATAGAGCCGGGGCATCTCGGTCCGCGCATCAAGGCCGCCGTAACGCCGCTGCGGCTGACCTCCAGGCAGACCGACGCGCGTCCGGCAAAGATGAAGGAAGTCGAGATCGACATGCTGCGCGAAACCCTGCAGAAGCTGCAAGGAAATATCGCACTGGTTTCCCGCAATCTGGGCATGTCGCGCAGCACAATCTACCGCCGCATGAGAGAACACGGGATCAGCAGATCGGTGAAGGTTGAGTGAGGGTCGAATGAAGCTCGGGGCAACATGTCAGAGTGACACATGTGTGCTAGTCTTGCGTGTTCAGCAAGGGCGGCCTTGCAAGAATACTCCCTGCGTAATCAGTGTACTAAAGAAAAATAGCTACCGAAAATAGATGGCATGGTAGCTGCTTATGGCTTTGCCAATCCAACCAGGATTGATACGGAGACTGAAATGACTAGCGCGCTGTTTTCCCCTCTGCAGTTGAGAGGCTTGACCCTCCCCAACCGAATCGTCGTATCGCCGATGTGCCAGTACATGTCCGACGATGGCAGCGCCAACGACTGGCATCTTGTCCATTACGGACAGTTTGCCCTGGGCGCTGCCGGCCTGGTGATGACGGAGATGACCGACGTCAACCCGGAGGCGCGCATCACCCTGAAGTGCGCAGGACTCTATACCGATGCCCAGGAAACTGCGGCCAAGCGCGTGGTGGATTTTTGCAAGGCCTTCGGCGTGGCCAAGCTTGGGGTGCAATTGGCGCATGCCGGCAGGAAGGCCTCGACGGGCCATCCGGCAACCGGCGGCAAGCCCCTCACGGCAGCAGAGGGCGGCTGGAAGACGCTTGCCCCCTCGGCGCTGCCCTATGCCCCCGACTGGCCTCTTCCCGAAGCATTGGACAAGGCAGGGATGGCCAAGGTCAAGGCTGACTTCGTCGCCGCGGTGAAACGGGCAGAGCGCGTCGGCTACGATTTGATCGAGTTTCATGGTGGCCATGGCTATCTGATCCACCAGTTTCTCTCCCCCCTGTCCAACCAGCGAACCGACGAATATGGCGGCAGCACGGAAAACAGAATCCGCTTCCCCCTGGAAATATTCGCCGCCATGCGTGATGCCTGGCCGGCAGACAAACCCATGGGCATCAGAGTCTCGGCGACCGACTGGGTCGAGGGCGGTTGGACCCCGGAAGAAACCGTCCTCTTCGCCAAAGAACTGAAAAAGCTCGGCTGCGATTACGTCGATGTCTCTTCGGGCGGAGTCGACCCGCGGCAGCAGATTCCTCTGGCGCCAGGCTACAACGTGCAGTTCGCAGCAAAGGTCAAGAAGGAAACCGGCGTCGTCACCCGCACGGTGGGCCTGATTGCCGATGCAAAACTGGCCGAGGAAATCGTTGCCTCCGGTCGCGCAGATCTGATCGCCATAGGCCGCGGGGCGATGTGGGACCCGCGCTGGGCCTGGCACGCCGCTGAAGAACTGGGCGTCGATGCACCTTATCCGGTGCGGGCGACGCCCTGTCTGCCCTCGCTGAGGCCGCAGATTTTCACCCGGCGCGCGGCGAAATAACAACTGTCGCATAATGCGACACATGTTCCATTGATTCGACGATCAGGAGGCAATCATGAAATACAACCGACCCCACGCTACAGCATCCTGGGGCACGATGGCCAAGGACTGGGAACACGGCATCGATTACCAAAGGCTGATCCGCGAGCGCTTCGAACGCGCGCAAGCCTCGGTCAAGGCAGCAGGCTTAGGCGGCGTGCTGTGCTTCAATGTGGACAATGTCCGCTACATCACCGGCACGCATATCGGCGAGTGGGCGCGCGACAAGTTCGATCGCTATGCCCTCTGCCCGAGGGATGGCGAGCCCTATCTCTGGGATCCGGCGCCACCGGCAAAGCGCATCAGCAGCCCCTGGATCGCCGATCGGGTTGCTGCCCCAATCAGCAATATGCAGGGTGCGCTGCCGCCCTCGATGCGTGTGCAGGACGAGTTCGCCGAGCAGATCAAGAAAATGCTCGTCCACTACGGCATAGACAAACTGCCGCTGGGCATTGACCTGCTCGAACTGCCGATGCTGCGCGCCCTGGAGAAGGCGGGCATAGAAGTGGTGGACGGACAGCAGGCGATGCTCGATGCGCGCGAAATCAAGACGCCCGACGAAATCGAACTCCTCAAAGTGGCAGCCGGCATGGTGGATGCCACCTATTACGACATCTGCAAGGCCATCCGGCCGGGCGTGCGCGAAAACGAACTCGTGGCCATCGCCCACGACCGCCTGTTCCGTCTCGGCTCGGAGCGCGTCGAATGCGTGAACTCGGTGGCCGGGCCTAGAGGCACGCCGCACTCGCATACCTTCTCGGACCGCATCATTCAGCCGGGCGACATGATTTATCTCGACATCATGCATTCCTTCAACGGCTACCGCACCTGCTACTACAGGACGTTCGTCTGCGGCGAGCCAAACAAGCACCAGATCGATGCCTACGATCTGGCCTCGAAGTGGATCAGCGCCTCGATAGATGCGATCCGTCCCGGCGCGACCGTCGACGATGTGGCCAACAGCTGGCCGCGCGCCGAGGAGTTCGGCTACAAGAACGAGGATGAGGCCTTCCTGCTGCAGTACGGCCACGGCATCGGACTCTCTCTCTGGGAGCGGCCCATCATCAGCCGCCGCTTCGGCGGCCAGAAGACGGTGCTGAAGGAAGGCATGGTGTTCGCGGTCGAGACCTGGAAGGGTGCCGCCGACGGTTCGGGCGCCGCGCGTATAGAAGAAGAAGTAGTCGTCACCAAGGACGGCTGCCAGGTCATCACCAACTTCCCCTCGGACCGCCTGATTTCCTGCGGTCTGCCCGGTTGCGACGTGTTCTGATACGAGGGAATGAATAAATGTTGAAGCTAAAAGAGAGTCTGCTGTTCCGCGAGAAGTGCTACATAGATGGCGCCTGGTCTGACGCAGACGACGGCGCAAGCATCAATGTGACCAATCCCGCCAACGACCAGAAGCTGGGCACGGTACCCAGGATGGGCGCCCTTGAAACCCGTCGCGCCATCAACGCCGCCGACGCGGCATTGCCGTCCTGGCGCGCCAGGACGGGCAAGGATAGGGCAGCCCATTTGCGTCGCTGGTTCGATCTGATGCTCCAGCACAAGGAGGATCTGGCACTGCTCATGACTGCCGAGCAGGGAAAACCTTATTCCGAGTCTCTGGGTGAAATCGCTTATGGCGCCTCCTTTGTCGAGTGGTTTGCAGAGGAAGGCAAGCGCGTCTATGGCGACACCATTCCGGCCAATGGCACGGACAGGCGCATCGTGGTCATCAAGCAGCCGATCGGCGTGGTCGGTGCGATCACGCCCTGGAACTTCCCCAATGCCATGATCACCCGCAAATGCGCGCCGGCTCTGGCCGCCGGCTGCACCGTCGTGGTCAAGCCGGCCAGCCAGACGCCCTACTCCGCACTGGCTCTGGCCGAACTGGCAGAGCGCGCCGGCATTCCCAAGGGTGTTTTCAACGTCGTCACGGGTACGGCGACAGCCATCGGCGGCGAGCTCACGGCAAACCCCATCGTCAGGAAAATCACCTTTACCGGCTCAACGGAAATCGGCAAGGTGCTGATGAAGCAGTGCGCCGACACGGTGAAAAAGGTTTCTCTGGAACTCGGAGGCAATGCCCCCTTCATCGTCTTCGACGATGCCGATCTCGACGCCGCGGTCCAGGGCGCACTCGCCTCCAAGTACCGCAACACCGGCCAGACCTGCGTCTGTGCCAACAGGTTCCTGGTGCAGGACGGCGTCTATGACGAGTTCGCCCGCCGCCTGGTCGCAGCGGTGGCCAAGCTCCAGGTCTCCGACGGCATGAAGGAAGGATCGCAACAGGGACCGCTCATCGACATGAACGCGGTCAAGAAAGTGGAAGAGCATATTCAGGACGCCGTCGCCAAAGGTGCGCGCGTGCTGCTCGGGGGCAAGCGTCATGCCTTGGGCGGCAGCTTCTTCGAGCCCACGATTCTCGCCGACGTCACGCCAAAAATGGCCGTGGCCCGCGAGGAGACCTTCGGACCCGTCGCCCCCCTGTTCCGCTTCAAGACAGACGAAGAAGCGATCAAGATGGCCAATGACACCGAGTTTGGCCTCGCTTCTTATTTCTATTCCCGCGACATCGGCCGCATCTGGCGGGTGGCAGAGGCGCTCGAATATGGCATCGTCGGCATCAACGAGGGCATCATCTCCACCGAGGTCGCCCCTTTCGGCGGCATCAAGGAATCCGGCATCGGCCGCGAAGGCTCCAAATACGGCATCGAGGACTTCCTCGAAATCAAGTATCTGTGCATGGGCGGCTTAGCGACCTGAACATGCAGCGCATTCCGGTCTCCCTGATCACCGGCTTCCTGGGAAGCGGCAAGACGAGCCTGGTAAACAGGCTGCTTGGCCTTCCCGAGGCGGCGGCGACGGCGGTCGTCGTCAATGAGTTCGGAGAGATCGGTCTCGACCAGGAACTCATCATCAGTAGCGACGACAATGTCGTGCTGCTGGCCAATGGCTGTTTCTGTTGTGCCATGAAAGGCGACCTGGTGACCGCGCTGGACAAGCTCTACCGAGGCGGGCAGCGGGACCAGACCAGATCGTTCAAGCGCGTCGTCATCGAAACCAGCGGTCTGGCAGACGCCAGCCCGGTCATTCAACTGCTGCTCTCCGAGCCCTCGATCAGCTCACGCTACAGGCTGGAAGGCGTTCTGACGGTTGTCGACGCGGTCAATGGCGAAGCGACCCTCGATGCCCATGTGGAATCGGTGAAACAGGTGGCGGTCGCCGACAGCGTGATCCTCTCCATGACGGACCTGCCGGAAAGCGCAGCTGCACAGTTGAAACAGCGCATCAGAGCAATCAATCCTGCCGCTGCGGTGGCAGAGGCGAGCGGACTGAAACACGATGCACTTCTCGACGCCTTCTTTCCGCAAAGAGGGCTGCGCGATGATGCCTATGGCGAGGCGGCAAGGCCTTTCCGCCAGCACGGCCACGACCAGCGTTTCAGCTCCTTCTGCTATGTGCGCGAGGATGCGATCAGCGAGTTCGCCCTGAAACTGCTCCTCGAGGCCATAGGCGAAAACCTCGGGCCGCAACTCTTGCGGATAAAAGGTATCGTCAATGTCCTCGAATATCCCGACAGACCTGCCGTGATTCACGGCGCGCAAAAACTGCTGCATGAAGTCGAATGGCTGAATGCATGGCCATCCGAAGACCGCAGGAGCCGCATCGTATTCATCACCCTGGACGCAGGGCGGGAACTGGTCGAGGAACTCATCGCACTGGCCGACCGTCTCGCCGCAAACACTGCCAGAGCCCGCCTCAGGGTGGGGCGGGCCTGACCTAACAGACATCAAAGAAGGGAATAGCAATGCCGAAAATCATCAACCTCACCCCGGAAGCGCCGTGGCAGGAGATTCGCTCGACCTCCAAGGATTGGGACGCATTGGGTGCCAGCGCCTTGCTGCGCATGTTGCATCACCTGCACATCATTCGCGCCTTCGAAGAATCTGTGCTGGAATTGGACGGTCAGGGTCTGATCCATGGCCCGGCGCATTCCAGCATCGGCCAGGAAGGCGGCGCTGTCGGGGTCATGGCTGAGCTTCACTCGGGAGACGGCATCACGGGCTCGCACCGCGGCCATCATCAATTCCTGGCCAAGGGCTTGCGCCATATCGACCCCTCCGACTATGACCCGAAAAAGGCAGCGATTCCCGCTCAGGTGAGGCAGTTCCTCTACCGCACGCTGGCGGAAATTCTCGGCCTGGCCGACGGCTTCTGCAAGGGACGCGGTGGCTCCATGCACCTGCGCTGGGAAGAAGCCGGCGCCCTGGGAACCAATGCCATCGTCGGCGGTGGCGTGCCCATCGCCAACGGCGTGGCCTGGGCCAAGAAGCGGCGCGGCGAGGGTCATGTCGCCTTCACCTTCATGGGCGACGGTGCGGTCAATATCGGGGCGATCCCGGAATCGATGAACCTCGCGGCCTTGTGGAACATCCCCATCTGCTTTTTCATCGAGAACAACGGCTACGCGGTATCCACCACCATCAAGGAAGAGACGAGGGAGACGCGTCTGTCCTCGCGCGGTTGCGCCTACGGGATTCCTGCCTTCAAGGTCGACGGCATGGATCCTGTGGCGGTGAGATTGGCCACCCAGATGGCGCTCGATGTGATGAGAAAAGGCAAGGGTCCGGCCATCATCGAGGCCGATGTCTATCGCTTCTTCCATCACGGCGGCGGCCTTCCCGGCAGCGCCTTTGGCTATCGCAGCAAGGAAGAGGAGGCATCCTGGCGCGAGCGCGACCCCCTGGTGCGCATGGCGAAGGAAATGATTGTCCGCAACTGGCTGACCGCCGAGGAAGACGCTGCGATTCGCACAAACGCAAAAAGCGCCATGCAGGAAGCGGTCGAGCGGCTCACGGAAATGGAAGGCGGAAAACGCAGGATAATCCCCGGCCGCTGGCCCAAACCAGAGTTCCGCGACGAGGGACTGCGCGGCGACCTCTCCGAGTTTGCAGGTGCCCGCTTCGAGGAATTGGAAACCGCCAGCGGCAAAGTGGGCGAGGTCAAGTTCATCGATGTCGTCTCCCAGGTGATGGGGCGGCGGATGGAAAAGGACGAGCGCATTTTCGTCGTCGGCGAGGACATCCACCAACTGAAGGGCGGCACCAACGGTGCGACGCGCGGCCTGGCTGCCCGTTTCCCCGACCGCATCGTGCCCTCCCCGATCGCCGAGCAGGGCTTCGTCGGCCTTGCCGGCGGCGTGGCGATGGAAGGCACTTACCGTCCCGTGGTCGAATTCATGTATCCGGACTTCGCCCTGGTCGCAGCCGACCAGGTTTTCAACCAGATCGCCAAGGCCCGCCACATGTTCGGCGGCGAGACCCGGATGCCGCTGGTGCTGAGAACCAAGGTGGCCATAGGCACGGGCTACGGCTCGCAGCATTCCATGGACCCTGCAGGCATGTATGCGATGTGGCCGGGTTGGCGCATCGTCGCCCCCTCCACGCCTTTCGACTACGTCGGTCTGATGAACAGCGCGCTGTTGTGCGAGGACCCCGTGCTCATGATAGAGCATGTCGCGCTCTATAATTCCAGCGGCCCGGGTCCGCTCGAGGATGTCGATTATTTCATCCCGCTGGGAAAAGCCAAGGTCGTCAGATCCGGGTCGGCGTTCACCGTGCTAACCTATCTCGCCATGACGCCGCTGGCGATAAAGGCGGCCGAGGAGATGGGGGTCGATGTCGAGATCATCGACTTGCGTTCGCTCGACCGTGCCGGTCTCGACTGGGAAACCATCGGGAAAAGCATCATGAAAACCAACAATGTCGTGGTGCTCGAACAAAGCCCGCTCACCGTTTCCTACGGTGCCATGGTCACAGACGAAGTGCAGCGCCGGTATTTCGATCATCTCGATCAGCCTGTGGCAAGAATACGCGGCGGCGAGGCTTCGCCCAGCGTCTCCAAGGTTCTTGAGCGGGCGGCCTTTGTCGGCCTCGAGGAAATCAAGGCCGGTTTCAGCGCCATGATGTCCGACATGGGCAGGCCGCTATCTTGAGCGCGGCAACGACCGGCCTGCCGGGCCTGCGCGGAACCGACCACATCGGCTTCACCGTACCCGATCTGGAGGAGGCGACCGATTTCTTCGTCAATGTGATTGGCTGCGAGGCCTTCTACGATCTCGGGCCTTTTTCAGGCGACTGGTTGCACACCAACCTCAATGTCCATCCGCAGACGGTGATGAAAAGGCTGAAATTCTTCCGCTGCCAGTTCGGCCCCAATTTCGAGATTTTCGAATACCAGTCCCCGGACCAGAATCGCACGCAGCCGAAAAACAGCGATGTCGGCGGCCATCATCTGGCCTTTTACGTAGACGACATGGAAAAGGCGGTCGCCTATCTCAAGGAGAAGGGCGTGCGCATTCTCGGCGAGCCTATACTTTCAAAAAATGCCAGTGCCGGCCAGACTTGGGTGTATTTTCTTTCGCCCTGGGGCATGCAAATGGAACTGGTGAGTTACCCCGACGGCAAGGCCTACGAGAAAGAAACCAACCAACGCCTCTGGCATCCGGCTTTTCCGGATCGCTAAGAGAGCTAAGAGGGAGAAAGAAGTGCCCATAGAGATCAAAATGCCCGCAGTATCTCCGTCCATGACAGAAGCCAGCATCGCACGCTGGCTGAAAAAAGAAGGCGAAGCGGTCAAGGTCGGGGAGTTCCTGGTCGAGATCGAGACCGACAAGGCCGTCGTCGAATTCGAGGCCGAGGAGGACGGCATTCTCGGCAAGATCATGGCGCCCGATGGCTCGCAGAATGTGAAGGTCGGACAGGTCATCGCCATGCTATTGAAGCCGGGCGAAGATGCGTCTGCGCCAGTACAGGCTGCAAAGCCCGCTGTCGCTTCACAGCCGGTTCAAGTCACCCAGCCCGCAGCTGTCGCGGCATCTGCTGCACCGGCATCTGCTCCAGCGCCGGCGCCCACAGTTGCGTCCGCCTCAGGACGCATACTGGCCAGCCCCCTGGCCCGCCGCTTGGCCTCCGAGCGCCATGTCGATCTCGCCGGCATCAGGGGTTCCGGCCCCAATGGTCGCATCGTCAGGCTGGATATCGAAGCCGCCGGCGCATCGGCGCCCATACCCGCGCCTGCTGTCGCTGTTGCAGGTGCGGCTTATCAGGAAGTTCCGAACAACAGCATGCGCAGAATGATTGCCAAGCGTCTGGTGGAGGCGAAGCAAACCATCCCGCACTTCTACCTTTCCATCGATTGCAATATCGACGCCCTGCTCGCTCTTCGCCGCGGCATGGCCAACGGCCCGGAAGGGGTGAAAATTTCCGTCAATGATTTCGTGATCAAGGCGGCCTCCCTGGCATTGCGGAAGCTGCCCGGGGTCAATGCCTCCTGGACAGAGGCGGCGATACGCCGCTACCTAAGCGTCGATGTCTCTGTCGCGGTATCCACGCCTTCCGGTCTGATCACCCCCATCATCCGGAATGCAGACCAGAAGGGTCTGGGCGAGATCTCTGCCGAGATGAAGGAACTCGCGGAACGCGGCCGCCTGGGCAAACTCGCGGCCGAGGAATATCAGGGCGGCGGCTTCACCATCTCCAACCTCGGCATGTACGGCATCCGCGAATTCGCGGCCATCATCAACCCGCCGCAATCGGCCATCCTGGCCGTGGGTGCCGGCGAACAAAGACCCGTGGTGAAAGATGGCGCATTGGCTATCGCAACCATGATGACTTGCACGCTCTCGGCCGACCACAGGGTCGTCGATGGCGCGCTGGGCGCCGAATATCTCGCGGCCTTCAAAAAGCTGATCGAGCAACCTCTGACCATGTTGCTGTAGGAGGAAGTCATGGCAGAGACTTCCTTCGACATCGTCATCATCGGCGCCGGCCCCGGCGGCTATGTCGCCGCCATTCGCGCGGCGCAGCTGGGCCTCAAGGTGGCGGTCGTGGAGCGCGAGCACCTCGGAGGCATTTGTCTGAACTGGGGATGCATCCCGACCAAGGCGCTATTGCGCAGCGCCGAAGTGCTGCGCCTGGCGCAGCACGCCGAATCCTTCGGCATCGTGGTGCCCAAGGCCTCCTTCGATCTCCCTCTGGTGGTCAAGCGCTCGCGGGCCATCTCCGCCCAGTTGCAGGCTGGCGTCAAACACCTTTTGAAAAAGAACAAGGTCGCCGTCTTCGAAGGACAAGGCAGGCTCTCGGGAAAAGGGCAAGTGACCGTGGCTGGCAAAGACGGCAAGGCGATTGACCTCGCCGCACGCCATATCATTCTCGCCACGGGCGCGCGGCCCCGCATCATTCCCGGCCTCGAGCCCGACGGCAAGCTCGTCTGGAACTACAAGGAGGCCATGGTGCCGACGGTCATGCCGAAGTCGCTGCTGGTGGTGGGCACGGGCGCGGTAGGCATAGAGTTCGCGAGTTTTTATCGCACGCTGGGCGCAGATGTCACCGTGGTCGAAGTGATGGATAGAATCCTTCCTGTCGAGGACGCGGAAATTTCGACGCTGGCAAGAAAGGCTTTCGAGAAGCAGGGCATCAAAGTGTTCACCGCTGCCACGGTGAAGGAATTGCAGCGCGGAGGCGACTCGGTCATTGCGAAGGTGGAATCTGCAGGCAAGACCGTCGAGATTTCCGCCGAGCGCATCATCGTCGCGGTGGGCATCAGCGCAAACACGGAAGACCTCGGGCTGGAAGGCACGCGAGTGCGCCTGGAGAAAGGCCACGTCCTGGTCAACAAATGGCTGGAAACCGAAGAGCCGGGCGTCTATGCGATCGGCGACCTGACCGCCCCGCCCTGGCTCGCCCACAAGGCGAGCCACGAGGCCGTCATCTGCGTCGAGAAGATTGCCGGATTGCCCGACGTGCATCCGCTGGACAGCCTGAAGATTCCCGGCTGCACCTACTCCCATCCGCAGATCGCCTCCATCGGGCTTACCGAGGAGAGAGCACGGGCGGACGGCAGAGAGATCAAGGTCGGCCGCTTCCCCTTCCAGGGAAACGGCAAGGCCATCGCCCTGGGCGAGCCCGAGGGCCTGGTCAAGACGGTGTTCGATGCGAAGACAGGGGAACTCCTGGGTGCGCACATGATAGGCGCGGAGGTGACGGAAATGATCCAGGGCTATGCCATTGCCAAGACCATGGAGACCACCGAGCTTGAGCTCATGCGCACGGTGTTCCCGCATCCGACGCTTTCCGAAATGATGCATGAGTCCGTTCTCGACGCCTACGGGCGAGTCATTCACTTCTGAGGCCAAGCATGCTATTCACTCTCGCGCGCCTATTCTCCTGCGGCATCTGGCTGCTGGCAGGGCTCTTTAAGCTGGCCCACTTCAAGCCCACGACGCAGGACATGGCCAGTCGCGGCATTCCCGCGCCGGCCCTGTTTCTGGTCATCACGATTGCCATCGAACTCGGCGGCTCACTGCTCATGCTCGCCAACCTCCATGTCTGGCTGGTGGCCCTCGCCTGGATCGCCTTCATACTCATCGCCACGCCTGTGTACCATATGAAGTTCATCGAGGATGGCAAGATAATCTTTCCTGAATTCGTCCAGTTCTCGAAAAACCTTTCGCTGATCGGCGGCCTCATCGCCTTGATCGCCCTGGATCCGGCCCAACCCGTCTGGCTCGCCAAATTGTTCGTCTGAAGAGGAAACGACATCATGATTAATGCTGCGATAGTGGGACTGGGTTGGTGGGGCAAGACGCTGGTGGAAGCGGTCCAGGGCAGGAGCGAGGACATCCGCTTCGTGGCGGGGGCCACCGGAACGCCGACGCCGGAGGTCGAGGAATTCACCAAGGCACAAGGCGTCGTTCTGCGCGCGAGCTATGAGGAGTTGCTTGCCGATGCAAACGTGCAAGCCGTGGTGCTTGCCACTCCGAACTCCATGCACGTCGCGCAAATCGTCGCGGCGGCGCGCGCCGGAAAACATGTCTTCTGCGAGAAGCCGCTGGCGCTCTCCAAGGCTGATGCCGAAACGGCTGTAGAGGCCTGCCGGAAGGCCGGGGTGAGCCTGGCGCTGGACTACAATCGCCGCTTCCATCCGACCATGGTGAACATCAATGAACGCATCAAGACGGGTGCCCTGGGAACGATGCTGCATTTCGAGGGGACGGTGACCTTTCCCAACGCCCTCTACCTGAAACCGAACCAGTGGCGCGCAAAACGGGAGGAGACGCCCTGCGGCGGCCTGATGCCCATGGGCGTCCATATCATCGACGCCGCGATCGAGCTGTTCGGCGAGGTCGACGAGGTCTATTGCATGAGTTTTCACAGGACCGTGGCGATAGACGCGGACGACACCACTTCGATGCTGTTCCGCATGAAAAACGGCATGTCCGGCTATCTCTCCACCATGACAGCCACGGCGGGCAGCTTCCGCCTTCAGGTTTTTGGTTCCGCGGGCTGGGTCAGGTTAAACGGCATGACCCACATCGCCGGGGCATCTTCCGAGGAGAGGCGCAGCCGTCTTTTCGCCGACTGTACCTTCCAGCCCGTGAAGGGCGAGACAGAGAACTGGCAGGCCGAGGCCTATGACGTCTCGCGCGCCGCCCTCGAAGCCTTCGCCCGGGCGGCAGCGGGAGGACCGGCCTATCCTCTGCCGCTGTCCGAGATGATTCACTGCGTCGCGGTGACCGAGGCGGCAGTGAGGTCGGCGGCATCGGGCAAGGCTGAGAAAGTTCTTTAACACGCGGCACCGAGTCGGGCTGCCACCATAAAGGTGGTCCAGAGAAACCCCGACCTACATATTTTTGGAGGCGGCATCATGGATTTGGGTAGAGGCTTAGGCCATTTGACGTATTCGACTCTGGTTCATCCGGGCGACACCTGGGATGAGATGTGGCACAGCCTCATCACCTATGTCCCGGAAGTGAAGCGCCGCTTCTGCCCCGACAAGCCCTTCGGCGTCTCCCTGCGTCTGTCCGGAAAATCGGCCGAGCGTCTGACTGCCGAACCGAAAGAGCGCACCAAGCTGAAAGACTTCCTCGCCGCCAACAACATGTATTTGTACACCGTGAATGCCTTCCCGCAGGGTTCTTTCAAGGGGGAGCGGGTCAAGGAACAGGTGTATGAGCCGGACTGGCGTTCGGATGCGCGCGCCATCTACACCATGCAGGTCGCGGACATCCTCGCGGAAGTCGCGGCCCCGGGCATCAATCCGTCGATCCAGAGCCCGCCTTGTGGCTTCAAGCCGCGGGTGACCGGACCCGAGGTGGTGGATGCCTACACCCGCCAGGTGCTGCGAGTCATCGCACACCTCGTCAAACTCGAAGAGAAAACCGGCAGAACCGTGACGCTCGCACTCGAGCCCGAGCCCTTCTGCTTCATGGAAGTGACCTCCGAGGCCGTGGATTATTTCACCCAGGAACTCTATGCGGAAAAGTCCGCAGAGACGCTGGCCAAGGCGACGGGACTGTCGGTCGCCAAGGCGGCAATGGCTCTGCGGAAACATCTGGGTCTGGTCTACGACATTTGCCACCAGGCGGTGGAGTTCGAGGACATCAGCGCATCCTTAGCCGCCCTGGTCAAAGCCGGCATCCCGATATTCAAGCTGCAGGAGGCCGCCGCGCTGCGGACTCCCGTGGTCACCCAGGAACTCGTCGATGCATTGACGCCTTTTGCCGACACCGTCTATCTCACCCAGACGGTGGAGAAAAGGGACGGCAAGCTCACGCGCTACCTGAATCTCGAAGACGCCTTCGCTGCCTGGAAGAAGGATCCCGGCCCGCGCGAGTGGCGCACGCATTTCCATGTCCCGGTATTTCTCGACGACCTGGGAATGTTCAAGACCACCCGCTTCGCCATCGAGGAGGCCTTGCGCTTCCACAAGGCCACACCCGTTTCCACACAGCTGGAAATCGAGACCTATACATGGGACGTGCTTCCCGCCAACCTCAAGACCGGCGACATCAACGATTATGTCGTGCGCGAACTCGAGTGGGTTCAAGGCCAGCTTGCTTAACAAGGACAGATCATGAAAATAGGATTCATCGGACTGGGTCGCATGGGATCGGGCATCGCCGGCAGACTGCTCTCTGCCGGCCACGACCTCGTGGTCTACAATCGCACGCCGGCGAAGGCAGCCGAACTTTGCAAGGCCGGAGCCAGGCTCTGTACCACGGTGTCAGCGGCCTGCGAGGGTCGCGAGGTGGTGATCACCATGCTGGGCGACGACGCGGCGCTGGAGAGCATCGTCGCAGGCGGCCTGCTTAACTCCCTGCCCAAGGGCGCCATCCACATGGTCATGGGCACCCATGGCGTGCCCACTATTCGCGCCCTGGCTGACACGCACGCCAAGGCGGGACAGACTCTGGTCGCCGCTCCCGTGCTCGGTCGCCCGGACGTCGCCGCAGCGGGGCAACTCGGCATCGTGGCGGCCGGACCCGTCGACGCGGTGAACCGCTGCCGTCCCCTGTTCGAGGTGATCGGCCGCCGCACCTTTGAAGCAGGTGCAGAACCCGAAGGCGCCACTGCGATCAAGCTCGCCAACAACTTCACCTTAGGCTGCGCCATTCAGGCCATGAGCGAGGCCTTCTCGCTGGTGAGGAAACACGGCGTCGCGCCCCAGGCTCTCTACGACGTTCTGACCGAAGGACTGTTCTCGGCGCCCGCCTACAAGGTCTACGGCAAGATCATCGTCGACGAAGCTTACGACAATCCCGGCTTCACCTCGGTACTCGCCTTGAAGGACGCGGATCTCGCCCTCGCAGCAGCGGGCGCTGCCCGCGTTCCCCTGCCCAGTGTCAACGTCCTGCGCGACCGCTTGCTTGGCGCGATCGCGCACGGCGACGGAGAAAAGGACTGGGCGGTCATGGCACGCGAGCAAGCCAGAGCCAGCGGGCTGGAGTGAAGGGCGGACGGTGCACCAGAGGGTAACGGGAAAAGCTGGCAGCATTGCTTGGAAAGCTGATAGACGTTAGACTTTCGGCGACAAAATGATACTCAGACAAACCAGCACGAGAGGGGAGACAATCATGTTCAAGGTTCGTTCGCTATTCATCGCTACCGGCATCGCTCTGATCGCTGCCGCCGCGCCCATCCACGCGCAGACCACGATCAATCTGACGGCGGTCGATGGCTACCCGCCCAAGTCGCTTTGGATCAAGGAGTTTATCGAGTTCTACATTCCCGAAGTAGACAAGCGCCTGGCCAAGACCAACAAGTACAAGATCCACTGGAACCAGGCCTGGGGCGGCCAGATCGTCAAGCCCAACGGTGTCCTCGAAGGCATACAGAAGGGGCTGGGCGATATCGGCATCGTCACCACCGCCATCTACGGCGACAAGATGAACATTCTCTCCGTCGCCTACGCCACGCCCTTCGTGAGCACCGACCCGAAGCTGGTTTCCCACACCATCGATGCGATGGTGGAGAAGTTTCCCGCGATCAGAAAAACCTTTGAGTCCTACAACCAGGTGTATCTCACCAATGCCGTGGTCCTCGACAGCTATCAGGTGTTCACCAAGCCCACGGTCAAGGGATTGAGCGACATGAAGGGCCTGAAGATCGCCGGCGCCGGATTCAACCTGCGCTATCTCGGACCGCTCGGAGCCGTCGGCGTATCCGCTCCCCTGGTCAACTACTACAATCAGATCCAGACCGGCGTGGTCGAAGGCTGCCTGGCCTGGCCAGAGGCTGCCGTGACCTTCAAGCTCGCCGAGGTTGCCCCCTCGATGCTCAAGGCCGACATCGGTTCGGTAAATACGAAAGTCGTCACGGCCAACGCCGACACCTGGAAGCGCCTGCCTGACGAAGTCAAGACGGTGCTGAAGGTGGTTGCCATCGAGTACCGCGACCGGCTGGCCAAGCTCGCCGCCGAAGAAGGCGCGGACAGCATCGCAGCCTACAAGAAGGCCGGCGGGGTCGTCCATGACTTACCCAAGGTGGAGCGGACCAAGTGGGCGCGCGAGTTGCCCAACATCGCCCAGCAGTGGGCCACAGGTCTGGACAAGGAAGGGGCGCAGGGCACGGAAATGCTCAAGTTCTACATGGACGCAATGCGCGCAGCCAAGCAGCCGATCGAGCGTCACTGGGACCGCGAATGAGCGGCGAACATCAGCCAAAACAAGCTACTCGGGGCGCGTTAGACCTGCTCATCGTCGGCATGAACGCAACAGGATCGGTATGGATCCTGCTGCTGGTCCTGATGGTGACCAGCGATGCCCTGAGCCGAAGCTTTTTCACCCGCCCGATCGCCGGCGTGACCGAAATGATCCAGATTTCGATCATTGGCATCGTTTTTTTGCAGCTCGCCGACGCGATCCGTACCGGCAGGCTGACGCGGGCAGACTCCTTCCTCACCCTGGTCTATAGCTGGCGTCCGCGCTTCGCCCACGCCATGGAGAGCGCGTTTTTCCTGCTCGGTGCGGTCTATATGGGCCTCGGGCTATGGGGCTCGCTACCGCTGCTCAAGGAAGCGTTCGAGCGCAACGCCTATCTCGGCAACCAAGGCGTATTCACGGTAATCGTGTGGCCGGTCAAGGCCATCATGGTGATCGGCCTCGCGGTCTGTCTGGTCGAATTCATGCGACAGGCGCTTCACGCGCTGCGTCGTGCCGTCAATGCGGCTGGCCGGCCCACAACACAGGATGAGCCCTCTTGATTGAATTGAGCAGCGTCACCGTCGGCCTCACCTCAGTCGTCGCCATCGTCGTTTTCATTTATGCAGGCGTTCATATCGCCGTCGCACTTGGCATGATCTCCTTCGTCGGCGTCCTGCTGCTCAAGGGGAACGTAGACATCGCGCTGAACCTGCTTTCCCTGGCGATGGCCGATTCCATTTCCGATGAAGCCTTCGCCACCGTTCCCCTGTTCGTCATGATGGGACTGGTGGTCAGTCGTTGCGGCCTGGGTCGAGACGTCTATGAGTTCGCCAATGACGTGTTTCACGGCGTGCGCGGCGGACTGGGCATCGCCACCGTGGTCGCCAACGCCATTTTCGCGGCGGTGACCGGTTCATCGATCGCCTCGGCATCGGTGTTCGCCAAGGTCGCGATCCCGGAAATGATCCGCTTCCGCTACGGCAAGCGCTTCGCCGTGGGCATCGTGGCGGGCAGCTCGGTGCTGGGCATGATCATTCCCCCCAGCGTGATGCTGATCATCTATGCGGTGATCACCGAACAATCGGTCGGCGCCATGTTTCTCGCCGGGGTGTTGCCAGGCATTCTGCTCTCCATCGCCTACTGCCTAGCCATCATGCTGTTCGTCGTGATCGCCCCGCAGTTCGTCGGCGGCGCAGACGTCGACCCGAGCCGGCCGTCGCCCAGGAAACTGGCCCAGGACGCAGTGACCAAACTCGGGCCCGTGGCCCTCCTGGTCGTGGTGGTGCTGGGCGGAATCTACGGCGGCATCCTGACGCCCGTCGAGTCGGGTGCCGCCGGCACGGTGGCCGCGGCCATCATGGGCGCCATGAAGCGCCGCCTGAACACGCAGGCGATCTGGGGGGCGCTGGTCGATACCGGGCATATCACCGCTAACATCCTTTTCCTGATCATCGCCGCGTCGATCTACAGCCGCCTGCTCGGCATCGCCGGCCTGCCGACGCTTTTCGGCGAATGGCTGAGCGCGATCCACCTCTCCTTCGCCGGCTTCATGGTGATCTATGTCCTGCTGCTGCTCGCACTCGGAACCATCATCGACACCGCCTCCATCATTCTCATCGTCGTGCCGCTGTTTTTGCCGGCCTTGCAACCGTTCAACATCAATCTGGTGTGGTTCGGCATCATCACCGTGGTCGGGGCCGAGATCGGTCTGCTCACGCCGCCTTTCGGTATTTCCTGCTTTGTCATCAAAGCCACCATCGACGATCCATCGATCACGCTGAACGACGTCTTCATGGGTGCGCTGCCCTTCGCGGCCGTCATGCTGCTGGTGCTCGTCGTGCTCATCGTGTTCCCACAGATCTCCCTGGCGCTGATTTGAGCTTGAGGAAGCCCCATGGATAGCAGTTGGCAGGAACATATCGATCGCGTCACCGCCAAGGGGCTGCTGGCAAAGCGGCTGTATGTGATACTCACCACGCCGGCCAGCGGGCTGGCTGCCCTGGAAATGCATCTGGGTGAGCACCTGGCTTATCAGAAGGATCTCGAGGCGCGCGGCATCACCTTCGCTGCCGGGCCGTTCGCTGACGACACCGAGACAGACTGGAGCGGCGAGGGCATGATCATCGTGCGCGCCGCGTCCCTGGCTGAGGCTCGCGCTATCGCCGAGTCCGACCCGATGCACAGCTCGGGCGCGAGAACATTTCGCGTGCGCCCGTGGCTGTTGAACGAGGGCAGCTACACGGTCTCGGTGCGCTATTCAGAGCAGTATCGGGCAGTTGATTGATTTTCAGGGTCTCGCGCTATGGCTATCATCAGGGAAAAGACCACCGTCACGATGCGCATGGAGGGACTGGCGCAATCGCATTCACGCACCGATGTCGGCATTCGCGGACTGACCCAAATCATCGATGAACCGGTGGAGCGTGGCGGCACCAATCTCGGCATGAGTCCGACCGAAACTTTTGCTGCCGCGCTGATCGGCTGCACCAGCGTCATCAGCCACAAGATCGCGCACAAGAACGGGGTGGTTTTCAAAACGCTGAATGTCCGCCTGGAAGCAGATTTCGACCGGCGCGGCGTCACCCTGAGCGAAGAGGTCGAGGTGCCCTTCCCCGCCATGACGCTCATCATCGACGTGACCACCGAGGCTAGTCAGGCCCAGATCGACCTGATCCGCCATGAGTTGTCGCGGTATTGCCCGATCGCCAAGGTGGTGCGTGCTTCTGGCACCAAACTTACCGAAGTCTGGAACATCCTTCCAGTTTAAGTGACAGGACTATCCATGAACCCCACTCAAGAAGATCTCATCAAATGCGACCGGCAGCGCCACGATGCCTTGCTCGCGACCGATATAAAAGTCCTCGATGAGTTGTTTACCGATGACTTGATTTTCCTCCACTCGACCGGCGTGATAGACGACAAGAAGGTCTATCTCGACGGTCTGAAGACCGGCAAGACGAAATATCTGGCAATTGACTACCAGCCTGACGAATATCGTTTTGCCAAAGACTTTGCGCTGATTCTTGGCAGAGTCGACATGAAAGTCCTGGTGGGCGGCGAGGAAAGAAGGGTTCGCGCGCTCATCGTCAGCACCTGGCACTTTATGAATGGGCGCTGGAGAATGATGATATGGCAGGCGACGACGCAAGTCTGAGCGAAACACGGGAGACGCAATGAACACGGCAAGTAGTACCGCACCGCTCTTAGAGTTGCGCGGAATCAGCAAGCAGTTCCCGGGCGTGAAGGCGCTGGACGACGTTTCCTTCGCCGTCTATCCCGGCGAAGTACATATGCTGGTCGGAGAAAACGGTGCGGGTAAGTCCTCGCTGATGAAGGTTCTCTGCGGCGCCTATACCGCCGACGAAGGACAGTTTTTCTACAAGGGCGAGAAGGTGGTGATCGGCTCGCCGGCGGATGCGCGTGCCTTCGGCATCGCCGTGATCTTCCAGGAGTTCTCCCTGGTACCCTATCTCTCCATCGCCCAGAATATTTTTCTCGGCCGCGAGTTTCCTGGCAGATTCCCGGGAACGATAGACCACACGAAAATGCACAGGGAAGCGAAGAAGATTCTCGCTCTGCTCGGCCTGGATATCCCGACCCGGACCCTGGTGCATGACCTCGGAGTAGCCCAGCAACAGATGGTGGAAATCGCCAAGGCGCTGTCGCAGAATGCCCGCATCCTGGTCATGGACGAGCCGACCGCGGCCCTGTCCGACAGGGAGACGGAGCGTCTCTTCGCCATGATCCGCCAATTGCAGTCTGACGGCGTGGCCATCGTCTACATTTCCCACCGCATGGCCGAGGTGTTCGCCATGGGGGACCGCATCACGGTGTTGAGGGACGGCAAGAAGGTCGGTTCGCTCCTGCCTGGAGAAGCCACGCCGGACGAACTGGTGCGCCTGATGGTCGGGCGCAGCGTAGATAGAAGCTATGCCCGGAACTTCTGCAAGACTGCGGGGGAACTGCTCCTCGAGGTAAAGGGCTTGCGCTCTGCAATGGGCGTCAATGGCGTCGATCTGACCGTCAGGTCCGGCGAAATCGTTGGCCTGTCTGGCCTCGTAGGCGCCGGCCGGACCGAGGTTGCGCGCGCGATCTTCGGCGCCGACCGCGTCACCGGCGGCGAAGTATTGCTCTATTCCAAGCCGCATCAGGGCGGTCCTGACAAGGCGGTCGCCGCCGGCATGGCGCTGATTCCCGAGAGCCGCAAGGCCGAGGGACTGGCGCTGATACGCTCGGTTTGCGACAACCTTGTTCTGCCCGGCCTGCCGCTGGCCTTCCCCAACCGTATCTACAAGGCGACGAAGGCGAGGCAGATAGCCAATGCCCTGATCGAGCGACTGCGCATCTCGACCCCGAGTGCGCTGCGCCCGGTTCGCCTGCTCTCCGGCGGCAACCAGCAGAAGGTGGTGATAGGAAAGTGGCTGGGCTCGGAGTCGCGCCTGTTCATCATCGATGAACCGACCCGCGGCATCGATGTCGGCGCCAAGGCCGAGATCTTCGCGTTGATAGATCAGCTGGTGCAGCAAGGTGCGGGCGTCCTGATGATCAGCTCCGAACTCTCCGAGATCGTCCAGGTCTGCGACCGGACCTATGTCATGCGTGATGGCCGCATCGCCGGCCACTTGTCGCGCGAGCAACTGTCGGAAGAAAACATTCTCAAACTGGGTGTCCAACATGAATGATTCCACCATCGCCCTGAATTCACCCTCGGCGCTCTGGGCCGGGCTTAGCCGCGTTCCCGGCGTGGCCTGGATACTCGGCTTCCTGGTCATCGGCTTCGCGTTCGCCACAGGCGACTTTCTCTCCGGACCCAATCTGCTCAATATCGGCTTGCAGTCGGTGATCCTCTTGATGTTGGCCCTGCCCATGACGCTGATCATCATGACCGAGGGCGTCGATATCTCGATGGGCGCTCTGCTGACGCTGGCCAGCGTGGTGCTGGCCTGGGTGCTGGCCCACGACGGCTCGCTGATGCTGGCGCTGGCAGCCTCGCTCGCCATCGGTCTGGTCTTCGGTCTCGCCAACGGGATGCTGGTGGCCTGGCTGAAAATGCCGCCCTTCGTCGTCACCCTGGGAACCATGGGCATGGCAGAAGGTCTGGCTCTCCTGTTCACAGACGGCCAGAGCATTGTGGTGGCGAACGACACCCTTGCAGCCGTTTATGGAGGCAGCCTCTTGGGCATTCCGCAGACGCTCCTGATAGGCGCCATCGCCTATGTCTTCACGCACTGGCTGCTCTACCACACGCGCTTTGGCACCTATATCTTCGCTCTCGGCGGCAACCCCGATGCGCTCTCGCTCGCCGGCATCCGCACCAACGCCTATCTGATCGCGGTCTATGCCTTCGGCGGCCTGATGACGGGTCTGGCGGCACTGATCCTGACATCGCGCATGAGTTCGGGTCACCCGACCGCAGCAATAGGCATGGAGTTCGACGCCATCGCCGCTGTGGTCGTCGGCGGCACATCTTTCGAGCACGGCAACGGCTGGCTGTTCGGCACGCTCCTCGGCGTCCTGGCCGTGGGTGCGCTGCGCAACGGACTGAATCTCCTCACCGTCCCCTCCTCGGTCCAGGTTTCCTGCATCGGCCTCCTGGTGATCGTGGCCCTGTTGATCGACGGCTTCAAGGGGAAGAAATGAAATCGACCCTGCGCATTGCGGCACTCGCTGCCGAGCTCAAGACCATTGGCTACCGCCTCGCCGCTGCCCTGGCGATCTGCGTCGTGCTGACCTTTTTGAGTGACGCCTTCCTCACCACCAACAACCTGATGAACGTCCTGCGCCAGGCCAGCCTGCTGTTCCTGCTCGCCTCGGGTCTGACGCTGGTGATTCTGACGGCCGGCCTCGATCTTTCGGTCGGGGCGAACATCGGCCTGTCGGCCTGCATCGCCGCCAGCATCATGAAGCTCACAGGCTCCGCCCTGCTCGGTGCCGCCTGCGGCGTCGGCATTGGCCTGACCATTGGCCTGGCCAATGGCCTGCTGGTTGCGCTGATGCGCATGCCGCCCTTCATCGCGACCTATGGCATGCTCTGGGTGGTCCATGGCATCACTTACTGGTTCATGGCGGGCACGACCCTTTACGGCTTCCCGCCGGCCTTCCGCGCATTGGGCAGCGGCTACTTCCTCGGCGTGCCGATTCCCGTCTATCTGATGTTCGTCTTCCTGACGCTGGGCGCATTCTTTTCCCAGCGCACCACCTATGGTCAGGAAATCTACGCCATCGGCGCAAACCGGGAAGCAGCGCGGCTCTCAGGTGTACCCATCGTGAAGCGCCTGATACTCGTCTATGCGGTCAGCGGCGCCATGGCCGGTCTGGCATCCCTGGTGTTCCTGGCGCGCATGAACTCCGCCGAGGGAGACATCGGCGAGGCCTTCACCCTGCCCGCCATCGCCGCGGCATTGATCGGCGGCACCTCGCTGTTCGGCGGCATCGGCACGGTTTCAGGGACGCTGGTCGGCGCCTTGATACTGACCCTGGTCTTGAATGGCATGAACCTTTTGACCATCGATGCCAGCTGGCAGCCACTGGTGACCGGGGTCATCGTCCTGCTCGCCGTATTTTTCGACACTCTCACCCGCAGGGGCGAGGAAGCCCGCAAATAGAATCATCACACCAAAGGAGACTTGCATGAAATTATTCACGACTGCGCTCACCACTACCCTCGCCGCCACCGCCCTCTTCTCTTCCGCGGCCTATGCCGACGGCGAGAAGATCGCGGTATTCACGAAAAACCTGACCAACCCCTATTTCCAGATGGTGCGCCTGGGTGCCGACAATGCCGCGAAAACCATGAATGCAGTGACCCAGAACTATGTTCCTACCAAGCCCGACAGCATTCCCGAGCAGATGAGTCAGATCGAGGATGTGGCCGTGAAGAAGCCCAACGCCATCGTGTTCATTCCCGTCGACTACAAGGCGATGGCGACAGGCGTGGCGAAACTCAATGCCGCCAACATTCCCGTGGTCAACATCACCGACCGCAGCGAATCCGGGAAGTTCGTCTCCTTCATCGGCACCGACGACTACAGTCTGGGCTTGGAAACCGGGCGCTTCATGCTGAAGACGATGGGCGGCAAGGGTAATGTCGTGATCCTCGAAGGCGTCAAGGCGTCCTTGAGCAATGTGGACCGCGTCCGCGGCTTCAAGAAAGCGCTGGATGAGAATCCCGGCGTCAAGTTGATCGCGCAGCAGCCGGCCAACTACCAGAGACTCCAGGCCCTGCAGGTCATGGAGAATCTGATGCAGACCTTCCCGCAGATCGACGGCGTGCTCGCCGGCAACGACGCCATGGCCACGGGCGTCATCGAAGCCATGGACGCGGCCAACCGCAAGGCGCTGGTGATAGGCATCAACGGCTCGAAGGAGGCAATAGATGCCATCAAGGCCGGGAAAATGCTCGCGAGTGGCGATCCCGGCGGCTTCGAGCAGGGCTGCCTGGGCACCATGGTCGCCATCCGCGAACTGCGCAAGTTGCCCGTACCCAAGGAAATCCTGTTCCCGGCTTTCGTGATCCACAAGGGAAATTATCAGGCCTTCGACATCGCCGCAGACAAGCGGGTTTGCCCGAAGTACGAGGACCTGGTGAAGAAATGATAGTCACACCCCGGTGAAGAGTTCTTCACCGGGATAAATGCAAAGGAAAGCAAGATGAGCAACAAACTCAAACTGGGTTGGATAGGTCTGGGTCGCATGGGCGAGGCAATGGCAAAGCGCCTGTTGCAGAGTGAATGCGATGTGTCGGTGTGGAACCGCACCAAAGCCAAGGCCGAACCCCTGCTCGCCTATGGCGCCAAGCTGGTCGATGGCAAGGCCGATCTGGCCGCCTGCGACATCGTGTTCACCATGGTGTCCACCACCGACGACCTCAAGGAAGTTTTGTTCGGCAAGGGTGGCCTGCTGTCCGGGGCAGCCAAGCCGAAGATGATTGTCGACAGCACCTCGATTTCCCTGGATGGCTCGGCCGAGATCCGCATCGAGCTGGAAAAACGCGGCATCGCCTATCTCTGCGCCCCGGTCTCCGGCAATGCCAAGGTGGTCAAAGCCGGCAAACTGCTCGTCGTCGCTTCAGGGCCCAAGCCAGCCTACGAGACGGCCAAGCCTTATCTGGCCATGTTCGGTCGCAGCGAAATCTGGGTCGGCGAGGGAGAACTGGCGCGCGTCTGGAAGATCGCCCACAACACCATGTTCGGCGTCATCATCCAGAGTCTTTGCGAAGTGACCGTGCTCTCCGAAAAAGCCGGCATTCCGCGCCATGTGTTTCTCGAGGCGATCAACAACAGCGTGCTGGGCTCGATGTACACTCGATACAAGACGCCCATGCTGGTGAATCTCGGCTTCGACAAGATCACCTTCACGCCCAAGCTGCTCCTGAAGGACATGGATCTGGGCATGAGCACCGCCAAGGCGCATGGCGTGCCCATGCCTGCTGCTGCGGCCACGCGCGAATCCATAGCCGGGCTCATCGGCCGCGGCTATGACGACATCGATTTCGGCGTGCTATTGGCCGAGACGGCAAAAAGCGCCGGGCTGGAATTGAAGTCGGAAAACGTGGACGTAGCCGACGGTCTTGCGTGATTTGTAGGTCGGCTGTAGGTCGGCCTTTAGGCCGACCTACAGTTGCAGGCAGCAGTCCCTCAGAACGAGCAGGGACACTCCATGCCCCAGGTGCCGCTGTCACTGATGATCAAGGGATGCTGGTGCGTTGATGCAACGGCGACTTGCACTGGCGGCTCCATGCCGGCGCGCTTGTAATACTGGCCGAAGGATTTGACCGGCAGCCAGTCCTGGGCAATCGGCGGCGCAGCAGGTGACAGGCTGGCATAGGAGCCCGATGCATAGACGACCTTGCCGCCGACCACGGTCATCACCGACTCCAGTTCCTTGATCGCCTCCTCGGCAATGTTGAAATAGTCTGCCGACAAGACCACGAGGTCGGCGAGCTTGCCCGCTTCCAGCGTTCCCTTCTTCGACTCCTCGCTGGAAACCCAGGCGCCGCCGGAGGTATAGAGGCGCAGCGCCTCTGTCCTGTCGAGCAGGTTGTGCTTGCCGTTCAACGAAGCACCGCCCAGCGTCTTGCCCGTGACCAGCCAATGCACGCCGACCCAGGGGTTGTAGGTGTTCGCCCTGTTGGCGTCGGTACCCGCCGCGAGCGGTATGCCCATCTCGCGGATGCGTGCGATGGGCGGCGCGTCGAGAGCCACCTTTTCTCCGTATCTCTTGAGGAAGGCCTCGCCGTCGGTCGACATGCGGTTCTGGATGTTGATGCTGCCGCCCAGTGCCGCGACGCGCTCAAGAGTTTTCGGCTGTATGGTTTCGCAATGGTCGAGACCCCAGCGCAGACCCTTGAGAGGCACCTCGCGGTTGACCTGTTCGAGCACGCCGAGAATTCTCTGCGCCGTGTAGTCGAAGCTCGCGTGCATGCGGAAGGGCCAGCGCTCGCCGGCGATAAACTTTGCCACCGCGGTGAGTTGGCTCTCCATGACTGGAGGAATGGCCGCGGGATCCTTGTCGAAATTGGTCACGTCTCCCGCCGCCCAGACGATGTATTCGCCCGCGCCTATCATGCGGAAATAATCGTTGCCCTGTCCCAGCTTCACCAGCTTCGACCAGTTCTGGTAATTTTCCAACTCCTTGCCGCCAGCCTGAGCGAACAGCGTGTAGCCGATGCGCAGCGTCAACTGGTCATCTGCCGCGAGTTTGGCGATCGCCTTGTAGTTGTCCGGGTAGTTCTGGCCGCCGCCGCCCGCGTCGATGACGCTGGTGATGCCCAGGCGGTTATGCTCGCGCATGAAATGTCGGGTCGAGACCATCTGGTCTTCCTCCGACAGGCGCGGAATCTTCAACCAGGCGGAGACCAGCGCCACCAGGCCGACTGTCGCTGCCAACAGGCCCGTCGGGTTGCCCGATGCATCCTTTTCTATCACGCCACCGAATGGATTGGGCGTTTCCTTGTTCCAGCCGAGAACCTTGAGGCCGGCGCGGTTCACCCAGGCACGATCATAAAGATGCATCACCATCGCCGGCGTGTCGCCGGTCGCGGCGTTGATTTCGTCCAGCGTCGGGAAGCGCTTTTCCGCGAATTGCGCCCAGGTCCAGCCGCCTATCACCTGCACCCAGTGCGGCGAAGGCGTGCGCTGTGCCTGCACGCGCAGCATGCGCAGACCATCGGCGAGAGATGGCAGTCCATCCCAGCGCACTTCCATCGAGTAGGTGAGCCCGCCGCGGATGAAATGGGTATGGCCATCGTTGAGACCCGGCACCACGGTGCGGCCGGCCAGGTCGATGACTTTTGTCTTGGGTCCCTGGAGATGGGCGAGTTCAGCCATGGTGCCGACAGCCGCGATGCTGTCGCCGCGAATGGCGAGCGCACTGGCCATCGACTTCTTGCCATCCAATGTCGCGATGCGGCCGTTCACCAGCAGGGTGTCTGCGGGAGCGTCAGACTTGAGGATCTGCGCACAGCCGCCCAGTGTTGTCAGTCCCAGGAGGCCTGCGCTGGCGGTCAGGGTGTCCTTGATGAAATCCCTTCGGCCATGAGTCAGAGAAGTGCCCGATGCTGCGATACACGGATTTGCAACATATTCCTTCGCCACGCCGCAGTGCGGGTCGACGCATGAATGAATCGCCATCTCAGTCTCCTTGTTGGTCGGGCTTCAGCCCGACATGTGGCAGAGGAATTTCATCCTGTCATCGGGCTGAAGCCCGACCTACGCTTCTCCGAGATAAGCACGCCGAATATGGGGCTCTGTCAGCAGTTTTTCCGGAGTGCCTTCGGCAATGATACGGCCCTCTTCCAGCACATAGGCGCGCGCCGCGATCTCCAGCGCCATGGCTACGTTCTGTTCGACGAGCAGCACGGCAACGCCGCTCTCGTTGATGTCGCGAATGGCCTTGAACATTTCCAGAACGATGGATGGCGCGAGACCCAGCGAAGGTTCATCCAGGAGAAGCAGTCGCGGCTGCGCCATCAGCGCGCGACCTATCGCCACCATCTGCTGCTGACCGCCGGAAAGCGTTCCGGCCGGCGCCGCAAGACGCATCTTCAGCACAGGAAACAGGGCGAGCACCCGCTCCAGCGATGCCTGCCGATGCACGCGGGCGGCAGCCCTGTAGCTGCCAAGTTCGAGGTTCTCCTGCACGCTCATGGTGGTGAGCAAGCGCCGTCCCTCGGGAACAATGGCGATACCCTGGTCGCAGAACCTGTTCCTGGCCAATTTGTTAAGACTGGCTCCATCCATGGACAGCGTGCCTGCGGTGATGCGGTTCAGGCCGGCGATGGCTTCGATCAGGGTGGTCTTGCCCGCTCCGTTGGGCCCGACGACGCAGACGAGTTCGCCCGCGGCCATTTTCAGGGAGACGTCCCAGAGAGCGGTCGCCAAACCGTGGCAGACCTCTATGTGATCGAGTTCAAGCATGGGGTTTGCCAAGATAGACGGTGACAACTTCCGGCCGGCGCATCACCTCCTCGGGCTTGCCCTCGGCGATCACCTTGCCGTAGTTCAGGACGACGATGCGGTCAGAGAGTTCCATCACGGCATGCATCACATGTTCGACGAAAACAATGGTCGCGCCCAGGTCACGTATCGTTCTGATGGTGGCAATCGCATGGTCGATCTCCGCGGGCGTGAGCCCCGACAGGACCTCGTCCAGCAGCAGCAGCCGCGGTCTGGATGCGAGCGCGCGTGCCAGTTCAAGAAACTTGCGTTGATGCAGATTGAGCTCTCCCGGCAAGGCGTCGGCCTTTTCCGCCAGGCCTGTGAACTCCAGCCAGTATCTGGCCTCGGATTCTGCAGCACCCCTGCCCAGGGCAGCGCGGCCGAACATGGCCGGCAGGGTGACGTTCTGCAGCACGGAGAGATGCGCGAAGGGTCTGGGTATCTGGTAGGTGCGGGCGATGCCGGCCTGGGCCACGCGGTGGGCGGGCAGCCCCGCGATGTCCACGCCATCGAAGACGATGCTTCCCGAATCCAAGCGGAAGTGGCCGCTAATCATATTGATCAGCGTGGACTTCCCCGAACCGTTCGGTCCCACGAGGCCCAGGATCTCGCCGCGGCGCACCTCGACATCGGCGCCATCGAGCGCCTGGACACCGGAAAAGGCCTTGGAAAGACCGTTGATCCTGAGCAGGGTCTCGGAACTTGCCTGCACGGCGTCCGGCGCGGGCGCCGCTGCCACGGGCGTCGCTGCCGTGGTCTTGCGTCTGCGCCCCTCCAGACGCGGAATGAAACGTCCGAGCAAACCTTCCGGCATGAACAGGATGACCACGATCAGGATCAGGCCGACGGCGGCGCGCCCGGCCACAGGATAATCGCCGGCGGTGAAACCATAGAGCAGTGCTGTGATCACTGTCGCGCCGACCGCAGGGCCCAGCCAGTGGCGGGTGCCGCCCAAGACGCTCATCAACACGACGTTGAGGGGCACGATGATGGAGAAAGTCTCGCCAACCGTGACATAGGAAATGAACATGGCATGAATGCCGCCGGCCACGCCAGCCAGTGCGCACGACAAGCCGAAGGCGATGAGCTTGTAGCGGTATGTCGGCACGCCCATGACTTCGGCAACATCCTCGTCGTCATGGATGGCGAACAGGCCCGTTCCCAGTTTCGCGAGATAGATGGAGTAGGCGATCCACAAGGTCAGGAGCGCCATGGCCAGCCCCAGAACATAAAGCGTCGAAGACGGCGAAGAGAGGATGGCCGGCAGCGTCACCGCCGTAAGGGGAACCCCCTGACCGCCATCGATGGGCGTGTTCAGCACAATGGTAGCCAGTACGAAGGTGACCGCCAGGGTCAAGAGGGCAAACAACTCGCCGCGCAACCTGCGCAGGCGAAACACCACCGCGCCCACACCCACGCCCAGGAGCGCAGCGATGATTCCCGCAGCGGGCAAGGTCCAGAGGAAGGGGATCTCGAATTTGCTGGTGAGCGTCGCAGTGGTGTACATGCCGGCGCCGAAGAAGGCGCCGTGTCCGAAGGAAAAGTAACCGGAGTAGCCGGAGAGAATATTCCACGAGGTGGCCAGTACGATGGCCGAAAAAATAAGGTACAGGAAAGACTCGTAGAAGGCAGGCAGCCCAAAAAAGGGAACGGTTGCCAAACCAAGTCCGACAAGTGCGATCCAAGCAGGAGCCGATAGCTTCATACTTTATCCGCGCGCGTCAGGAGCACGAGTATCAGCAGGGAAAAGGAAACCAGAGGCGCCCACGCCGGGGAAATGAGCGCCATGGTCATGGCTTCGGCTACCCCGATCACGATGCCGGCAATGAGAGGGCCGATGGGATTGCCCAGGCCGCCTATCATCACCGCGGCGAACACGACGCCAATCCAGGCATAGATCTGCGATGGCGAAAGCGTGTAGGACAGCGCCAGGCAGAGACCTGCCACTCCGGCAAAGGTGGCGGCGAGACCCGAGAGGAGCAGCGCCAGCCTTTTTTCATTGACGCCGAAGGCCGCGGCGATTTGCGGATCCTCTGCAGCCGCCCGCATTGCCTTGCCCAGATCGGTATAACGCAGCAGGGCCCAGGTGGACAAGGACAGCGTTACCGCGATGATGAGCGTGAGCAGTTCAGGCAAGGGCACATAGAGGCTGCCGATCTTGAATTTCATCTCGCCGTAGACCGAGTCCATCTTGCGGTAATCGGCGGTCCAGATCCACTGGATCAGGCTCTCGATGATCACGGTGAGGCCGAAGGTGACCAGGAGCGAATTGAAAGGGCTGATGGAAAAGCGCGAGAACAGCCATTGCATCAGGACCCCGAAGGCGAAGAAGGCGGGTGCGATCAAGCCCAGGGTGAGAAGCGGATCCATGCCGCCGACGGAAGTGAGTTGAAAGGTGAGATAGGCGCCGAGGAAAGCCAGGGCAAAGTGCGCCAGGTTTATCTGCCGCAGCATGCCCCAGGATAGCGAGAGGCCCAGACCCAGCAAGCCATAAAGAGAACCGATGAAAATCCCTGATAACAAGGACTGACCAAGAAGCGTCCAGCTCGGAAAATTCATCGGGTTGAGGTCGAGTTACTGAGTGAGCAGCTTGGCGCCGGGAGCGGCCCATTCCTTGGGCCAAACGACGACCCAGTGACCGTTTTGCACCTGCTTCACGCGCAGCAGATCATCGCCGAAATTACTCGGGCCGTCGAAACGCAACTTGCCCTGGATGGTGTCGACCTTGTTCTTCTTCAGCCATGCCGCGAGCACCTTGTCATCCAGGCTCTTGGTCGCGGTGACCGCGGCTTCGATCACCTGCCAGGCTGAATAGGAGGCTGCAGCCTGGGTTTCCACGGCGTTGTCGGGCAGACCCGCCTTGGTTGCACGCTCGTTGAAAATCTTGACGAACTCGGCGGCGAGAGGATTGTTGGTGAAGGGCGGATGCTGTTCGAAGATCGAACCGGCCATGGCCCGCTCGGCACCCGGTGCCTTGGCCAGTGGGCCCGGTGCCGGATACATGAAGTACTGCATGGGCGGCACATAGTCGATCTTCTTCATGGCGTCGAGCAGTTGATTGCCTTCGAGGCCAATGGCGCCGACGAAGATGAAATCAGGATTGGCATCCTTGACACGACTGGCGATGGGGCCGAAATCCTTGTTGCCGAACTCCCATTCGAGGAACAGTACTTCCTTGATACCGCGCTTCTTCGCCGCTTCGCGCATGCCGACCGACATCATATAGACAGACGGGAACTTGCTTGAGACGATGGCGATCGTCTTGGGAAACTTCGTGGTCGAGGCGAGCGCATCAAGCAGGGTGTTGGTGACTGTCGTCGCCGGATCGTAGCCGACCGACCAGGCCGGAAACTGCATGTCGTACTTGACCAGGCTGGGTATGCCCATCGTGTGGTGCACCAGCACCTTCTGGTATTTCTGCGCCACACCGACGGCGGAGAGAATGTTGCCGGTGGCGTAGGGTCCGAGCAGGAGATCCACCTTGTCCACGGTGACCAGCTGCTCGTACAGTGTGCGAGCCAGATCCGGCTTCGACTGGTCATCCTTCAGAATCCATTCCACCGGGCGGCCGAGCAAGCCATTCTTCTTGTTCAGCTGCTCAACATAAATTTCCCCGGCGAGCTTGTGAATAAGAGCCGTAGCCGACAGCGGTCCGGTCAGGGCCAGTGTGCCGCCTACCTTTATCGGCTGACCGCTGGGCGCAGCCACTGCCACTTGCAGACCCAGGCCGAGCAACACTCCTGTTGCGGACAATATCAATTTTTTTATGAGTTTCATGTCTTCTCCCTCTCTGTTAAACACTTCAAAAATCCGGAATTAAAGCAGTAGCCAGCCGCCGTCGACGTTCAGATTAACGCCGTTGACTGATCGATTGTCGAGCAGAAAGATTACTGCGTCAACGACGTCATCGGTCGTTGCCAGACGACCTATCGGTGTGCGTACCCTGATGCGCTCCAGAACCTCGGGCGGCTTGCCTTCCCAGGCCGGCGTGTCGCCGACGACGCCAGGGTGCACGGCATTGACGCGCACCGGGGCCAATTCCACCGCCAAGGTTTTCACCATGCTGGTGATGCCGCCGTTCACCGTGGAGACCGTTGTCGAGCCGGGATAAGGCCGCTCCTTCGCCAGGCCGCCGAAGAGCACCACGGAAGCATCCTGCGTGAAACGCGGGGAAAGGGTGTGGATGACTTCCGTGTAGCCGACGAGCTTAAGCGTCACGAGACGGATCGCGCTGGCGATGTTGTACTTCTTCACGCTGTTCTCGTCGCGCTCGATGGCCGCGAGCACCACATGCTTGACTTGGCCGACTCCGGCAAGCCTGCCTGCAATCTCATCGGGAGAGCCAAGATCCAGGGCAATGCCGCGCGTCTTGCCGCCGATTTCAGCGGCGATTTTCTTCGTCCGGGCCTCGTCGCGTCCCGTGATCACGACCTCCTCGCCGCGCTTGGCCAGTACCTCGGCAAGCTGCCGCCCCAGGCCCGAGGTTCCTCCGACAATGACTGAACTCATATTTTCTCCATTGCTGTGAATGTGACTGGATCAGCCCTTTTTTGCCAGCTTCTCCGCGAGGTAATCCCAGTCGCGATTGAAGCGGTAACCATGCCGCGCCGGCAATTGCGGCGATTGCGTCTCCAGCCAGCGCACGGTCTTGCCGCTGGTGTTGTAGAAGGCGTGGATGCAGCCCACGCCCGTCCAGAACACATCGCCGACCTTGAGCGTATAGCGCTTGTCATCGGCGACCGCCTCCACCTCGCCATCGAGGATGATATACGACTCTTCCATCGGATGGTCGTGCGGCTGGGCGACGCCGCCGGGCTGGTACTCGACCATGAATATGGTATGCAACTGTGCGTCCAGGCGCTGATCGACCAGCATCTTCAGCGCGATGCCGCTGTAGGCGAGGAGCGCTGTGGACATGCTCGCGGAAACGGTCGGCGCATTGACGCCCGCACCCTTCTTGAGATTGTCGAGCACGATATCGCTGTCCACCATGCGGAAGAGATTTCGCGAGCGCGGGTCGCGGATGTCCAGATCCATCATTTCGACTTTTGCCGGCGGCCCGAGAAAGAAGGTGTCAGCCGGGGAAACCCTGGGCTGCGGCGCCAGCATGTCTATCCATTTCGCTTTTCCCTGCGCGGGCCCAAGCCAGGCATGTTCGACGCCCACCGGAATCAGGCCACAGGCGCCTGGCACGAGGGGATAACCGCGGCCATCGATCACCAGAATCGGATTGCCCTCGACCACATAGAAGCTCTCCTCGAAGGAATGCAGGTGGCTGTCTATGCGTCCGCCGGCTGCCAGTTCGCACATGCCCACACCCATGTGTACCGAGCCTGCTGCCGCATCGACCACGGAACAGCGGGTGAAGGAAATGCTGTTCCCCGCATATTCGGGCACGAGTCTTATATCGCCTGCGCAAATGAAGTGATGCATCCCGCCCCCTGTTTATTATTAAGCGACATGTAAAGTAGCGCCGAACAATAATCCGCTCGATCTAGGCTGTCAATGGTAATTTTGTCCAGTGGCAACAAACAATCTGTATAGTATTGCCATGCTCAAGAAACTGTCGCCTGCCCCCGCCCCAGCCAATGTCGGTTCCGAACTCGGCGCAAGACTGCGGCTGGCGCGCGAGCAAGCGGGAGAAAGCGTGCGCGGCCTGGCCCGTCGCGCCGGCGTCTCACCGAGTCTCGTTTCGCAGATCGAGCTCGGCCGCGTGCAGCCTTCGGTGGGAACACTTTACACGATCTCCAATCTGCTCGGACTGTCTCTCGATGATCTTTTCAGGGACGGCGAAACCTCTGCTCCCGATCACGAACCCACTCGCCGACAAACTCGGGGAAAAGCCGCTGTCAGCGCAGCCGTTCCTGTGCAGCGCCACAACAGCCGCAAGGCTATCAGACTGGCTGACGGGGTCCGCTGGGAGCGACTGACCGCCATGCCCGACTCCGAGGTCGAGTTCCTCAACATCGTCTATGACGTCGGCGGTGCTTCCTGCCCCGAGGATTCTCTGGTCCGCCACGGCGGACGCGAATATGCCTACCTCATCAGCGGGCGACTCGGCTTCAAGATAGGCTTCGAGGAGTTCGAACTGGGGCCAGGCGATTCAATCTCTTTCGATGCACAGATGCCTCACCGCCTGTGGACCATTGGAAAGAAGCCGGCCGTTGCCATCTGGGTCATTCTCAACAGACACAGCAACAGCCGCAAGCAAGAGACTTAAATCGCCGTCCGTCATCTCGGCCTGGCAGCGTTTCTCAGACGCGCCCTGATCAGCTTCATGGAAACCCTGTCGAGCAGCAAAATAATTGCCATCAAGAGCAAGAGCCGCTGGGACGAGAATCAGCAATGGATCAGTCAGGCGATAGCCAAGATCGCCGCGGCCTTCTGCAGTTCCGTGCCGGTGAGCGGTTCTTTCTCGCGCTCTGCGCTCAATCTGTCTGCCGAGGCGAAAACGGAGCTGTCGTAACTGATCTGCGTCGCCTTCGTGCTTCTCACATTATTGTTGTTCACGACTCATCTCTACCGCCTGCCCAAGCCGGTTCTGGAGGTGATGGGGCGCACCGATCTGATCAAGGAAAACGCGGAGCACAATCTCTTCGACTCGGACGAGGAAGCAGTAGCAGCGCTGACCCTTCGCTAACGGCTTGCGCCGGGGAACTTCGCGCCCCCCGGCGCAGAATTTTCTTATGCGGCTATCGCCTTCCCGCGCATCGCGAGATATTCGACAACCAGCACCACCAGACCGACTGCAACTCCCGTCAGACTGACGAATCCCGGAAACACGAAGTTCAGTTGCGAGTCGGGCAGGATTGCGGCCAGGCCCGCCAGGGAAAGCAGAATGCGCGGGAGAATCGACATCGGCCTCCGATAGTAGCCGATCATGCCGCAGGTCGCATAATAGATGCCTATCATCGCGGTGACGGTGTCAAACACGATGGCGAAGGCGGGGCCTTGCATCAAGAGCGTCGGCGAGAGCACGAACATGAAGGGCAGGATGAATTTTGCCCAGCCGATGCGGCAGGCCGCCCAGCCGGTTTCCATAGGCCCGGCCTTGCTGATGTTGGCGGCGGCGAAGGCGGCGAGCGCGACCGGCGGCGTGATCATCGACAGCATGCCGAAATAGAGTATGAACATGTGGGCGGCGAGCTTCATGATCCCGGCCTGGATCAGGGCGGGGCCGGCGAGCACGGCGAGCAGGATATAAACACCGGAGGTCGGCATGCCCATCCCCAGGACCAGGGCCACACCGGCGCAGATGATCAAGAGCACGAACTGATTGTTGCCGGCGAGGCTGACCAGCCAGTAGGTCAGGGCGAAGCCCAGGCCCGAGACGTTCAACACGCCGATGACGAAGCCGGCTGCGGCCAGCGTCATGATCAGGTCGGTCATGGAGCGCCCGGTGGAACCCAGCGAGTGCCACAGATCCGCGAGCTTGAGACGATCACGGCGATAGCCTCGCACCATGCCTGTCGCCAGGATGACGACAGCGGCGACGACGGCGGAGAGTTGCGGCGCCGACGTCCAGTAGAACAGCATGCCGACGAGAGCTGCCAGCGGCACGATGAAATGCCAGCCTGCCTTCAGCACTTCGCGCGGCTTGGGCATCTCATCGGTCATCGGCTTGAGATGGTCTTTCGCCGCGATCAAATCGACCTGCCAGTACAGCGCCATGTAATAGAGCACCGCCGGAATGGCGGCGGCGAGAGCAACCGTGGCATAGGGAATCTCAAGGAACTCGGCCATCAGGAAGGCTGCAGCGCCCATCACCGGCGGCATGAGCTGGCCGCCCGTCGAGCCGACCGCCTCGATCGCGCCGGCATCCTTCTTGCTGTAACCGGAGCGAATCATCATCGGAATGGTCAGCGGTCCCACCGAAGCCACGTTGGAGACGGCGCTGCCCGAGATCATGCCGAACAGTCCCGATCCGACGACGCAGATCTTGGCCGGGCCGCCGCGCTTCTTGCCGAGAAAGGCCATGGCGATATCGATGAAAAACTCGCCGCCGCCAGCCCGGATCAGCATGTCGCCCATGAACAGGAAGAGAATCACCACCTCGACGCCGATCTTCAGGGAACTGCCAAGCATGGCATTGGTATCGAAGGCCAGATAAGTCATCAGGGGGAAAAACTCTGCCGCCTTGCCCCGGATCTGGATAGGCATGAGGTGGGCGACCAGGGCGTAGCCGATGAAGACCACGACGACGGTCATCAGCGCCCATCCGGTGCAGCGACGCAAAGCCTCGAGCACCAAAGGCACGATGACGACGCTGAGCCAGAGAACCTCGGGCGTGTAATACGGGACGTCGTCCAGCAGGCGCTGGTATTCGACGCAGATCCAGAGGCTGACGCAAAGGCCAAGCACGCCGAGTATCACATCGGGCCAGGGAAACTTGCTCTGATGCGGTTTGCCGCGCCATGAGACGGAGAAATAGACGATCGCGATGCCCATGCCCAGGGAAAAAGCCAGCAGTTGCTGGGTGTAGAAGGCGGCACCCAGGCGACTGGGCAAATCCAGAGACCAGGCGATACAGGCGGCGGTGAGTAAGGCACCGAGGAAGGCGGTCACAGCCTTCATCAAGGGATTGATGGGTTCGACTATGGTCTCGCTATATTCGTGCTCGGCTTCGTTGGTCACTGTGTAAGTTCCAAAGTTGGTTTATGTTCTGCGTTCGCCTGATTGGCTTCTAACGCCGCATGAGTACAAGTACCCTGGGTTGTCTTCGACAACTGCCCGCACCCGTCCGGGTGTCTCCGACGACAGGGCGGCACGACCCGAAGAGGTAGCGGGCACTAGCACCTCACGGGCACTAGCGTTTCTTGGGCGGCCATGCCCCGACTTCCTTGAAATACTTCTCCGCCCCGGGATGATAGGCGACGGTGTTGGCCTCGGCCATCACGCTGGGATCGAAACTCTTCATCGTCGTCGAGGCGACCTCGAGCAACTGCTTGTTCTCATAGAGCGCCTTGGTGACCTTGTACACCACGTCGTCCGGAACATGGGTGCTGGTGACGAGAAAAGCGCTATACGCCATCAGGCGGATCGATACCAGGACTCCCGGATAGGCTGGAGAAGGCTCGAACACCTTTGTATAGGCGCTGGAGAAAACCTTGCGCATGGCCGCCGTTGCCTCTGGCGAATCGGACAGAGGGATGAAGCGCAGGCCGCCGTGCGAGGAGAGGTTCACATTGACCTCCTGCGCAGTGGCGCAACCGACACAGAACATGGCGGTATCCACCTTGCCGTCGCCCAGAGCCTCCATCCCCTTGACATAGTCCGAGACGGGGAATTGCTTCATGTCGGCGATGGACAGACCGCCTGTGGCCAACGCCGCATCCTGGACGAACTGTATCGTGCTCTGCGATGTGAACTTGCTGGGTGCGCGCATACCCTTCAAGTCCTTGATGGACTTGGCCGGGGAATCATTGGGTACGGCCATGCCGATCGGCAGGGCGAACATGACACCGACCAGGCGCAGATCGGTGTGTTTCCTGTCCTTGAAGTTATCCACTCCCGTGAACGCATTGACCACATCGAGCGCATTCATCAGGCCGAACTCGACCTGGCCGCGGTTGACCAAGGGCGCATAAGCCGAGGAACCCGACATGGGCTGGACCCGGGCGGTGAGGCCGGCTTTCTGCTGCATGACTCCCGATACCGCAGCCCCGACAGAGTAATACAGCGAGCCCTGGGCATTGGTCGCGACGCCGACGACCTGAGCCATCGCCGCTGCTGCCGCGCACGACATGAACGTCGCGCCTATCAAGGATTTGAACGAAATCAAGAGTGTCTCCTCTTTCTGCCTTATTGAAAAACCATGGCAGCCTGCGCCGGGATGGCCAAGCCGTATATCAGGATCGGAAGGATCCATGAATAAAGCGACATCGGCCTGATTTTTGTGGCCGCAAAAGATATTTCACTAGTATTTTACTTACCTAGTCATGCTTGTCAATGTAAGCGGATAATCCTCCTTTAAGCGAGATGGTTGCAGCCCCTTGCCGAGAAAAATATTTCGCTTGTATCAAAAGCCATCATTTTAGAGTTAGAATTTGCCATGGATCAGCGTCCATATGTCAGTACTAACCTTAAGGGGAGATCACATGAATAAAGCAGAACTGATAGAAGTTGCCGCCAAGGAAGCAGACCTCAGCAAGGCCGCTGCCGGCAAGGTACTCGATGCCATCATCGGCGCAATCACGAAAACCGTTGCCAAGGGTGACAACGTCACCCTGATCGGCTTCGGCAGTTTCAAGTCATCCAAGCGTGCTGCCCGCACCGGTCGCAATCCTCAGACCGGCAAGGAGATCAAGATCGCCGCAACCACTGTGCCGCGGTTCTCGGCAGGCGCCGGCTTCAAGGCAGCAGTGGCAGGGAAGAAGGCTGCTGCAAAGAAGAAATAAGATTCAGCAAAGTTTAACCTCGGCCATTCTGAAGACCCGCACGCGTGCGGGTCTTCTTATTTCAACTCGGCCAGCAGATCAGGGTGTCTGTCGAGTACCTGAAATAACTTCACCAGTGCGACGGGCGGCTTGACTTCGCCACGCTCATAGCGCGAAAAGGCTGTGACCCCGCCGCCAAATATACGACCTGCTTCCGCTTGGGTTAGCTTCAGCCGTTTGCGAATTGCTCGCAAATCCGGCGCACTGTTGAGATTCACAGCAGCGATATGGGCGCGGATGGCGGCATCGTAACGCGCGCCGTCTGCCGGCGTGGCAAACAGTGCCTCACCGCAGCTAGCGCAGACCAGCGCATCCAGCGCAGGCACAACGAGAGCCTGCCTTTTATAGACGTAACGCAGATCCTGAATTGCCCGCGTCATCTTGCTGCCGCAGGCCGGGCATTCAATTTTTTTCATAATCACAATCCCTTGAAAGACACTACGATCAGATTCTCCGCCGGGTTGATCGTCACCTTGACGTAAGCCGCACCCATGCGGGTAACAGGTCGGTACACGTCTTGCCATACCCGGCTACTTTCGTGCGTAGTCATGCTTTTGTAAAAATCCTGCATAACAAGGCCTGTCATTATTCCTCGCAACTCCCCCGCATCCAAACCCATTTCCGCCGCGCCGTTCTTGGCACTCTGGGTAAACGGGTCGCGCTCCTCATCCACGATCAAGCGCTTGACCAATTCCAGAGGGTAATGCGGCTTTGTCTTTTCCACCACAGAATTGTAGCATTCTGCTAAATTTAGGCAACCTGCCAAGTAGAGACCGCGAACGGCGCCAGATCAAAATCATGTCTGCGCGAAAAGTGCAAATGCGGTTGGCGAAGAACTGCCAGAAGAAGACCAGCCAGATGGTGAGCCACTGGGTGAACGGGTAGCGAATACCCATGACATCCACGCCCTGACGCTTGTAATCGGTGTTGAGCGCAGGCCTCCCTGGTGAACTCGACCGCGCTATCGCGTCAGGGTGATGGCCAGAAAACCCAGGTATAGCCCGCCGTTTGCCAACAACACCCACACGAACAGTCCTCCCGAGCGGGCATTGACCCGGAGCCATGCGGCTGCGATGAGGGTGACCATTATCCCGGTCAGCACTTCTATGCGCGGTTGCCAGGGCGTGAGCATGATGCCTATGGCGGGAAGCAAGGTTCCCTGAAACACCATGGCGCCGGTGATATTACCGAAGGCCAGGGTGTCCTTGCCGCGGCGAATCCAGAGAATGCTGTTCACCTTCTCCGGCAGTTCGGTGGCAATCGGAATGATCAGCAGGGAAAGCAGAAGGGCCGAGATGCCGAGGATCTTCGAGACGCCTTCGACGCCGCGAATGAATCCTTCTGCGCCAAAAACCAGAAGCGCCAGCCCGATGCCAAGCTGAAGCAGTATGGTCGGCAATTTGGCAGGCAAGCCCACTCGGCAAAGAAACATCTGTTCATTGGCCTCGGTGCCGTGCCCCAGTTTGACCAGATTCTCCGATGCCCGCAGGGTCAGCATGATGTAGACGAAGTAGGTAAGCACCAGGACGAAGCTCAATGCGCCGCGAACATGGCGTGCCTCCTGCGGAACAAACATGGCGGCGGCGGCAAGCACGAAGGCGAACAGGAAAAAGTCGAGGTCGCGCAGGAAGCCGCTGCGTTCCGGCCGGACGGTGCCGCGCATTCCCCGGCGACGGGCGATCGCCAGCGCCATGAGACAGGTCGTCAGTGTCGCCAGCATCAGCGGCGCGCCGAGTATGGCGCCCACGCCGATTTCCTCATTGATGTTGGCGTTCGCGGTGCCGGCAAAAATCGCCAGCAGCGGCACCATGGTTTCCGGCAGTGCCGTTCCCACGGCGGCGAAAACAGAGCCTGTCACGCCCTCTGAAATACCCAGTTTCTCGCCGAGGTGCTCTAGCGCATTGGTGAACAGTTCAGAGGCCGCGAGAATGACCAGAAGCATCAGCAGCAACTGGATGACGAGAGATGTCATCCAGTCCGACTCATCTGGCGCATTCCTCTTCTGTTACCGTCCGGTCCGCGCCAGTGACAGCACCCAACCGGCCATGCGCGAACGCATCTTCTCGATATCCTTGTCGTTGAAGAAGTTTTCCGGCTTGACCAGATCCACCCCATAAACCGGGCGGTGGAAGTCGCTCTCGTAGCCATAAGGCACCGTTGCATCGATGCCCATGCCGCCTTCGAACTCGGTGTTGGAAGCCGTCCACTGCTTGTCGCCCGAGGTCATCCGTTCTGCCGGCATGAAGGTCTGACCGCGGCCGCCGGGAATCGGGTTGAGAATATCCGTCTTCGGGTTCACGCGCGTCGTCAGGCACCACATGATGTCGTCCATCGAGTAGATATCGACGTCTTCAGACACCGCGATCGCCAGACGCATGCCCTGCGAACAGGAGAGGATCGCGCCGAGGAAGTTGCGCTGCCAGCCTTCCTCGATCTTGTTGCGCTTTCTCACCTGGATGATGCAACCGCCCCAGTCGGTCATGCAGTAGGGGATGTGAACGTTCTGCACGATGCCCGGCTGCAGGCGCTCGCACAGGGAGTAGATCGCCGACTCGCGCACCGAGGTGTCGATGTTGGCGTCGTCCGAGGTATGCACGCCCAGCGGGAAAATGATCGGCTTTCCTTCCCGCTTGCGCATGGTGATCGCGGTGACGTGGAAAGTCGGCGCCTTGTAGGCCTTGCCCATGTAGCCTGACCATTCAGGATGGAAATGGAAGCGTCCTTGCGTGTCGGCCGCTTCCGACTCTGCAGTTTCGTAGCGCTTGTCGCGCGGATGAAGGTAGCCTTCCAGCACATACTCGGCATCGGCCAAGGTGTAGGCGTCGATGGTCCGGCATTTGACGAGACGCACCGGCGAGCCCTGGATGGCGCCGGCGATGCCGATCTCATCGCAACCCTTGGGCAGAATTGCATAGTCGAAGCCGGAACCGGCGACATAAGTGCAAGACGGCGGAACACCGAAGCACATGGTCAGGGGAATCGGCTGCTCATCCTTGTAGTGCTCGGTCATCACCTGCCACATATGGGATCCGGGAGAGATCTGGAAGGTGCCGACGTCGCCCCAGCGGAAGTTCATGCGGTTGTAACCGATGTGGCTGCCACCGTCAAAATACGGGCCGACAACGCAGGAAATGCCCGAACCGATGGTCAGTTCGGTATCCATCGGCGTGTGGCTGATGGCCGTGATCCACTTATTGACATCGATATTCTCGGTGATGACTTCTTCCTGAACCGGCGCATCTTTCTGCTCAATGATCACCGGCTTGAGCGGATGATCGATGGCGCGCGCCACCTTCTTTACCCGATCCAGCGAGTTCTCCCAGTCGAACATGTCCTCGACGACGCGGATGTCGCCGAACAGGTTGGTGATGGCGCGAGCGTAGGGCATGCCCTTGACGTTGTTGAACAGCATCGGCAGGCTGCCATCGAAAATCTTCTGCAAGCCGGTGATCTCGAGGTGAGGATTGACCTCATTGTCGGTTTCGACCAGATAGCCCTTGCTGCGGAACCATTCCAACGTCGAGCGCAGACTCGTGACATCCTTGACCCCTGCCTTGCCAACCGCCTTGTTCGGAATATCGTTCATTTCTTATTCTCCAATATCTTCGGTTTCTTCGGTTTGTTCCTGGGACTAATTTGCAATCGCTGCAGAAGTATAGTCCAACTTATGGACTGTGAAAACAGTCTATCAACGCTGTTTGCAGTTGACAACCGACAGGTATGTCTTATAGTTTCACATTGTGGAACTTGAAAGGGAACACGCTTTATGGAAAAGGAAAAAGCCGGCGGTGGCACACAGAGCATAGAGCGGGCCGCACAGGTTCTGCGCCTCATCGCCAGCCGCAACAGCGTCGGGCAACGCCTGGTGGATATCTCGAAGCAGGCGAAGCTCGAGCGTCCGACAGCGCACCGCATCCTGAAGTGCCTGGCCAGCGAGGGTTTGGTCAAGCAGGATCCCGAGACTCGCCGTTACTTTCTCGGCCATCTGATCTTCGAACTTGGCCTCGCGGCAGCCTCGAGCTTCAATCTGAGGGATATCTGCCATCCGTCGCTGCTGAGACTCGCCGAGATATCGGGCGACACCGTTTTTCTGACCATACGAAGCGGCGCTGACTCGGTCTGCATAGATCGCGTGGAAGGCAAATTCCCGATCAAAACCTTTACCCTCGACGTCGGAACGCGCCGGCCTCTGGGTGTCGGTGCCGGCGGTTTGGCGCTGCTCATGAAACTCCCCAGCGAAACCCAACTGGCCATCGTCTCTGCCAATGCCTTGCGCCTGGGCGCATACAACAACCTGACTGTGCCCGCCGTGATGAAGCTGCTCAAGCGAAGCCGGGAACTTGGCTTCGCCTTGAACGACGCCCAAGTCACGCCCGGCAGCACATCGCTCGGCCTGCCGATCCGCTCCCGCTCAGGAGAGCCGGTGCTGGCCATCAGCATTGGCGCGATATCGAGCAGGATGACCAAGGAACGGAAAAAAGAACTCGCGTCGCTGATCAGGGCTGAGATCGACAACCTGGAACCTTACATCGAGGATACGGCTCACCCGTGAACGCCGACACCGGCCCCGGAAAAGCCTGTCTCAAGAGTCCATATTGTGGATTAGTTTCCATCGCTCGAACATGACATCGATTAATATTCGGTGCTAGGATTCCCTCAGTCTTCGCAGACGGGCTGCCATGGCAACGCGGCTGCGAGCAAGAGCGCCGGAAACAAAGCCTGGAATATATTTAGTCCATTATCTGGACTTTACAATCCAAGCCCTAAAGAAACAGCCGGCACGTGAGTAGCGTTCCCAGATGCAAGAACAGGGAGAACATGAAATGACCGCGAGAGACAGCAATATGGCAACGATGCAGCTTTCCGCCGAGGAAGCCAAGAAGCAGCGCGAAGCCCTGGGCTTCAAGATCCCCTACGAAGACCTTCGCGAGTGGATTCTCGAAGCCGAAAAACTGGGAGAGATCCGGGTGGTGAAAGGCGCTACCTGGCAGGAGGAAATCGGCATGGCTGCCGAGCTCGTCCAGCACGACGAGAATGCGCCCTGCGTGATTTTTGACGAAATCCCAGGCTGCGCCAAGGGCTACCGCGTGCTTACGAATTTCTTCGGCGGCAAGCGCAAGAACTTCACCCTGGGTTTTCCCCTGCATTACTCCAAGCTCCAGCTCTCCGAAGCCTTCCTGGAGAACTACATGCGGGAGCTGAAGCCCATCCCCCACGAGTTCGTCGAGACCGGCCCGGTGATGGAGAACGTCATCACCGGAGACGACATCGACATCACAAAGTTTCCCGTCCCCCTCTGGCACGAAGGCGACGGCGGGCGTTATGTCGGCACGGGCAGCTATAACATCACCATTGACCCCGAGGAAAAATGGATCAACGTCGGCACCTATCGCGTCATGATCCACGACAAGAATACGCTCGGCTTCTACATGTCTCCCGGCAAGCACGGGCGAATCCATCGCGACAAGTACGAAGCACGCAATGAGCCGATGCCTGTGGTCATCGTCATCGGCGGCGATCCGCTGCAGTTTCTTCTCGCCTGCACCGAAATGCCCTATGGCGTCTGCGAACTGGATATCGCCGGCGGCCTGCGCGGCAAGGCGGTCAAGGTAATCAAGGGCAAGGTCACGGGGCTACCCATTCCGGCAAATGCCGAGATGGTCATCGAGGGTTTCGTGCAACCGGGCAAGCGCAAGCTGGAGGGGCCGTTCGGCGAGTGGACTGGCTACTACGGCAGCGACATCCGCGAAGAGCCGGTACTCGACATCAAGGCGATATACCACCGCAACAACCCCATCATTCTCGGCTGCCCGCCGCAGCGCCCCCCCGAGGAACAGGCGCGCTACCGCGCCGTCACCCGCTCGGCCCTGATTCGCAAGAACATCACGGCGGCAGGCGTTCCCGACGTGACCGCGGTGTGGGCTCACGAGGTGGGCGGCTCGCGGCTGCTGCTCGGTGTTTCTATCAAGCAACGCTACGGCGGCCATGCCAAGCAGGCCGGCCATGTGGCGGCCATGTGCCACGCCGGCGCCTATGCCGGCAAGTACGTGGTCGTGGTCGATGACGACATCGACGTCTCCAACCTCGAGGACCTGATGTGGGCGCTGGTGACCCGCTCCGATCCAGCCACCTCCATCGACATCATCACCAACACCTGGAGCACGCCGCTCGACCCACGCATACCTCCGGAGCAAAAGGACAGGGGTGATAACACCAACTCCCGCGCCATCATTGACGCCTGCCGCCCCTTCTCCTGGCGCGACAAGTTCCCGAAGGTCAATATGCCGAGTCCCGAACTGGCGAAGAAGACGCTGGAGAAATTCGGCTATCTGCTGAAATAGGCCGGTCGGCCCGGCGTTCTCTCGCCGGGCCGCGCGCTATAGCCGTGGGCATCAGCATGAGAAATTACTTTTCCTACGGCGGTCACCCACTGTTTCATAATGGTTCTCCCTGCCATTTTCATGACGGCGGGGGGACCCATTTCCACGATTACTCCGAGGCCGACAAGAGCGCTCTCGCAGATTTTTTCTGGAAAAGCGACAACGTCGAATTGACCACCGTCGGCATCGACATCGGCAGTTCGACCTCGCACCTGATGTTTGCCCGCGTGCATTTGCAGCGCAAGGCGCAACTCTTGTCCAGCAGTTATCTCGTGGTTGAGCGCAAGATACTGTGGAAGTCGCCGATATTGCTCACGCCATTCCTGCCGGACAATACGATCGATGCCGTCCAGCTCAAGGAATTTATCGACGCTGCCTATCAGGCAGCGGATCTTAGCCGCGAGGCGATCGACAGCGGTGCGGTGATTCTGACGGGAGAGGCGATCAAGCGCATCAATGCGCAGGCGATCGCCCAACTTTTTGCCGCCGAATCCGGCAAATTCGTCTGCGCCTCGGCCGGCCATCATCTGGAATGCACCCTCGCTGCACGCGGTTCAGGTGCGGCTGAGCATTCCAGGCTCACTCATCGCACGGTTCTGAACGTTGATCTGGGCGGCGGCACGACGAAATTCGCACTGCTGCAAAATGGAGAAGTGAGAGCTACCTGCGCGGTTGCGGTCGGCGGCCGCCTGCTGGTTCAAGATGCCGAGCACAGGCTGATCCGGCTTGACGAGTCGGCACAGCGGACGGCAGACAGTCTCGGCCTGACAATGCTTCTGGGGGAAAAGCCGGCAGCAGAAGACATGGAGCGCATCATAGAAACCCTCGCCGAGATCGTTATTTCCTGCATCCGCGGCGAGCAGCCGACGCGATTGGCGCAGACCCTGCTGCTCACCGAGCCGCTCGACATGAGCGAGCGCCCGCATCTGGTCACCTTCTCCGGCGGCGTTTCCGAATATCTGTTCGGCCGCGAGGCGCGCACTTACGGCGATATTGCCAAGCCGCTCGCGGACAAGATCGCGAACGCTTTCAAAAGCGGGCGCATCGGGGCAACCCTGACCGATCCAGGCAATGGCATCCGTGCGACGGTGATCGGCGCCTCGCAATTTACGGTGCAGGTCAGCGGCAAGACCATACATATTTCCCGCCATGCCGCACTGCCTTTGCACAACGTTCCGGTGGTATTCCCGGCACTGGCGTCGAATAGCGACTTTTCTTCGGCTGAAGTTGCGCAAGCCGTGCACGCAGCGTTGCAGCGCGCCGATCTCAGCCCGGCTCAAGCGCTCGCTCTGGCCATTCCCTGGCATGGCGAGCCGCATTATTTTCGCTTGCGCAGCCTGGCGGAGGGAATCGCCATTGCGCTCGACGACGCCAGCAGCCTGCCGATTATTCTTATGGTGGACGGCGATGTCGGGAAGACGCTCGGGCATATTCTTGCCGATGAACTGAATGTGGCGCGGCCGGTGATTTCGCTCGACGGCGTTAAATTGCAGGAACTGGATTATGTCGATATCGGCAAAATGGTGGAGCCGGCCAATGTGGTACCCCTCGTCATCAAATCGCTGCTGTTTCCGGCGGGCCGCTAAGACCATTGACTACTTGCGAATGGAGAACTAGATGAACACGACACCCAACTTGATGCGAGACCCCTATCTGGAGTGGGTGAAAGAGGAAGGCCTTCCCGTCATCGAAGGCTTTGGCGTTGATTTGTTCGCCGTAGAACCAAAGCCCTGGGCTCGCTACGGTGTCAGCGGCGCGGCCGTGCATCTGAAGGGACGCGGCGATTTCATTTCCATGTTCCTGCTGGAACTGGGACCGGGCAAGGCGACGGTACCGCAGCGCCATCTTTACGAGGAGGTGGTTTATGTGCTGGCCGGACGCGGCAGCACCTCGATCGCTTCCACCGACGGGCGCCGGCACAGCTTTGAATGGGGTCCGGGCAGCCTGTTTGCCATCCCCCTGAATGCCGAGTATCGCCACTTCAACGGCAGTGGTCATGATGCCGCGAGAATCGTGTGCACGACGAATTTGCCTGCTGTGCTGAACATGTTCCACAACACCGAGTTCATCTTCGCCAATCCCTGGAATTTCGGCGAACGCATGGGCGGCGACAAATACTTCAGCGGCGAAGGAGACTTCATTCCGGTTCGCCCCGGCAACCATCTGTGGGAGACCAACTTCGTGCCAGACCTGGGCGCGATCGAATTGAAGGACTGGGCAGAGCGCGGCGCCGGCGGAAAAAACATCATGTTCGTCCTGGCCGACGGAACGATGCACGCCCATATTTCCGAGATGCCGGTCGGAACGTACAAGAAGGGCCACCGCCACGCCGCAGACTTTCACGTCATGTGCGTGACTGGACAAGGCTACTCTCTGTTGTGGTTTGAAGGCGATCAGGATTATGTGCGCGTCGACTGGAAGCATGGCACTGTTTTCGCGCCGCCTGACCAGATGTTCCACCAGCATTTCAATACCGGATCGATGCCGGCGCGCTATCTGGCAACCGCTTTCGGCAGTTCCCGTTACCCCTTCACCGAGAGCAAGCGCGCATCGCTGTTTGGCGGCGTATCGACGAGCGTGAAAGAAGGCGGTGCGCAAATAGAGTATGAAGACCAGTCGCCGCGTATCGCGCAACTTTATGAGGAAGCGACGGGAAAAAACGGTGTCGAGGTGAAAATGGGTCAGTTCAATATACCGCGTGCCTGACTGCGGCTTGTCAGGTCCGTTGTGCAGGTCTGTCTTTCGCTGGAGACACCCGGACGGGTGCAGGCCGACAGTCGGGTTAATGCGCGACCTGCTGGCCTCAGTTCAAGGTGTAGACTGAACTACGATTGGAAATGCACGGGGCTCTCATCCAGCCCATTGGCGAATTCTTTACTTGGGGAGTGTTCATGGATATGAAAAAGCGCGGCATAAAGGCAGGAAAACTCGCGGCGGGCGAGCCGATACAGGATCTGCGCGAGTGGCTCTTGCGCGTCGAGGAAATGGACGAGCTGGTGCAGGTGAAGCAGCCCGTGGACCGGGACGAGGAAATGAGCGCGATCGCTTATCTCCTGGCGAAGCAGAAACCTTCGCCCGCGGTGCTGTTCGAGCAGGCGGCCGGATTCGAAAAAAGCCCGATCGGCGCAAGACTGCTGTGGAACATCCTGGGGCCCAGTCTCAAGCGCATTGCCCTGACCCTGGAGGAGCCTGTGGATACGCCGACGGTGGAACTGATACGCCGGGCGAAGGACAAGCTCAAGCAGCGCATTCCGCCGCGGGAGGTCTCGCGCAGCGAGGCGCCTGTGTATGAGAATACGCTGACAGGAGACCAGATCAACCTCGATCTCTTGCCCATCCCCAGGCACTGGCCTCTGGACGGCGGACGCTACGCTGGCACGGGGGACGCAGTGATTACCCGCGACCCGGATACGGGCTATCTGAACATCGGCACCTACCGGATGATGCAGCAGGGGAAGAAGCATGTGGGACTGTATCTGTCGCCGGGCAAGGATGCCCGCCTGCACATCACCCGCGCCTGGCAGAAGGGTGAGTCCATCCCCGTGGCCGCGGCCTGGGGTATCGATCCGCTGTTCATGATGGTGGGTTCGCAAACCTTTCCGAAGAATATTTCCGAGTACGAATTTGCCGGCGGCATCAAGGGCCAGGCCATTCCCGTGGTGCGCGGCACGACCACGGATTTGCTCCTGCCGGCCAATGCCGAACTGGTCATCGAAGGCATCATCCGGCCGGATTCGGTCAAGATCGAAGGCCCGTTCGGCGAGTTTCCCGGCTACTACGGCAGGCCCGAAGCCGGCTGCCCGCTGGTCGAGGTGACCGCCGTCCATTACCGTTCCAAACCCATCCTGACCAATGCCCTGATGGCCGACTACCCCTCCTGCGAGCAGAGCGGGTTTTTCTCCATCATCCGCTCGGCGAAAATTTGGGATGACCTGGACAAGCTCGGCATTCCCGGCATCCATGGCGTCTATGCCCACCCGGCCGCTGCCGGCGGCTTCGGCATGACGGTGATCAGCCTCGAGCAGCGCTACGCCGGTCACGCAGCCCAGGTGCTGGCATTGGCGGCCCAGGTTCCGGGGGGGGCTTATTACACCAAGCTGATCATCGCTGTCGACGAGGACATCGATCCCACCGACACCGACCAGGTGATCTGGGCGATGGCGAGCCGCTGCAATCCGATCGACGACATCGACATCCTGCGCAATACCTGGAGCACCTGGCTGGACCCGACGCAGAATCCGCCGGAAAAGCGGCCATACGGCTCCAAGGCGCTGATCAATGCCTGCAAGGAACACCGCCACCTGCCGGTGTTCTCCAAGCGGACTGCGCTCTCCAAGGCCACCTACGACAAGGTTGCCTCGCGCTGGGAAAAACTCGGCTTGCCCGGGCAGATTCCGACGGTGCGCGCCTTCGAGGAGGAGAACAAGACCGTCTATCACGAGGTCGGCGGTTTTGAGCCCGGCAAGCAGCCCGGCAGCGCAGGCTGAACAGGCAGGTGTTACCGACAGCTTAGACAATCCAATCTTCCGACGAGGTCGCATATGCAAATGATTTTTCGCACGTATCGGTTACTGGCGGTGGACCGCTTCCTGATTTGCGCTGCGCTCGTCACTCTCGCCACTGGCTTGGGACTCGCCGATGCTCATGCGCAGACCGCCGCCACGGTCAAGGTCGGCACCGCCAACACCTCCAGCGATGCCGGCTTTTTCATCGCCGAGAAGAAGGGCTACTTCAAGCAGGAAGGGATTAACGTCGAGTTCATCGCCTTTAATTCCGCCGCAAAAATGGTTGCCCCGCTCGGCGTCGGGCAACTGGATGTGGGGGCCGGAGCGCCGTCGGCGGGACTCTACAACGCCATCGCGCGTGGAATCGACGTGAAGATTGTCGCGGACAAGGCATCGAGCCCGCCAGGGTTCGGCTATAACCCGCTCCTGGTGCGCAAGGACCTGATAGACAGCGGCAGGTTTAAGAGCTTCAAGGACCTGAAGGGGCTGAAGGTGGCCGTCAGTGCCGCAGGCACCAGCCCTGCCGTGATGCTCAATGAAGCCCTGAAGAAGGGAGGCCTTTCATACAGCGATGTGACGGTGGTGAGCCTGGGCTTCCCGCAGCACGTGATGGCCCTGCAGAACAAGGCGGTGGATGCCAGCATCACCACCGAGCCCCACGTCACAACCGTCGTAAACCTCGGCGCCGCGGTCCGCTTCGCAGGGAACGACGAGTTTTATCCGAACCAACAAGTCGCCGTGGTGCTTTATGGCGCCATCTTCATCAAGGACAGCCCCGACACGGCAAGAAAGTTCATGCGCGCCTATATCCGGGGCGTAAGGGATTACAACGACGCATTGCTTGGCGCGAAGCTCGCCGGTCCGAATGCGGAGGAAATCATTGCCATCCTGAACGAATACACGCCGATCAAGGACCCCGCCGTCTACCGGAGCATCGTCGCCCACGGCGCCAATCCCGACGGCAAGGTCAATGAGGCAAGCCTCGTGAAGGATTTGCAGTTCTACAGGGAGCAGGGGCTGATCGAGGGCAGCGTGAACATCGGGAAGGTGGTGGACCATTCCTTCGTCGAGGCGGTGGTCAAGGATCTCGGTCCCTACGTCAAGCGCAACAAATAACAGGCTGCCCCATTGCAGCTTTGAGCCTGGCCACCGCGGGGAGGCCAGGCCCGATTTCACTCAGGCATAGACGAAATCGCGCTTCAGGTTGAGCGTTTCCATGAAGGAATCGACCCTGTTTTGCGCGCGCCCTTCGTCAAACTCGCGCTCATCGCCCATATTGCCCTCGTAAGTCATCACCGGGATACCGGCTGCGGCAAGGCCCAGGCGATTCTCCATGATGCCGAGGGACAGACCTTCGCAGCCGCGGTTCATGTGAATCATCACCCCATCGACCTGCCAATCGCGGACGATGGTCTTCATCATCTCGGTTTTCAGGTTCGGGTCGAAGAAGTGCTGCCACAAGGGTTTGGACAGGTTCCAGTCGGCGTAAAGCCTCAAGGCCTGGTCACGCGAGGTGAATTCTATGCCCAGCTGCATCGGCGTCCTGCGCGGCGCCCAGGTGCCGTCCGGCAGGGTCTCCCAGGTTCCTTCGAGGCCGAAGGTATAGAGCGAACCGATGGATACCGCGCCAAACTCCTCCAGATAGCGGAAGATCTTCAGGAAGGCCCAGGGCGGTTGGGTGTCTGACATGATGCGGCAGCGCTCGTTGCCGACGGCGGCAATACCCCGGGCGACCCTGTCCTTGACCTCGTCCAGCACCTCCTGGTAGAAGTCTGCGCACCACTGCGAAGACTTGTGCAGGACGGCCAGCACATACAGGGAATACATCGACTTCTCGTCGAGCGGTGCCGGCACAGCCTTGTTGAGGGTGCAGATCTCGGCCCAGAGGGAAGTGGCGCGCATCTCGTTCTTGATGGCGCGGAACAGGAGTTCGTCGTCGCACTTCCTGCCTGTCGTCTTCTCGACGAAGGCGATCGAGTCGTGGAGCTGCGCCACCACGTAGTTCAGCCGGCCTTCGTCCATGTCCTTGTAGGCGCCGACATTAACATCGACGTAGAAATCCGGAATGTTCTCGAAGCTCGAAGCATGCTGATACCACTTGGAGTGGCTGCAGCAGATCTGGGTCTGATAATTGAAATCCGGTTTCGGAAACGCCCCGCCCATCAGATATTTGTTGAGATGCATGCTGCCCCAGTAGATGCGCATATAGGCGCACAGATCGCGGGCAAAGCCCATGGACTCTGCCTTCTCCAGGCATTCCTTGGCGAACTTGCGGTCATGGGCAATGGACGCGGCGTAGGGCTCTCCCGTCAGGGGATAAACGTCGTCGCCGAAGGCCGTGGGGATGGCGTCGAACGACCAGCCGGCAGCACCCCAGCGGATGCCGCCCTTTTCGTGGGCGCTGGCGTAGTTGAAGTAATACTGATCCCTGAGTTGTTTCGCCTTCTTCCAGAACTTCAGCGGCTCGGTAGGATATTTTGCCATCAGAATAACTCCTCTTCGCTCATGGTTTCCAGGAAAGCCTCGATGCGAATGCGGAACGGCCCCAGCGGATTGGTGATGTCGAACTCCAGGAACAGCGTTGGAATACCATTGCTCTCCAGATGCTTTTTCGGGTCAGGATAATCGCCCTCGTGCGGGTCGCAGAACTTCTGCTGCAGGAAGATGGCGGCGCGGGCGTTGAAGTCCTTTGCCAGCTTGAGCACGTGATCGAAGCGGGTGTGCGCCGGATAGTCCTTGGTCGGACAGGCGGGACGGTCGCAATAGCGGTCGGCGATCATGGCGATCTGGTCGTCGCCGGGACGCGCCTCGTTCCAGAAATAGCGGGTGCCCGAGCACTGGTCGTCGATGACGATGGTCGAGCCGACCGACTCGACCATGGCCATGAAGGAAATGTCGTCGTTCTCCGAGCCTATGGTCATGAAGCGCACGCCTTCCGGCCTGTCCTGCTTGCGATTGGGCAGTTCGGCCAGCACGCGTTTCAATTCCCGGTTGTGATCCTCCTTGTCCACGAACTGCGCGGTGATGGAGGCGTACAGCGCCTCGACGCCGTTGACGCGCGGATTGGTCTCCTTGCGGTATTCGAACAGTTCCCGCAGCAGGCGGCGGTTTTCATTCACCACATCATTGCCGCGCTTCAGATCGAGATCGGTGATCGGTTTGCCGATGACCCCTTCCATGAAGCTCCTGAACTTCTTCACCTCGCCGTAATGCATGGTGCGGGCGTGGCGCGACTGCACCTCGTTGGGCATGGGCAGGTAGTAGTCCCACTTCACCGTCGGCACATGCTGGCGCCAGGAGGAGAAGGTCTGACGGTACTGGATGCATGACTGGGTCAACGTCACCCCCTCGCAGTAGTCGTAGCGGCCGAGCAGGCCTTGCGACAGCGAGTCGCGGCAGAACGGGCAGAACATGCCGAAGATATGTGGCTCGGAAACGTTCTGCGGCTCGTGCGCGCCGAGAACACGGACCGGCAGCATGCCCGCCGCGATCAGTACCTCCTCCGGCGTGTAGGTGCACATCGTCGCGACGACCTGGCCGCCGGTGCGCTCCTTCCAGGAACGCGCGTAATCGTGGCGATTTTCGTACCACGATTTGAATTGGTCAAACAAGCCGCTGCTCATTGGCGCTCCTCCTCAATTGCTTCCGTCATCGACCGACAACGGAATGATTATTCGTTCGCCACAAACTTATCATGTGGCATTTCGGAAAACAACACGATTTCCCGATCTGTTGATTTAGATCAATAACGATTAGTTTCCAATTGTTTGGCTTCCATTCATTAGCTACGTCGCGAGTAGCTGCCGGGTGTAGGCCGGGGTGCAGCCCTACCTACTGGACGGAAAAATCCTTGGCGATTTCGCGCAGGACAAACTTCTGGATCTTGCCGGTCGGGGTCCAGGGCATTTTTTCGATGACCTCGAGCCGCTCCGGCCAGAAATGCTTGCTCAGCCCTTCCGCGGCCAGATGGGATCGCATCTGCTCCAGCGTCAGACGCTCACCCGGACGCAGGGTAACGAAGGCGCAGGCACGCTCAGACATTCGCGGATCGGGCATGGCCACGATGGCGACCTCCACCACCTGGGGCATCTTGTACATGGCGCTTTCGACTTCCACGACCGGGATATTTTCGCCGCCGCGGATGATGATGTCTTTGACGCGCCCGCAGATGCGGATATAACCCTCCTCGTCCATGCTCGCGATATCGCCGGTGTTGAACCAGCCTTCCGCGTCGACGGCATAGAGTTGCGGCCGCCTGAGGTAACCGACGAACAGCGATGCGCCACGGAACCTCAAGGAGCCCGGCTGCCCTCTGGGCATTTCCTTGCCCTCAGCATCGACAATGGCGACTTCCAGCCCCGGCATGCATACGCCGTCCGATTCGAGCACCTTGTAGCCCGAAAGCAGGGTCGTCGTCGCCGAGCAGCACTCGGTCATTCCCCATGAGGCAACGACCTTGGTGTGCAGCTTTTCCTGGGCCAGCTGCACCACCACCGGGGGAATCGGGGCGCCCGAGGTGACGAACAGCCGGAAGGATTTTAACGAACGCTTTTCGATATCGGGGAAACCGGCAAGATCGGCGAGAAAGGGCGTCGCCGCAAAGGTCATCGTGGTGCCGTACTTTTCCATCAACTCGACCGCGCGCGCAGGATTCCAGATGTCCTGCAGGACTATGGGTACGCCGAGAATCTCCGACAGGATGAGTCCGTAAGCAAAGCCCGCCTGATGCGCCAGGGGCGAAGGCATGAAGACCACTTCTTCGGAACCCAGCTGCATGCGCTCGATGAACTGCAGGACGATGCCCAGCAGGGTGTTCGAGGTGTGCATGACGCCCTTGGATTCACCGGTGGTGCCGGAGGTGAACAGCAGTTGGGTGACGTCGTTGGGTTCGAGCATCGCCCCCGTCGTTGGCGGACCTTCGTTGCACAGAAGCGCCTCTTCGAAGGAATGGCTGCCCGTTCCGCCGATCATGAAAACATGCTTGAGCGCCGGACAGTCGTGCAACAATTTGAGCGCCAGCGCACCATGGTCGAAACCACGGAATCTTGTCGGCACAATCAGAACCTTGGATTCTGCGTGCCTGACCATGAAGGACATCTCGCGGTCGCGAAAAATCGGCATCAGGGGATTGCTGGCGGCGCCGATGCGCACGCAGGCAAGGTGGATCGCGATGAACTGCCACCAGTTGGGCAACTGGAAGGAAACGACGTCTCCCGGCTCGACGCCACATGCCGTGAGCCCGCGCGCGATGCTGTCGACCTTCTGGCCAAGCTCCTGCCAGCTCAGGCGCGTCGTTGTTCCATCCTCTTCATGGAAGGAGATGATCGCGGTGTCGTCGGACTTTTCCGCCACCCAGCGATCGAGATAGTCGGTGAGCACGCGGTCGACCCAGATGCCGCGTGTCTTTTCCAGCCTAAGTCGGCTCTCGCTGAGAATAACACCCTCTATCGTCACCTTACTCACTCCTTCTCTAGGAATTTGCGCACGCGGCTTTGCGTGTCTGGTGTGCCGAGCAGCATGCGGCTGCCGGCAAGTTCGACCTCAAAGCCGTCGCCCGTCATTGCTGCGCCGATGCACTCCTTGCAGGCTGCGATCGCAGCCCTCGGCAACTCGGCAATGCGCTCGACTAGAGCGCGCGTGGCCGCCTGCAATTCCGCCGCCGGCGCCATCCACTGCACAAGCCCGAGCGACACCGCTTCATTGCCGGCAACGATTTCCGCCCCCAGGATCAGCCTGCGGCTGACCCCTGCACCGCAGAGCCGGGTCAGGCGTTGCGTTCCCCCGCCTGCGGGAAGTAGCCCCAGCCTGGCTTCGGGCAAGCCGATTTTCGCCTTGTCGGCAGCGAAGCGCAGATCGCAGGCGAGCGCCAGTTCGAAACCGCCGCCCAGAGCCGCCCCGCCGATTTCCGCGACCGTCGCCATGCCCAGCCGTTCGAGCCGCGCATAGACTGCTTGCAAGTCTCTGGTGAAGGCGATCATCAGTTCGCGCCCAGCCTCAGTCAGGAAGCGCGCCCGCATGAATTCCAGATCGGCACCGGCACAGAACACCCGCTCGCTGCTGCGTAGCCAGAGAACGGCGACATCCGGGGACTGCTCGAGTTCGTCCAGTACCTCGTTCAGCCGCATCACCCATGCGTCGTTGATGGCATTGACGGGTGGCTGGCACAGCGTGGCGATAGCAATGGGGCCGGCGATGGAGAGAGAGATCATTTTGCCTTGGCGCGGCTGGCGCGCTTCTTGTCGTGTTTGAAGTTGCCGGTATTCTTACGCATCGTCGCCAGCGCAGCCTTGCCCTTGCTCGTCAGAAAGGGCTCGACCAGGATTTTTACCCCTTCCGAGACATACTCTGCAGGCGACAGCTTGCCCTGAAATGCCCAGTACTTGAGTGCCCAGGCATGGCAAAACATCACGTACTGATAAACCAGCAGGTACTCGTTCACCGCGCGCATATAACCACCGTCGATGCACTCGCGCAGGCAACCCTCAAGCAGGCGGTTGCTTCTGATTTCCTCATCCTTGATCAGGCTTCGGCGGTCGGCGCGCAGCGAGTTGGTCGAACGGTAGGCGAGCACTGTCGCTTCGCGCAGCCGGTCGACGATGGCGCAATAGGCCCAGATTGCCGTGCAAAGGCGATCCACCGGATGCTTGACGCCTTCGAGGCGCAGCGGAATTTCGCGCTCGTAGGTTTCCAGAACCATCTTCAGCGAGAGGAAAAGGATGTCATCCTTGTCGCCGAAGTACTGGTAGATGAGGCCTATGCTCACCCCTGCTTCGCGAGCGATCTGGGCAATTGTCGTGGTGTAGTAGCCCTCCTGCGAAAACAGCTTGACCGCTGCGCGCAGGATCTGCCCCCGGCGCTCTTCTATGAGTCTGCTGTCCGTCACCAGACTATCGACATGTCCGGGTGACGCCATTTCAATTTCCCTCGAAGTTGGGTTTCGTTTTGTTGACGAAGGCGTGGTAGGCGCGCTCGAAATCCTTGGTCTGCATGCAGATGGCCTGAGCCTCGGCTTCGGTTTCGAGAGCCTGGTCTATGGTCTGGTTCCACTCCTGGTGCAAGCACTTCTTGGTTACGGAGTGCGCAAAAGCGGGACCATCAGCCAGTGACTGCGCCATGTTCTGCGCCGTTTCCATCAGCTTGTCCTGCGCCACGATGGCATTGAAATAGCCCCAGGCCTGGCCTTCATCGGCGGTCATCATGCGGCCGGTGTACAGCAGTTCGGAGGCACGGCCCTGGCCGATGATGCGCGGCAGGATGCTGCATGCGCCCATGTCGCAGCCGGCCAGGCCGACTTTGACGAAGAGGAAGCCGGTCTTTGCCGCGGGGGTGGCGTAGCGCATGTCGCTGGCCATGGCGATGATGGCTCCGGCGCCGACGCAGATGCCGTCAATGGCCGAGATGATGGGCTGCGGACAGGTACGCATTTCCTTGATCAGATTGCCGGTCATGCGCGTGAAGGCGAGCAACCCGGTCATGTCCATCTTGGTCAGCGGGCCGATGATTTCATGCACGTCGCCGCCGGAGCAGAAATTTCCGCCCTCTCCGGTAAACACCACGGTGCGCACGTCCGATGCGTACTGCAGTTTGTGGAAGGTGTCGCGCAGTTCCGCGTAGCTCTCGAAGGTCAGCGGATTCTTGCGGTCCGGCCGGTTGAGGGTGATGGTGCCGACGCGGTTTTTCACTTCCCACTTGAAATGCTGGGGGCGCCAGTCTGCCGCTTTGAGTGTGTACATGCGATTCTCCTGATTGTAAGAAATTCTTTATCCGGCCATGGCCAGGCCGCCGCTGACGCTCAATACCTGGCCGGTGACGAAGCTCGAGCGATCGCTGGCGAAGAAGAGCACGGCATCGGCGATTTCCGATGGCTTTGCCAGGCGCTTCATAGGCGTCGCGCGGGCGAAGGCTTCGCGGTGCTTCTCCGGCACGGCCGCGAGCAGTGGCGTATCGGTCGGGCCTGGGCAGACGCAATTGACGTTGATGTTGTAGCGCGCCATCTCGCGCGCCAGGCCCTTGGTGAAGGCGATGGCGCCGCCCTTTGCACCGGAATACACGGTCTCGCCGAGGCTGCCGACGCGGCCCGCATCGCTGGCGACGGTGACGATCTTGCCGGCACCCTTCTCCATCATCTTGTCGACGAAGGCCCGGGTCACCATCACGGGGCCCATCAGGTTGAGATCGATCACCTTGCGCCAGAATTCCGGCGAGTTCTCGACGAAGGGCTGGATCATGCCCCAGCCGGCGACATTGGCCACGATATCGACGTGACCGCGCGCCGCGTAGGCCTTGTTGGCGAAGCTGGCCACCGAGTCGAGATCGGTGACGTCGAGGCGGAAGAAATCCGCCCCCTGGCCGCGCTCCTGTATCGCCTTTGCGACTGCTGCGCCGTTCTCCTCGGCGATATCGCCGAGCACCACGTGCGCACCCGCCGCTCCGAGCACCTCGGCGACCGCCCGCCCGATGCCGGAAGCCGCCCCTGTCACCACTGCTGTCTTGCCGTCTAGCCGCATATTATGCACTCCAGTCAATATGAATGATTGTTCATTCAGTTTTATCACGGGCTTTCTCGTAATGCAAGCACCCCGGTCAAGCTTTATGGATGGCCGGCGAAATCCTTGATGGCCTGCCGGCCGATGATCAATTTTTGTACTTCTGTTGCGCCTTCGTAAATTCTCAGGGCGCGGATCTCGCGGTACAACCGCTCCACCGCCATACCCGACTTGACGCCGAGGCCGCCGAACAACTGCACCGCCTTGTCGATCACCTGCTGCGCAGTTTCGGTGGCAACCATCTTGGCCATGGCCACTTCCGCCGTCGCCGCAAGGCCGAGACAGTCGCGCGTCCACGCCGCCCGGTAGGTGAGGAGCGCACTCGCGTCTATGCCCGTCGCCATGTCCGCCAGCGCTGCCTGAGTGAGTTGAAAATCCCCCAGCGTCTGTCCGAACATCTTGCGCGAAATGCATCGGGCCAGTGCCTCGTCCATGGCGTGGCGCGCAAAACCCACTGCCGCGGCTGCGACGCTGGTGCGGAAAATGTCCAGGGTCTGCATGGCCAGTTTGAAACCTGAACCGGGCTTGCCGAGGAGACTCTGCGCGGGGATGCGGCAGTTGTTGAAGCGCAGCGTGGCCAGTGGATGCGGTGCGATGACCTGGATTTTTTCGGCGATTTCCAGCCCCGGAGTATCGGCATCGATCACGAAGCCGGAAATCCCCCGGCTTCCCGGCGCTTCGCCGGTGCGGGCGAAGACGCAATAAAAGTCTGCGATGCCGCCATTGGATATCCAGGTTTTCTCGCCGTCCAGGACATAATGCTCGCCGTCACGGCGCGCGGTGGTGGCAAGCGCGCCGACGTCGGACCCGGCTTCCGGCTCCGACAGGGCGAAGGCCGCGATGAGTTTGCCCGAGGCGACCTGTGGCAGATACATTTTCTTCTGGCTGGGCGAGCCACCGAGGGAAATGGCGCCGCTGCCCAAGCCCTGCATGGCAAAGGCGAAATCGGCGAGACCGGATCTCCTGGCGAGATTTTCCCGCATCAGGCAGAGGGAGCGAACATCGATGGCGTCGCGCCCGCCGCCATACTCCGCGGCGACGCAATGCTTGAGCCAGCCGCCTTCACCCAGTTCGGCCACGAGGGAGCGGCAGACCTGATCGACGTCCGCGCCCTCCTCTGCATGAAGCAGGTGTTCTGCGCTCCAGGCATGCAAATCCCGCACCTGATTGCGGTGGCCCGCATCGAAAAAAGGCCACTCCAGACAATCACTCATTCTTGCGCTCCTGATCAAAATAATGGACGGCCGCCCCAGACTGAATGATCGCTCATTCAGTCTGGGCAGTCAAGTAGCGGCAGGAAGGGAGAAAGCCCAAGCGCGGCAAAATCAGGCTGCCAGGCACCCGCCGTTCAAGCTTTGCTACTTGCCGTTTGCCAGTATTTCGTTATTCGCGGGATTCGGCAGCGTCGCGGGCGTCAGTGCAGGCACTGCCGGCACGCTCTGGAGGGTCGCTGCCACAAGCTTACCGTTCGGATCGAACTGATTCAGCGCATTGAGCGCATTTACAATCCCGCCGCCCACGGTCGTCGCCACATCTGGCGTTGCCGCAGTGACGGCCGCTAGCGTGGTCGTCGAAGCGTTTGGCGTTTGCGCCGCATTGAAAGCACCCATGGCCTGAACCATTCCACCCACGCTCGAGGACAAGGCACCTGTCGCGGCGAGCGCCGGGGCTGCCGTTGCTGTGGCAACTGGCGCGTACTTGTCGGCAACAAACCAGACGTCGGCCATCGCATGCGTGGAACCGTCACTCATCTGGAAGCTGGAAACCAGGCCCACGACATTGCCGTTATTTGTCTCAGTCGATGCCGTGGCAGCAAGACTCAGTTGGGTGATACCGAGATCATCAAGCGTCTTGAGTTCGCCCGCCTGACTGACGCCATCACTATTGCTATCGACCCAGACCTTCAGATTCGACCATCCCTTATCCGAGTTGGTGATCAAACCATCGCCGCTGGCGTCCATCGCAGTCAGTGCAATGTAACCGTTGGCGGCTTTTTCGCCGTTGGACAGCAGCGTGGCTTCTCCGAAGAGTTCGGCGCCGTTGTTGATCTCGCCGTCATTGTTTCTGTCCATCACCAGCAAACCAGTGCTGCCCGTCACCCAACCGGTATTGATCGCCTGCCCGGTCGCGAACAGATCGAACTTCGTGCCGGCGGCAATGCTCCGGGTCTGAATTCCGGCTCCGCTCAAATCGAGAACGAGCGGTGTGCCGAGTCCCAGGTATTGGAGATTTTCTGTAGTCAGCGAATCATGCTGGGGGGTCGTCAGCGCCGCAACTTGATCCGTCGTCAGCGCACACACCTGATCTGAGGTCAGCGCCTGGTTGATCTGCGTCGTGGTCAAGCCTGCGGAAACCTGGGTCGTGGTCAAGGCAACGATTTGCGTAGTACTCAAACCCTGGTTGACCTGGGTCGTGGTCAGCGCCGCCACATCGTCCGTAGTCAGCGCGACAATCTGCGCCGTGGTCAAACCCTGATTGATCTGCGTCGTTGTCAGTGCGGCGATCTGATCGGTGGTCAGACCCTGATTGATCTGCGCCGTGGTGAGCGCTGCGACTTGCGAAGTGGTCAGGCCCTGAGCGACTTGGCTCGTGGTGAGCGCGGCCACGCCAGCCGTGGTCAACGCGACAACCTGGCTGGTCTTGAAGGCGGCAATATCCGCCGTCTCCATTGCCGCCACCTGATCCGTGGTCAGTCCCTTGGCGATCTGCGTCGTAGTCAATGCGGCAACCTGCGCCGTGGTCAGTGCAACGATCTGGTCGGTGCTCAGTCCCTGATTGATCTGCGCCGTAGTGAGCGCTGCCACATTGGTCACACTCAGCGCCGCAATCTGCGCCGTGGAGAGCCCCTGATTGATCTGCACCGTGGTGAGCACGGCAACCTGGGCCGTGATCAAGCCATTGGCAACTTGCGCTGTGGTCAGCGCAGCAATCTGCTCCGTGGACAGTCCCTTGGCAATCTGCGCCGTCGTCAGTGCCGCGATCTGGCTGGTCTTCATCGCCGCCAGATCCGCCGTCTCCAGTGCCGCTACCTGCTCGGTCGTCAGA
>CAIYYX010000062.1 GCA_903930535.1 uncultured Sterolibacterium sp. | reverse complement strand
TGCCAGCGCCTCCATTATCTTCGCATATTCTTCTGGATTTGGAATGCGATGGTGCCACATACCGTGACCTTCAAGCATCGGGACGCCTTTGCCCTTTATGGTTCTTGCCACGATCACTGTTGGAAGGCCCTTGCTGGCGAAGTGCACGCTATTGAAAGCGAGTTCAAGTTCGCGCTCATTGTGTCCGTCGATCACGAGGGCATTCCATCCGAAAGCCCGCCACTTGGCTGGCAGATCGTCATGCGGTAGCAACTGCATGCCGGACTGATTCCAGTCGACCACCACACAGAGGTTGCCGAGCTCGTAGTTGCGCGCCACATGCGCGGCTTCCCAAACCGTCCCTTCGTGGCTTCCCCCGTCACCTATGAGTACAATGACCCTATTATTGCTGCCCTTAATTCGATGTCCAAGGGCTATTCCCGCCGCGTAACTTAACCCGTGTCCGAGTGAACCGGTTGAGGCCTCCGCGCCAGGGACCTTGTTGAAATCCGGGTGTTCTCCTAGGTTTCCGCCTTTACGGCAAAACTGTGCGACATCTTCGTCACTTATGAATCCGTGACGATGCAGATTGACATAAAGGGCAAGGCAGCCATGACCCTTACTAAGTATGAAGTAATCGCGTTCTTCCCAATCCGCATTCTTGGGGTCGACCTTCAGCACCTTGGCGTAAAGATACGTAAGAATGTCGAGTATGGAGAAGGCGCTGGGAATGTGACCGTTATTTCCACTGACGGCCATATCGACGATCATGCGGCGCAAGTCGAGATTGAGCACTGTAGGTGAGCCTGCGTCTACACTCATGGTGTTGAGTAGTTGAGTCATTGTCCGAAAAACCCCCTTCCCTGACCACCGTCTATCGGAATAATGCTGCCGGTATTGAATGAAGCTAGCTCGGAACACAGGAAGGCCACGTAATTACCTATCTCTTCTGGGCGGCCGAAGCGACCAATTCGTTGCCGCTCGCTCAGAAACTTTTTTACATGCTCGGGGCGATTCAGAGAAGCCTCATCCCAGTAGCCATCCTCCGTGAATACGGCCCCAGGAAGGATGGCAGAAACGACAACGCCATCGGGGGCCACGACGCCGCCAAAGCTGCGCGTGTAGGCTGTCAGAGCCGCTTTGATTGCGCAGTAGGTTACCGGGCCATGGTTCTCCATAGCTGAAATCGAAGAAACGTGTACCACTCGCCCCCAGTGCCGCCCTTGCATATCGGGCACCAGCATACGATTCAGAGCAACAGCAACTTCAAAATTGAATCGATAGACTCGTCGCCAGTCACCGATGGAACAATATGGGTCAGTAATATCAAGAGTACCACCCATGTTATGCACGATAATATCAATGGGTCCAAAATCATATTGAGCGAGATCTTTCACCAACTGTTCAGGTGCTCCATCGGGTACCAAATCCATGGGTACACCAATATGTCCGGCAGCAGCTCCGCCCATGCTTTCAACAAGCGACACGACATCTGACCGAGTGCGAGAAACCGCTGCGACCTTAACTCCCTCGCGTGCCAGACACTCGGAAATTGCTCGTCCAAGTCCGCGACCCGCACCTGTTACAAGAGCACTGCGGCCGGCCATTTTCAATTCCATATCAATGATCCCAGAAAAGAGATTAATACGACACTAGCTATATACGCCTAAGCATCCTTCAAGCCAACGGCGACGGCGAGGAGGTAGTGTGCCATTGGTGAGTAGCCCGTGTGTACAACCTCGTCGTTCATGCCGAAATTGAATACATTGTGGAAGCGCCGCGTTAATGTCCGATGCAAGGACTCCGCACTTTTCAGGTTGATGTGGCCAGCCTTGCTCGCCGGGCTAGCATACTCATTGGCAGTAATATTCGGGGTGCCAACGATGAGCACCGCTTGAGCACCAAGTGCCGCGCAAATATTATCGATGAAGATATCCTCCAGTTTTGCCGGGATATGTTCAATCACATCGAGGGAGAATGCAGCATCGAATCGTCCTGGGGGCGGCTTGCTGGTGACGTCGTGTATCGAGAAACTAGCACGCGCAATACCATCCTTGCGAAAGCGCTCCATTGCTTCGTTGAGCACAAGCGGCTCAAAGTCGATTCCGTGAACCATGCCGACCGTTTGCAATACGATTGGCGTTCCAACAGCATCTCCACAGCCAACTTCTAACACGCTGGCTTTGCCCGCCAGCAGTTTTGCAACGAATTTGTAGCGTGATAAGAGGAAACACATATGGCGCGGATCCTGGCGCCAGATGTGGCTTGTCCAAGGTCCCAACGTTGCTGGACCTAATCGCTCAAAGTCCTCGATCTGCGACTGATTTTGTGGTTCTTTGGTTTGGGTATCTGCCATTCTGTGCCTCCGGAAAATGGGCAACGGTCAAATTATGTTTAAGGGATGGATAATGTGACGTGGTCGTTGTGGACTGGTCAGCAATTGGGTCATGATTGGCTGAACG
>CAIYYX010000061.1 GCA_903930535.1 uncultured Sterolibacterium sp. | reverse complement strand
GGAACGACAGCCACTTGTGCCGCGAAGCAGAGTTGCCAGAGGACAGCCCCGGGCTGTCTGCTTCAATACGGCGACGATCCTCCACTGAAAACGGCGACGGGCCACAAGCCGGACAACCCCGACTTCTGCAAGAAGGGATCGAGCCATCCCTCTGCCGTCGAGTTTCCCTTGAACAGCACCAATCGCCGCGTGACCATGTACGATCCCAAGACCGGCAAGTACACCGCCTACCAGACCTGCTTCGGCTCGCATCACCTGCAGTTCGGCTACGACGCCAACGAGACCATCTGGGCGAGCACCGGCGGCGGCGGCGGCAATGTCGGCTGGATCAACACCAAGATGCTCGACGAGACCGGCGACATAGAGAAGTCGCAGGGCTGGACGGCGCTGGTGCTCGACACCAACGGCAATGGCGTCCGCGACGAATACACCGAGCCGGGCAAGCCGATGGAACCGGGCAAGGACATGCGCATCGGTGCGACCTTCTACGCGGTCATGCCCAGTCCCGTCGACGGTTCGATATGGGGCACATTACGCGGCAATCCTGGCGCCATCGTGCGCGTCGACCCGGGCAAGAATCCGCACAAGGCGCTGGCCGAGATGTACAACGTGCCGTTGCCAGGCTTCGGCCCGCGCGGCGGCGACGTCGATACGCAGGGCCGCGTCTGGGTCTCGCTCGCCAGCGGTCACATGGGCGTGTTCGATCGTCGCCTCTGCAAAGGCCCGTTGAACGGCCCGAAGGCAACCGGCGACCATTGCCCCGAGGGCTGGGCGTTCCACCAGTACCCGGGCCCGGGCTTCAAGGGCATCGGCGAGAACAGCGCCGAGGCGAGCTACTACTCCTGGGTCGACCAGCACAACACCTTCGGGCTTGGCGAAGACATCCCGATGTCGACCGCCAACCTGATGGACGGCTTGGTCGCGCTCGGCAAGGACGGCAAGATGGTTTCGCTGCGCGTACCCTATCCGCTGGGCTTCTACGCCAAGGGATTCGACGGCCGCATCGATGATCCGAACGCCGGCTGGAAGGGCCGCGGCTTGTGGGCTGCTAACGGCGATCGGACGCCATGGATGATTGAAGGCGGTAAAGGAACCAAGCCGCTGGCAGCACACTTCCAGCTCAGGCCCGATCCGCTGGCGCACTGAAATGCAGGCGGCGCGGGCAACCGCGCCGCCGCTTTCGCAACCCATTCTGAACCGTCCCATTCATGCGTTCAGAGGACATCATGCTGATTCGTGCAATTGCGCTATCCATCGCACTGGTCATCGGAATGGCTGCGCCCACGACAGCCTTCGCCGGCGGCGATGACTACGACGCCGCCAACGACGTCAAGGGTGCGGGACCCGCTTACTTCGGCTTCGTGCGCGATACGCGCGGATCGCCGGTGACCGATGCGCAGGTGGTGCTGCAGCCGAAAAAAGGCAAAGCCGTGTCGTTGAAGTCAAACGTGCTCGGCCTCTACCGCGGCCACATCAGCAAGGATGTCCTGCCCGACGATGTGCAAGTCTCCTGCGCGAAGGCAGGCTACAAGCAGACCAGGGTCAATCGCCGCACGCCGCCTGGCAACAACACCATGTTCGTCGAGACCGAATGCACGATGCAGCGGCAGTAAGGCGCGATTTGCGTCGATCGGTCGATGCGATCGACCAACGGCAATGGCGGCCCATATCGGCCGCTCAGAGCTTGTCCAGAATGTCGGCGAACTTGGCGGCGATCCTTTCCCTGAGTTCGGGGGTCGCCCTGGCCACCGGAGGAAAGTCCTTGATCATTTCGAAAGGACGGCAGGCAAAGATCAAGGCCCGCGAATTGGTGCTCGTGCCGCGCGGAATGCGCGGATCGAGAGGACCGCTCCAGGTCTTGCGGACGATGTCGATGTCTTCGACCGGATCGCAGCGCGTGCACATCGCCCACACCACCTGGAAGAGATCGGTGGGGTCGATGTCGTCGTCCACCACCACCACGAAGCGTCCGAGGTAGGCGCCCGACTGGCAACTGGCCGCCAGCATGCCTGCCTGCTTGGCGTGGCCGGCGTAGGCCTGCTTGATGGAAATGACGTTGAACATGCGCGCGCCGCCGGCTTCGTGACACCACACGCCCTTGACGCCCCCCAACCCGGCGCGCTCGACTTCGTCCCAGATCATGCCGGCCTTCATCACGCACTTGGAGAAGGAAAAATCGGACGGCGGCACGAGCGGCGTCGACATCGTCAGGATGGGATTGTTGCGGTAGTACACGCGCTGGATGCGGACGAACGGCTGCTCGCTCTTGCCCCCGGCGTAGTAGCCCGTGAATTCGCCGAAAGGCCCTTCCGCCATGGTTTCATTGGGGTACATTTCGCCCTCGATGACGATTTCGCTGGAGGCCGGCATGGGCAGGCCGTGCACCTCGCTTAGCACCACGTCGAAGGGCAGGCCGCGATGGCCGCCCATGTAGTCATACTCGGACAGGCCGAAGCGCAGTTCATTTCCCCCCGCCAGGAAAAGCATCGGGTCGTGGCCGCACGAAATCAACACCGGACAAGGTTTGCCTTGCTTGAAATACTTTTCGCGAATCTGCCGGCCTTGCTTGCCGGGCGACATCCACAGGCCGACGCGATTCTTGCTGTGCGCCATGGCGCGGTAGGTTCCGATGTTGATCCAGTCCTCCTCCGGGTCGCGCATGATGACCAAATCGTCGGTGCCGATATAGCGGCCGCCGTCTTGTTCGTGCAGGAATGGAATCGGGAATTTATAGATATCGACTTCATCGTCGCGATCGACGTTTTCGAAAATGGGGCCGGTCTTGACGATGCGCGGCGGAATCGGCGCGTGCCGGAGCATGCGGTCGCGATAGGCCCGGACGACGTCCATCGGGCCCTTGGGCACGGGAAAGCCCAGCGTCAGGGCCAGCCGCTTCGAGGAGTTGGTGCCGCCCGAGAGCAGGCAATAGCCGGCGGGATAGCCGGGAATGTTTTCGAACAGAATGGCCGGGGCGTCGCTCTGTCTTTTGGCATTGACGATTTCCGCAAGCGTGCCCACCTCAAGATTCCAGTCGGCGCCGGAAATGCGCAGCACTTCGCCGGCGCTCTCGGCGCGCTCGAGAAACTCGCGCAGATCGTGATGGGGGCGATCGTAGTCGTTCCAGTTTGTCATGGTTTGCTCAGTCAGCGGTTATGTTTGCAGCTTTGATGATGGGCGGCCAGCGGTCCAGTTCGTCCTGCAATTTCCTGGCCAGTTGCTGCGGACTGCCCCCTGCCGGTACGATGCCTTGCCTGGAGAGGCTCTGGGCGACGCCATCGCCTTTCAGCGCGAGATTGACGTCCTTGTTGAGTTGGGCAAGGGTGGCGGGCGCCGTGCCGGCGGGGGCGAAGAGGCCGTACCAGACGTCTATCTGCACTTTCGGCAAGCCCAGTTCCCGGAAGGTGGGCACATTGGGCAGGCCGGGAAAACGTTCCAGGCTCATGACCGCGAGCGCCTTGAGTTTGCCGCTGGCAACGAGCGGCATGACGGTATGAATGGGCGCGATCATGGCCGAGACGTGGCCGCCGGCCACATCGGTGAGCGCACCGCTGGTGCCCTTGTAAGGCACGTGGAAGAGGTCGATGCCCGCTTCGAGCTTGACGAGTTCCATGGCCAGATGCTGCGGTGTGCCGTTGCCCGGCGAGGCATAGTTGATGCTGCCCGGCTTGGCCTTGGCGGCACTGATGAATTCCTGCAGCGTATTGGCAGGGTATGAAGCCGGCACGACCAGGCAGAGTGCGCCGATGCCGAGCAGGGCAATGGGCGCGAAGTCCCTGACCGGGTTGTAGGGGAGCGTCGTGGCATTGAGAAAGGTATTGGTGGCGAACGTCGTTGCCGCCACCAGCAGCGTCGCGCCGTCTGGCTTTGCCCGCGCGACATGCTCGGCTCCGATGTTGCCGCTGGCGCCCGGCCGGTTATCGACCACGACAGCGGTGCCGCGGTTGGCCAGGATTTGCCTGCCGAGCACGCGTGCCAGGATATCCACGCCCGTGCCTGGCGTTGCCGCCACGACCAGGGAAATGGCGTTCTGCGCCAGGGCCGGCGATACCCAAATCAGGCTGGCAGCAGTAAACATCGCTGCGCCTAGCGCGCGACGCAGTCGGCCACCGGAATATGGAAAAAGGGATGACCCATGAACCATCTCTATTCTCTCCTTCCACCGGGAGGTGGATTCAAGTCTGAAGCGCAAGATGGAAGTGTAGCGGTTTAGCAGGGCACCGTGGGGTCTTGCCTTGATTGCAGGGGTCAAGCTTGGTATGCTTTATATTGGGGACAGGACCACGGATGACCGTAATATGCAGACCGAATATTGGCCCGAAGGGCGGCTTGAGCCAGGACGCGAGTTCAAATTCGGAGAGTGACCGGGGTGAATATATTGCATTCAGCAAAGGCGACATCCGCGAGGGATTGCCTTCCCCGCGCAAGCGTCCTGAAGACGCTGCTGCTCGCGGCCATGCTTTTGGCGGGCGATTCCTTCGCCGAATTTCCGGAGCGCCGCATACAGCTTATTTATCCGCTCACGCCCGGAACACCCACCTACCGGGTCAGCCAACTCATCGCCAACGCCATGGGCGCGGAACTGGGCGTCCCGATGATCACCGTGGCCAAGCCCGGAGCGAGCGGCGCCGATGCCTTGATGGCTGCCCTGCGGGAACCGGCAGACGGCTACACGGTGATCGACGCCTATGTCGCGCCTTTGATCATCACTCCTTTGTTCGGGAGAGTGAGTTACTCCTGCAAGGATTTTGTTCCCCTCTATGCGGCGACGTCCACGCCGCTCGCCATTGCCTCGCGCGTCGATGAAAAACGCTGGACCGACTTCGCTTCGTTCATCAAGTTTCTCAAGGAGAACCCGGGACGTACCCGCTACACCGGTGCCGCGGAACTCTCCATGCCGCATCTGGCTGCGGCGAAAATGCTGCAAAACAGCAATGCAGTCAGCCATCACATCACTTACGCCGACCTGTATGGCGGCATGGCAGATCTGCGTGATGGCAGTCTGGACTGGATGGTGATCAACCCGGGCTTGTACCAGGAGGGCAAAAGCCGGATCAGGGTGCTGGCGGTGCTGAGCGACTTGCCCGAGTCCGGCAAGATATACGGCGGCGCAAAACGTGCGGCTGATTTCGGCATCGATATCGGCCTGAGCGGATTGGCGCCGAAACCGTGGGATTGGTGGCTGGTAAAAAAGGGCACGCCAAACGACGTCGTCGAGAAGTTGCGAGCGGCGATGGCGAAAGCGCTTGCCAAGCCCGAACTCAAGGCAGAGTTGAGCCAGCTTGGCTACCTGCCGACAGGGTTCGGCCCGGATCAGTTCCAGGGCATCTGCGAGCGCATCACGGCCGATCTCAAGGGCGCGATGGCGGCAATCGAGTGGGAAAAAGCGGAGGTGAAGAAGTTGAAATAATCCCGTCGCCGGCCCGCTTGTCCCGATAACGGGTTCATTCCCCAGGCGATCATGGTTTCTGTCACTGCGCGGGTCGGGTTTCCCTTCAATTCATCGCCTCATGGAACGAATATTTTGAATTCTCTTCGGTGCGCAGAATGAGCAGCAGGTTCAAGCTACTCTTCTATTTCGGCCTTGCGGCTGCGCTTGGCATCTCGGCCTTTGTTGTCCTGTGGTGGCATGGCGTTCCGATGCTGGAAATCGAAGGCCTCTACTCCAAGGAGTACCGTCAATCCATCGCAGCCATCGAGACTCTTGCCAACAAGGAGCAGGAGAGCATTGAACGACTGTTTGGCGAGAGAAGAAGCGAACTGCGCTTGTTGAGCGCAGCCGAGAGTTTTTCCAACTCTGTTGCTGCCGTTGTTGACGGTCGCGGCCGCATGGCTCAGGTCAATAGCGAGCGGCTGCAAAGACAACTGACGGCGACTTTGCAGGCGAGCCATGCCGCCTACAACTATCTCTACATCGCCGAACCCGGCGGCGAGCGTTTGCTCGCCGCTACCGAGCCGGGGTGGGTCAGTACGCCGAGCGAACATTTACCCATGCTGCGCGAGGCGATCCGGCCGGGTTATGTGCAGTTCGTCCGCGTCGTCCACGACGCCTTTGGCGCCGGCCTGATGGTCACCCTCCAGATAATCGGCAGTGATGCCGAGGGTGTGCCAAACGGCAAACTGCTCGGCATTCTGGTGGCCAATCTCAAGCTGGAAACGCCTCTTGAGAGGGACGAATTGTCGATGCAGCACACCTTGGGATTGTCCGGCGCGGTCTGGTTGGTCGATAGCGCTCCGAAGGTGTTGTTCAGATTTCCGGCAGAAGGCGAAAGCCGCGACCGCGACCGGATTGCCTCGCTGGCAGTTTCCGGAACCGCGGGTGTCAAACTGCTGACCCTGTCTGATGGCCAGGAACTGATTGTCGTGCCGCGACAACTGCATCTGGGCACCATTGAGGAATTGACGCTGGTCGTGACGCGCAGCACCGGCGAAGCCATGGCGGCATTCAACGAGACTTTCAGGCGGCTCATTGGTTTGGGCTGCTTCGTCTTCCTGCTCGCGATGGCCATTGTCATCCTTGTCACCAACCGCATCGCCGGCGTCGAGAAGGAGTTGCGCAAACTTTCATTGGCGGTTGAGCAAAGTCAGAATGCCATTCTCATCACCGATGTCGATGCCCGCATCGAATACGCGAACGAGGCCTTCGTCCAGTTGTCCGGATACAGCCGCGAGGAAGTGATCGGCCAGAAGGTGAGCTTGCTCAAGTCGGATCGCCATGACGCGGATTTCTATGCTGCGATGTGGCAAGCCATCATCAGCAGCGGACAATGGCATGGAGAAATCTGGAACCGCATCAAGAGCGGCGAGACCCATCCCCACTGGCTAACCGTCTCTGCCGTGAAGGAGGGCAACAAGGGTCGCGTCAGCCATTACGTCGGCACCTATATCGATATTTCCCAGCGCAAGGCGGCGGAAGACCAACTCCACAAACTGGCTTTCTACGATCCCCTGACTCTGCTGCCCAACCGTCGCCTGCTTCTCGACCGGCTGGCGCACGCCTTGGCCGCCAGCGCGCGCAGCCAGCACAAGGGTGCGATCATGTTCATCGACCTGGACAATTTCAAGACGCTGAATGACACCCAGGGCCATGACGTCGGCGACCATTTGCTCATCGAGGCAGCGCAGCGACTGCAATCCTCGGTGCGCCAGGGCGACACGGTGGCCCGTCTGGGCGGCGACGAATTCGTGGTCATGCTGGAAGACCTGGAGACAGACAGCCTGGTTGCAGCCCAGGTAGAAGGCGTGGCGGAAAAGATTCTCGCCGCGCTCGGCCAGCCTTACCGGCTTCAACTCAACAAGGGTTCCGGAGGACCCGGAAGCATCGATTATCGCTGCACGGCGAGCATTGGCGTCACCCTGTTCGATGCGGAACGGGGGAATGTCGATGAGCTGATGAAACAGGCCGATCTGGCCATGTACCAGGCCAAGGAGTCGGGTCGCAACACCATCCGTTTTTTCGATCCGGAGATGCAGGCTACGGTAACCAATCGCGTTGCCCACGAGGCCGATCTGCGCGAGGCTGTTATGAATGGGCAATTCCTGCTCCACTTCCAGCCGCAGATGGCAGGTAGCGGCCGCATGACGGGTACCGAGGCGCTGGTGCGCTGGCGGCATCCTCTGCGCGGGCTGGTGCTGCCCGGCGAGTTCATTCCCCTGGCAGAGGACACCGGGCTGATCCTGCCCCTGGGCTACTGGGTGCTCGAGTCCGCCTGCGCCCAGCTGGCGGCATGGGCCGTGCGGCCGGAAATGGCCCAGCTCACGATGGCGGTGAATGTCAGCGCGCGTCAGTTCCACGACAAGGATTTCGTCGAACAGGTGCTGGCGGCGCTCGATCTCACCGGCGCCAATCCGCAGCGGCTGAAGCTGGAACTGACCGAGAGCCTGCTGGTATCCAATGTGGATGAAGTCATCGCCAAGATGACGGCGCTGAAGGACAGGGGCGTGGGTTTCTCGCTGGATGATTTTGGCACGGGCTATTCCTCGCTCTCCTATCTCAAGCGCCTGCCTCTGGATCAACTGAAGATCGACCAGTCATTCGTCAAGGACATTCTCATCGATGCCAACGATGCCGCCATCGCAAAAATGATCGTCGCCCTGGCTGGGAGTCTGGGCTTGTCGGTGATTGCCGAGGGCGTCGAAACCGAGGAGCAGCGCGACTTTCTCGCCACAATAGGCTGCCAGGCCTATCAGGGCTATCTGTTCAGCCACCCGCTGCCGCTGGATGAACTCGAGAAGTTCGATAAGCAGCTTTGACTGGACCGTCATTCTGCCCTGCGAAGCAGACATCACAAGAGGACGAAATGGCAAATCCACCGAAGCTGTTCACGCCGATTAGCCTGGGTCCGATCACGTTGCCGAACCGGATCATGGTCTCCCCGATGTGCCAGTACTCGGCATGCGAGGGCAATGCCAGCCAGTGGCATCTCGTTCACCTGGGAAGCCTGGCGATTTCAGGTGCCGGTCTGCTGTGTCTGGAGGCGACCGGGGTCGAACCCGAAGGCCGGATCACGCCAGGATGTCTCGGCCTCTACAGCGATGCCAACGAGGCCGCGCTCGACACCGTGCTGAAAACCTTGCGTGCGACCTGTTCCATTCCCCTGGCGATTCAGTTGTCCCATGCCGGCCGCAAGGGATCGAGCAGCGCGCCCTGGGAAGGAGGAGGGCTCATCGGCGAGTCCCGCGGCGGCTGGTTGCCTCTTGCGCCTTCCCCAATGCCGCAAAAACCGGGGGAGGCTGCGCCCAGAGAAATGACCATCGCAGACATCGAGCGCGTCGTCTCCGCCTTCGCCGCTGCCGCGCGTCGCGCGCAGCGTCTGGGGTTCGATGTCATCGAACTGCACATGGCGCACGGTTACCTGATGCATCAGTTTCTTTCGCCGTTGGCAAACCGGCGTAGCGACGCTTACGGCGGCTCGCTGGAAAACCGGATGCGTTTCCCCCTCGAAGTGTTCGAGCGGGTATTCGCCGCGGCGGGGTCGAGCATGGCTGTCGGCGTGCGGATCTCCGCCACGGATTGGGTCGAGGGTGGATGGGATGTCGCCCAGAGCATCACGCTGTGCCAGAAACTCGAGTCCATGGGCTGCGCCTTCCTCGACGTTTCCACGGCCGGCGTCTCCGATTTGCAGAAAATCCCCGTCGGGCCGGGTTACCAGGTTCCCTTCGCCGAAGAGATCAAACGCGAAGTGTCGATACCGGTGATTTCCGTAGGCCTGATCACCCAGCCCCGCCAGGCCGAGGAAATCGTTTCCACGGGCAAGGCCGACATGGTCGCACTGGCCAGGGCCATGCTGAATAATCCCCGCTGGCCCTGGACTGCGGCAGCCGAACTCGGCGGTACGGTCATTGCCCCCAAACAGTATTGGCGCTGCCTGCCTGCCGGGCCCGGGACCATTTTCGGTGAAATTATCTACGGGCAACGCTAGGGCGTGTTCTCAATTGGGCGACGTGTGCTAACGAGACATAGGGTTTCCAGGGCAAGGCTCGTTCGCCATCCCTGCTCAGCAACTGCCGCGGCTGCGTGATTCGTTGGGATTGACGAATATGAACTGGTATTCGCCGGCATTGATTTCCACGAAGTCCAGCGTCGCGCCTTCGAGCAGGGCCAGGCTGGGCGGCGCGATCACGACCGCGACACCGTCGCAGTCCAGGACCGTATCCTCTTCGCGCTCGTCGTCGAAGCCCATGCCATAGAGCAGTTCGCCTTGATCCCCGAGCTTGGCGGCGACCCGCAGCATGGCCTGCGAGCCCTCGGCTTGCTGTTCTGCGGCGCGCAGGATTTGCAGGGCCGCCGCCGGCGTCACGGTAAACATTTTTGCCTTTCCCTGGAGTTCGTCTTGCACTCGCGCACGAAGCCGACGAAGCGCGCCGCCCAGTCGCAGCCGGCCGTGCTGCGCAGGTGGCTGTAGCTCGCGAGAAGGTTGCGGCAGACGATGCCGTCGTGCTCGCCGTCGATGCCGTGGCCGCGTTCCACACGGTAGGCGAAGCGCGTGTCGGGGGCGAGATTCTCCATTCCGGAATAATGGAACTCATGCGCGGCCAGAGTCGCCGGGCCTGAGAGCCAGGGGTGGTCGGTGCTGACTGCGACCCGGACGTAGCCGCGGCCGACCGGCTTCTCGTGCATCACCACGTCGCCGGCGATGGCGCCGACCATTTGCCTGGTCACGCCGCGCCAGCGGATGCTGCGGGAAAGATACATCAGGCCGCCGCATTCGGCATAGGCGGGCATGCCCGCTGCAATGGCCGCGGCGATGTCGGCGCGCAGCCCGGCATTGGCTTCCAGATTTTCGAGAAAGCTCTCGGGGAAGCCGCCGCCGATGAACAGGCCATCGACTTCCGGCAACTGAGCATCGTGCAGGGTATCGAAGGGAACAAGCAGGGCGCCGGCAGCCGCGAGCGCATCGAGGTCGTCTGCGTAATAGAAGCCGAAGGCGGCATCCTGGGCGATGCCTATGCGCAGCGATGCGGCGCCGCCTGAACGCAAAGGCAGAGGCTGGGGCAGCGGTCCTCTGGCAATGGTGAGAGAGAGCAGGCGGTCGAGGTCGACCTGCTCTGCCACCAGGCCTGCGATTTCACGAATGCGCTCCGCGGCGGCGCGCGTCTCGTTGGCGGGCATGAGTCCCAGATGGCGTTCTGTCAGCACCAGGCGGTCGTCATGATGGATGGCGCCGATTACCGGGACGTCGGTGTAATGCTCTATGACGGCGCGCAGCTTGGCTTCGTGGCGGCTGCCGCCCAGCTGGTTCAGGATCACGCCGGCGATCGACAGTTCGCGGTCGAAGGCCTGGTAGCCGAGAATCAGGGGAGCGATGCCGCGCGTCATGCCGCGCGCGTCCAGCACCAGAATGACCGGCAGATCGAGGAGACGCGCCAGGGCCGCGTTGCTGTTGGCGCCATCGAGATCGAGGCCGTCGTAAAGGCCCTTGTTGCCCTCGACCAGACAGACGTCCGCGTCGTGGCCGTGGCGGGAAAACTGCGCCTTGAGTTCGACATGCGGCGAGAGGTAGAAGTCGAGATTGCGCGCCGCTCGGCCGGCAGCCTGGCCTAGCCAGAGCGGGTCGATGTAATCCGGACCCTTCTTGAAGGGTTGGACGACGAGACCCCGTTCCGAGAGTGCGGCGCAAAGACCGATGCTGACCGTGGTTTTGCCCGAGGATTTGTGCGCTGCCGAGACGAGGAAACGCTGCATGGCTTACTTCGCGTTCGCTTTTGCGTGACTGGGATCTAGCGTGGCGTCATCCATGCGCTCGGGCAGAAAGCGCAACAGCTTCAAGGCGACGATGACGATGGCGCCGGCGAGCGCTACACCACCCAGGCCGAGCAGGGCTTCCCAGATGCTTGGCGCATAGCCGTGGATCTCGCCGTCGAAGAAGCTGGAACTCGCAAGAAAGCCGGGGAAAAGATCCAGAGGCCAGGCCTGTCCGCCGATGATGGTGACGTACATCTGACAGAAGCCGCCGATGACGATGGCGCTGCAGGCGATCAGGATGCGGTAACGCGAGACTCCAGGCGCCAGCAACAGGATGAGAGGCAGCACGCTGCCTATGCCGACCTGGCCAAGCCAGAAGAGACCCGTGAATATGCCGCCGTCCAGCAGGATGAAGTTCTCGACGCCGTGGTTGCGCGTGAAATAGAGGTTGGTCAGGTGGAACACGGCGACGAAGTAGAGCGCGGCGGCGACGAAGGTCGCGAGCAGATTTTTCAGTCTCCTGACGATGGCCTCGCCCAGGGGGCGGCCGTCGATGGCAGAAGCGGCGGACAGCGTCAGGAGATAGATCGCGCTTCCATACGAGAGCGAGAGACTGATGAACATGGGCGCCAGAAGCGCAGACTGGTAAGCCTCGCGGGCGATCAGGAAGCCGAAGATGGAGCCGGTGCCAGTGGTCAGCACCAGGCGCCAGATGAAGGCGGCCACGCCCAGCGGCTTGGTGAAGGCGTTCATGCGCCGCTCCATCATCGTCCAGAGATAGGCGCCGACGATGGCGAAAAAGCCGGTGTAGAGGAAGACGTTCCAGGCGAAGATGGACTTGAAGTTGTACTCGGTGGCGGCGACGATGATGCGGTCGGAGCGGCCGAGGTCAAGCATCAGCACTGTCAGGCCGCCGGTCAATAGCGCCAGGGAGAGGAGTCCGGACAGGGGTGCGAGCGGCTTGTAAATGCTCTTGCCGAAGACGGAGGCGGTGGAGGCGACATTCAGCGCGCCCGAGGCGGCGACGATCAGGAACACCGCGAAGACATGGGGCAGGCCCCAGACGATGCGGTTGTCCATGCCGGTGATGACATGACCATGGTGCTCCATGGTCAGATGAGCGAGGAAGCCGCCGGCGACGAACAGGCCGCACAGGAAGAAGATGAGCCAGAAGGCACGCTTGTTGGCGAGTTCCCGGTAGACGACGAGGTTTGCGTTGGCGGCCATGGTCTCAGATTCCCTGATAGCGCACGCCGGGGTCCAGGCGCAGGTCGGCTCTGATCTGCGAACTCGCCACAGTCGCGACCCGCTGCGCGATTTCGCTCTGCGGGTTGTTGAGATCGCCGAAGAGCATCGCCTGGTGTGTGCAGGACTCGACGCAGGCCGGGCTCTCGCCCTTGTCGACGCGATGCACGCACAGCGTGCAGGACTCCACGCAGCCCTGGCCGCGCGGCACTTCCGGGTTCTGGTTATGAAGCGGCTCGTGGACGAAGGAGCGCGCCTGGTAGGGGCAGGCCATGACGCAGTAGCGGCAGCCGATGCAGATGTGGCGGTCGACCAGGACGATGCCGTCGGCGCGCTGGAAAGAGGCGCCGGTGGGGCAGACATCGACGCAGGGCGGGTTGGCGCAGTGCTGGCACAGCATCGGCAATGACAGTTCGCGATGGCCGCCTTTTTTCTCTTTCAGCTCGATCTTGCGTATCCACTGCGAGGACTGGGCGGGGCGCCCCGAGCCCGGCTCGATGGCATTCTCCCTGGCGCAGGCGGAGACGCAGTCGCTGCAGCCTGTGGCGCATTTTGTGGTGTCTATCAGCATGCCCCAGCGCACCTTGGAGGATGCACCCTTACTGTCGGCATGGGCCTGGGCGAGATCCATCAGCTTGACGCCTGGGGCGAGTGCGACGAAACCCGCCGTCGCTGCGGCTGCCGTGGCCGAGATGCCAATGAAGGCGCGGCGGCTTGTCGTTACTTCGCTCATCGCTTGCCTCCCGCAGCTTTATATCCGGCCTTGGGCTGGTGGCATTCGAAGCAGTCCAGCTTGACGGCCGCGTAGCTATGGCAGCCCTGGCAGAAGTTGTCCGGGCCGCCCAGGACAGAGCCGTTCTGCTTGCTGGCATGGCACTCTATGCAGCCGTTCAGGCTGACCTTGGAATGGCGCTCGCCTTCGCGCATGGTCTTGTCGCGCTGGTGCTTGAGAAGATCCATGTGGGTGCGGCGCATGACCTCGGGCGTGTCGATGCACTGCCCGGGTTTGGCGATGTCTATCACCGGCCTGGGCACGCCCGCAGCATTTACAGCTGCCGACAGTGCCAACGTGATCAAGACAAGCGCAGCCAGGCGCAGCATTACTCGCCCAGTCCCATCTGGATATAGCCGGTCGGGCAGACGTCGGCGCAGATATGGCAGCCGATGCAGCGATCGTAGTCGGTATAGACATAGCGGCCCATGGTGGCTTCCTTCTTGGGCACGCGCTTGACCGCGATCTGCGGGCAATAGACGACGCAGTTGTCGCACTCGAAACACATGCCGCAGCTCATGCAGCGCTTCGCCTCGGCAATCGCATCCGCCTCTGCGAGCGGCTCGATGCGTTCCTGGAAATTGCCCAGCGCGGTTCTCTCGTCCAGGGTGATGATTTTGCGCTTCAGCCTCGACGTGTAAGCGAAGTGGCCGAGGAAAAGCTTGTCTTGCGGGATCACGTAGCGGTCAGAGCGGTTCTCGAAATTATGCACGGCGACATTGGTCGAGTCGGTGCCGCGCATGGGCTCGTGCGTCTGGCCTATCGTGAGGCCCTTCTCCAGCATCTTGCGCGCGAGGTCGAAGACATGGACGTCTATCTTCGGACGCCGCTCCAGATCCTCCTTGGCCAGGAAGCGGTCTATGCCTTCGGCGGCGATGGAGCCGTGGCCGATGGCGGTGGTCAGAAGATGTGGGCGAATGAGATCGCCGCCGGCGAAGGTTCCGGGTTTGCCCGCGATCTGGTAATTCTTGTCGGTGGCCACAGCGCCCTTGCCGTTGTCGAACTCCTCCAGGCCCGAGAAGTCGACGGCCTGGCCGATGGCCGAGACGATGAGGTCGCAAGGAATGTCTTCCTCTGTGCCTTCCATCACCTTGATTTCCAGCCTGCCCGAGACGATCTTGGCTTCGCACTGGGCGACGCGCAACGCTGTCGCGCGCCCGTCCGGACCCTTGATCAGGGCGATGGGCGAGAGCCCGCCGCGGATCGCGATGCCCTCGGCCAGGGCCTGCTCGATCTCGTGCTTGTTGGCCTGCATCTTGTCTATATTGAAGATGGAGGTGAGTGTGACTTCCGCTCCCTGCTTGGCGGAGATTTCCGCGACGTCATGCGCCATGCGGCCGGCGATGGCCTCTTCCATGTCCGTGGGCTTGGCGTCTTCGATATGCCCCAGGCGACGCGCCACCGTGGCGACGTCGATCGAGGTGTCGCCACCGCCGACCACCACGACGCGACGTCCGACATGGCGCAGGCGACCGTCGTTGAAGGCGCGCAGGAATGAGGTGGCGGTCACCACATTGGGCGCGTCCGCATCGGGAATCGGCAGCGCCCGGCCGGCCTGGGCGCCCATGCCGAGGAAGACCGCGTCATAATCCTGGCGCAGCTGTTCAAGCGTGACATCGGTGCCGATGCGGCAGGAGAGGCGAGCCTTGACGCCGATGTCGAGGATGCGCTGGATTTCCGCATCGAGCACTTCGCGTGGCGTTCTGAAGCCGGGTATGCCATAGCGCATCATGCCGCCTAAGAATTCACGCTCGTCGAAAATGGTGGCCTCGTGGCCCTTCAGCGCCAACTGGTAGGCGCAGGACAGGCCCGCCGGGCCGCCGCCGATGATGGCGACTTTCTTGCCCGTGTTCTTCTCGGGTTTTGCATAGCCCAGTTTGTGGGTGATCGCATACTCGCCCAGGAAATGCTCGACCGAGTTGATGCCGACATGGTCTTCCACCGCATTGCGGTTGCAGCCCGTCTCGCAGGGCGCCGGGCAGACGCGGCCCATGACCGAGGGAAAGGGGTTGGCTTCGGTCAGGCGGCGCCAGGCGTATTCCTGCCAGGCCATGGTCGGTTTGCCGTCGGCACCCATGGGCGGCTTCTCGGTGCCGCGCGCGATGGCAAGATAGCCGCGAATGTCCTCTCCCGCCGGGCAACTGCCCTGACAGGGCGGCGTCGACTGGATATAGGTGGGACATTTGTGCGAGTAGCTGGCCTGGAAGATCTGCTCCTGCCAGCGCTTGATCTTGACGTCGCCTTCCTTGTAGCGGCGGAAGTTGAGCTTGTTGGGTTCCGTGGTCACAGCCATGTTTCTCTCCGAATGTTTATTTGTCGCCCAGCTTGATCGAAGTACTGACCAGTTGATGCACGCCGCCGACCATGCCCATCTTGAAACCGTAATAGGGCAGGATTTTGGAAAATTGCGCCTTGCAGATCGCGCATATGGTCGCCATGAAATTCACGCCCTGGCCGCCGGCGACGAGGTTCAGTGCCTCCATGCGCGGCAGTGCGCCCTTGATGCGCAGGTCGAGCAGATCATCGGTCAACAGGCCGCCGCCGCCGCCGCAGCAGAATGTCTGCTCATGGGTGGTGCCAGGCGCCATCTCGACATAATGGTTGGCCACCGCCCTGATGATGTTGCGCGGAATCTCGAACTGGCCGCCGGCCGTATCGCCCATGCGCGAGCCGCGGGCGACGTTGCAGGAATCGTGGAAGGTGATGATGCGGTGATCGTTGGCCTCCTTGTCGAAGGAGATCGCGCCGGCTCCGATGAGATCCCAGGTCAGCTCGCAGATATGCATGGGCTGGCGGTATCTGTGATCGAGTTGGCTTTGCAGCTGGATCGCGAAAGGGTCGGGTTTGCCACCAGCAGCGCCTTCGCCGATGCCGGTCAGGGTGTTCCAGAAGCTGTAGGCCACACGCCAGGCATGGCCGCATTCGCCGACGACGATGCGCTTGACGCCGAGTTCCAGCGCCGCCTCGCGCACCCTCATGGCGATTTTGCGCAGCTGCTCGTAGTTGCCGATGAACATGCCGAAGTTGCCAGCTTCCGACGCTTTTGTAGAGAGCGTCCAGGAAATCCCTGCGGCGTGGAAAACCTTGCCGTAGCCGATCAGGCTCTCGATATGCGGCTCGGCGAAGAAGTCTGCGGAAGGCGTGACCAGCAGCACTTCCGCGCCCTTGACGTCGAGCGGGTAGCGGACGGCGACGCCTGTGTCCTCGAGAACATCCTCTTCCAGCCCTTCGAGCGTATTTGCCAGGGCCGGGCCGGGCAGACCGAGGTTGTTGCCTATCTTGTGCACCTTGCCGATGATCTCGTTCGAATACTTCTGGCCGTAGCCGACGCAGTCAAGGATCTCGCGGGCGGCCATGGTGACTTCTGCGGTGTCGATGCCGTAGGGACAGAACACCGAGCAGCGCCGGCATTCCGAGCACTGGTTGAAATAGCTGTACCACTCGTCCAATACGTCGCGGGTGAGTTCGCGTGCGCCGACGAGCTTGGGAACGAGTTTGCCGGCCAGGGTGAAGTGGCGGCGGTAGACGCTGCGCATCAGATCCTGGCGCGCCACCGGCATGTTCTTCGGGTCTCCCGTGCCGAGAAAATAATGGCACTTGTCCGAGCAGGCGCCGCAATGCACGCAGGAATCCATGAACACCTTGAGCGAGCGGTATTTCCCGAGCAGTTCGCCCATCTTGCCGATGGCCTTGTCGTGCCAGTCGTCGACCAGCTTGCCGGGGAAGCCGATCTCCTCCTGCACCTTCTCGTTGGCGACATAGGATTTCGTTGCCGCCATCGCGCCAGGGGCGAGCCTCGGGATGAGCGGATATGCGCGCATCTCTGGTGCCTTGATCTCGGGGCCGGCCATCTACTTCCCCTCCATTTTCGCAGCCCAGGCCGAGAGATGCCTTGCCTCGCGCGGATTATCGACCTGATTCCGGGTCGGGGAGAAGAACACGCCCGGCGCATGGAGAAGCTTGCTGAAGGGGAAGATCAGCATCAGCATCGCTACCAGTGAAAGATGGACATAGAGCGGCCCGTCTACAGGCAGCGGCTGCGGGTCGAAGAGCATGAGGCCGAGGAAGAAGGCCTTGACCCCGACGATGTCGGTGTGGAAGACGAACTTCATCACCATGCCCGAAGCGGCGATGGCCAGGAGCAGGAGCAGCATCAGGTGATCTGAAGGGGTCGAGATGTAGCGGATGCGTTCAAGAAGAATGCGTCTGGCCAGCAGGCCAGCCAGGCCGGCTGCCATGGCGAAGCCGGCGTAAATGCCGAAGGGCTGGAGAAGCGCGACCCAAGCCCACACCGGTTCGGTGAAATAGCGCAGGTGGCGCAGCAACACCAGTGCGAGTCCGAGGTGGAAAAGCCAGCCCATTGCCCAGAGCCACAGGCCGGACTTGAATAGGCTCTCGAACAGCAGGACCTCGCGGGCCATGCGCAGTACCACGCCACCCGTCGTCGTCGGCGCCGGCGTGGTCGGGATCAGCAGCGGCGCCGGCGTCTTCGCGTAATCGGCGATCTTCCAGGCCAGGCCGGCCAGGAGGACGGCGGCGGCGAAGTAGAACAGCCCGGTGAAGATGAGGCTGGCGGCGCTCATGATCTATTGCGCGATAGGTATTCCGCTAAGCAATCGGGACGAGGGCGCGAAGACCAGGAAAGCCGCAACGAGACAGTGCTTGAGGCACGGCGAGGTGCGGGTGACGCAGTCGACAAAGCCATCGGGCCGATTACGACGCGGAATCAGACACAGCCGGTGGGCTTGGGGAGCCCGGCGATCTTGCACGCCTGCTTGGCCGGGCCGTAGGGGAAGAGTTCGTAGAGATACTGACTGTTGCCCTTCTCCGCGCCCAGTTTTTTGCCGATGGCCTTGGTCAGCACGCGCACCGCCGGGGCAATCTGGAATTCGTTGTAATACTCGCGCAGGAAATTGATGACCTCCCAATGCTGATCGGTCAGGTCTACGTTCTCCTGCTGTGCCAGGAACTTGCCGACTTCTTCGTTCCATTGCGACAGGTCGGTCAGATAACCTTCTTCGTCTGTTTCGTAATCCTTGCCGTCCACTGCGATTGTCGCCATGATTTGTCTCCTGAAAAAATGGTTGCGTAGGTCGGCCTAAAGGCCGACCTGCATTATTAAAGCCACGATTGACACTTGTGTTCGGCTGCGAGATCGACGAAGCCGCCGTAATCGATGCGGGTGACGCCCTCGAGCAGGCGGTCGGCCATGCCGCGCGCCTCCAGATCCGGACCGAGCACGCAGATCTTGAGGCGGCCCTGAGCAGCGCTCAACTTGGCAGCGGCGGCATTGCCGCTTGTGGCCGCATAGACCGCATCCTCTATCAGGAGGATGATGCCGCCGTCCTGTGCAACAGCCAGACAGGTGTCCAGCGAGTTCTTCTCCAGCGGCGACTTGTTGATGATGTGCAGCATAGATTTCCTTTAAAAACTCAGCACCACGTCCTGCTCTTCCATCAGCGCACCCATCTCGCGGCGGGAGAGCACGGTGACATCCACGAGCAGGTCTTCCTCGGTCAGGCCGCGCGCTTCCATCGCTTCCTGCTCGACATAGAGCTTCTCGATGTCGTAGCCGTCCAGGGCGCGGTAGGTCGGCGAGAAGTTCTTGGTCTCAATGCCCTTGGTCTGCTGGCCCTTCTTCAGCTGATAGACGCCGTCATCGAGAAAGGCCAGGCTGACGTCCTGGTCGAAGGCGGCAGAGATCAGCACCACCTCCAGGGACTCGAGCGCATAGACCGTGCCGTAGGGTGCCTTGCGATTGACGAACATGAATTTCTTGATTGTGCCTGCCATGATTTTTCCTCAGTCGCCAAAAGTGACTGTGCGGTCGGCTTCGATGCCGGTCTCGACCAACTGGCCCAGACCCGAGATTCTGAAGCCGGGCGCCAGGTTGTCATCGACGATGCCGCGGCGCAGCGCCGCTGCGACGCAGACCACGAGGTCGAGCTTGTGCTCTTCGGCAAGCTTGGTCCAGCGCTTGACGATGTTGCGGTCGTCCTGCGGCGGTTCGGTCAGCCGCGTCGAATTGTTCACGCCGTCATGGTAGAAGAACACGCGGTGGATCTCGTGCCCCTTCTCCAGCGCCGCCTTGCAGAACAGATAGGCCGAGTCAGAGGCCTGATGCTGGTAAGGCCCTTCATTGACCAGAATGCCGAATTTCATTTCATGCCTCCGCCGGGCCGCCCCAAGGGGGCATGCAGTCAATAGCGTGGAAGCCGCATTGCGGCTGAACTGTTGTCACCCCTTTTCTTGGAAAAGGGGTTGGGGGAAAGGTCGTCATTTTAAAAGCGGATATGCGTCGAGGCGTTGAGATTCGCCCGCGCGCCGCGCCAGTCGTCGATCAGATACTTGGTGAAGGGCAGCCCCGTCTTCTCGAAAAAGCGCGGCCAGCCGATGCGCTCTATCCAGTCGGCCATGCGCTCCCAGGGACGGGCGTCGTCCTTGTAGACATGCAGGATGTTCTTCACCGCCTCGGCCACTTCGGGCCAGCGCGGCGCATTGTTGGGCAGGCCAGAGGAAACCATTTTCATGAAGGTCGGCTTGCCGCGCGCATTGGAGTTCTTGCCGCCGACCCAGATGGCCAGCTTGGAATGCTCGGGATCGTTGATCTGCATCGGCGGGCAGGGTGGGTAGCAGGCGCCGCAGCAGATGCATTTCTTCTCGTCGACTTCGAGCGAGGGCTTGCCCTTGACCATGGCCGGGCGTATTGCCGCGACCGGGCAGCGCGCCACCACGGTCGGCCGCTCGCAGACATTGGCGACCAGTTCGTGATTGATCACCGGCGGCTTGGTGTGCTGGATGATGATGGCGATGTCGGCCTGGCCGCCGCAATTGATTTCGCAGCAGGAGGTGGACAGATGGACGCGATTGGGCATCTCCTCGCGCTTGAACTCGTCGTAGAGTTCGTCCATCAGGGACTTGACCACGCCCGAGGCATCGGTGCCGGGGATGTCGCAATGCAGCCAGCCCTGGGTGTGGGCGATCATGGAAACGGAGTTGCCTGTGCCGCCGACCGGGAAGCCGTTTTTCTCCAGTTCCGCAATCAGCGGTGCGACCTTGGACTCTTCGCCGACCATGTACTCGATGTTGGAGCGTATGGTGAAGCGGACATGGCCCTCAGCGAACTTGTCGCCGATGTCGCAAAGCTTCCTGATGGTGAAGACATCCATCTGCCGCTGCGTGCCGGCGCGAATCGTCCACACTTCATCGCCATCATGCGAAACGTGGTGCAACACGCCGGGACGCGGCCTGTCGTGATACTTCCAGTTGCCGTAGTTCTTGGCGAGCTTCGGATGCAGGAAGGGCTTGTTGTCGGGTACGCCGGACTCGATTGCCCGGCGCATGGGTGCTTGAGCCATTATGTATCTCCAGTGATTAGGCCGCGGCCTTCTTGGCGTTGATCTTGGCAACCTCTACATCCCAGTCGTCGGTGCGGACGTAGGGGTTGGTGCGCGGGGCCGAGACCATGTTGGCGTCGATGTCCAGACCAATGCCCTCGAGAAAATTGACCAGGCCGATGCGCTCTATCATCTCGCCGGTGCGTTCGTGCTCCAGTGCATTCTCGGCAAAGAAGTCGATGATTTTCTGCCCGAGTTCCACGAGCTGATCGTAGTCTTCGTCGTTCTGCAATCTCATGAAGGGCACAGCCACTGTGCCCATCAGGTCGCCGATCTTGAGCGTGCGCTTGCCGCCGACGAGAATCGTCGCGCCCTTGTCGCGGCCGGCGGCCAGGGCCCCGGTCATGACATTGATGCAGTGCATGCAGCGCACGCAGTCGCGGTTTTCGATCTCCAGGGCCTGGGTGTCGTTCACCGCGACGCTGGTGATGCTCGCACCCTTGCCGACGGACTTGATCTCCTTCAACTGGATCGCCTTGGTCGGGCAGCGCGAGATGACGTCATTGACCAGTTCATTCATGCCATGCTTGGCGAACCACTTCTTGGCCAGGACCTCGTCGCTGCGCATATTGTCGCGCCAGGTGCCGATCACGGCCATGTCGGCGCGCTGGATGGAGTTCATGCAATCGTTGGCGCAGCCGGAGAACTTGAACTTGAACTTGTAGGGCAGGGCGGGACGGTGGATGTCGTCCAGGAAGCTGTTGATCACCTGGCGCTGCGCGCGGGCATCGTCGAAGCAGGACTGCTCGCAGCGCGCCGCTCCGACGCAGGACATCGAGGTGCGCACGGCCGGG
>CAIYYX010000060.1 GCA_903930535.1 uncultured Sterolibacterium sp. | reverse complement strand
CCAACAGCCATGTCCTGCCGGCCCTGATCCGCAAGGCGCACGAGGCCAAGCAGCGCGGCGACCGCGAACTCGTGGTGTGGGGCAGCGGCAGGCCTCGGCGCGAGTTCCTGTATGTCGATGACCTGGCGGATGCCTGCGTCTTTCTCATGGAACAGGGCGTCGGTGACGGCATTTTCAACATCGGCGCCGGCGAGGACGTGACCATTCGTGCACTCGCCGAAACCGTAATGCAAGTCATCGGCTTCTCCGGCGGAATCGTCTTCGATGCCTCCAAGCCGGACGGCACGCCGCGCAAACTGCTCGACGTCAGTCGCTTGCGCGGCATCGGCTGGCAGGCGCGCACTCCGCTGCGCGAAGGCATCGCGCTGGCATACCGGGATTTTGTGGCGCGTTGCATCGGCACAAATTGAGTACTTCACCTCGAACCCGAGTCTGGCTTGATGCCTTGCGGTTTACAGCAATCCGGTGCCGCGTTTGTGGCCAGTTGAGCGGCGACCCCTCCCGGCCATGCCTGGACCTGGCAAAGATGAGTCGCGCCAGTTCCGATGGGAAAGTGCTCTGCAGTGCTTGACTCAATTCACAGGGCCGCCGGCCGGCTGTCCATCCATCGGGGCTTTCGCCGATATTTCTTCAATACCTCCTGGATGTTCGGCGAGAAAGTACTGCGCATCGTCGCCGAGCTGCTGGTCGGCATCTACGTCGCCCGCTATCTGGGGCCGGAGAAGTTCGGCATCTACAGTTATGCCGCCGCCTTCGTGCTGCTGTTCGGGGCTATCGCGAGGATGGGGCTGGACGGCATAGTCGTGCGCGACCTGGTCAATGATCCGTCAGGGCGGGATGCCTATCTTGGAACCGCATTCTGGCTCAAGCTGACCGGCGCTCTTCTGGCCCTGGGCATGATGGCGCTTGCCATCCAGTTCACCAGCACCGGCACCACGACCAAGCTCTACATCTTCATCATCGGCAGCGGCCTGCTGTTTCAATCCTTCGACGTGGTGGATTTCTATTTTCAATCCAGGGTGCAGTCCAAGGCTGTATCACTTGCCAAGCTTACCCAGCTTGCGCTCTCTTCCATCCTGAAGCTGTATTTCATTTGCATCGATGCAGACCTGTTCTGGTTTGTAGTGGTGAGTCTGGTGGACCAGATATCCCTGGCTTCCGCCCTGGCCTTTGCCTTCTGGCGGCAAAAGATCGGCGGATTCTTCGGCCGCTTCGACCCCGGCACCGCGAGGGAACTGCTGAGAAACTCCTTGCCTCTTGTCGTGTCGGGCCTTGCCATCAGCCTGTACATGCGAATCGATCAGGTGATGATCAGGGAAATGCTCGGCGAGCGGGAAGTGGGCCTGTACTCGTCTGCCGTAAGGCTTTCCGAGGCCTGGTATTTCGTGCCCGTGATCATCAGCGCATCGCTGTTCCCGGCCATCGTGAACGCAAGAAGAATGAGCCGGGAACTCTATGAGGTGAGAATGCGGCGCCTTTATTCTGCGATGATCTACTTCGCCGCAGGGGTCGCCTTGCCCGTCACGTTCATGGCGGAGAGCATCGTCGTCACGCTGTATGGGGCGCACTATCAGGGCGCGGGCGCAGTGCTGTCGATACACATCTGGGCGGGAGTATTCGTCGCTCTGGGAGTGGCGAACGGGCAGTGGTTCCTTGCCGAAAATCTGCAAAGACTCGCCACGCTGAATACCTTGTTGGGTGCTGCCACCAACGTGGGGCTGAACTACCTGCTGATCCCTGCCTATGGCCTGACGGGGGCAGCTTCGGCGACCGTGATTTCATACGCGGTTTCTGTCTACCTGTCCCTTTTCATCAACATCAAGACCAGAGGGCGATTCTTCGCAATTTCACGCTCCCTTATTCCGACCAAGGATATCTTCCATGTCCGTCCTTAAGAAGATTGCGAGGCAGGTATTGCCGGGCCGGATGTTGGCAAGACTGAGGTTGAGCAATTTACGCAACTACTCCACAAAGTCATATTCCCAGGAAGGTGAGGACATGATTTTGCGGAAAGTCTTCGAGGGCGTGGAAAAGGGGTTTTATATAGACGTCGGGGCGCATCACCCCCAGCGCTTTTCAAATACCTATTACTTCTACAAGCAAGGCTGGCGCGGAATCAACATCGATGCGATGCCGGGCAGCATGAAGTCCTTTCGCAGATCGAGGCCTGGCGATATCAACCTCGAAGTCCCGGTTTCGAGTACAAGGCAGGCCATGACGTTCTACATGTTTGACGAGCCGGCACTGAACGGGTTTTCGGAGCGCCTTGCGGAGCAGCGCAGCGCCGAGGGTCAAGCCTACAGGGTCGTAAGCACAGAAACCCTTGAGACATCGACGCTTGCCCAGATATTGAGCGAGCACTTGCCGCAAGGCCAGCGCATAGACTTCATGTCTGTCGATGTCGAGGGCTTGGACTACGATGTGTTACTTTCAAACGATTGGAGTCGATTCAGACCGGCAATCGTTCTGGTGGAAATACTCAATAGCTCGCTGGAGGAATTGCGGAATCATGAAATCACGAGACTGCTCAATGCGAACGGCTATGTGAGTGCCTTCAAGACGATGAACACGGTGTTTTTTTCCCTAGAGGACAGTTGATGAAACGGATACTGGTTACCGGCGGAGCCGGCTTTCTTGGTTCCCATTTGTGCGCACGCCTGCTGAAGGATGGCCATGATGTCCTCTGCGCGGACAATTTTTTCACCGGCAGCAAGGCAAACATCGCGCGCCTGATCGGCAACCCGTATTTCGAGCTGATGCGGCATGACGTGACGTTTCCGCTTTATGTCGAAGTCGACCGCATCTTCAACCTGGCCTGCCCGGCGTCGCCGATTCACTATCAGCGTGACCCGGTGCAAACCACCAAAACCAGCGTGCATGGAGCCATCAACATGCTCGGACTGGCCAAGCGGGTCAAGGCGCGCATCTTTCAGGCTTCCACCTCCGAGGTGTATGGCGATCCGGAGGAGCATCCCCAACCCGAGAGCTACTGGGGGCGCGTCAATCCCATCGGCCCACGCTCCTGCTACGACGAAGGCAAGCGCTGCGCCGAGACCCTGTTCTTCGACTACCAGCGCCAGCACGACCTCGACATCAAGGTCGTGCGCATCTTCAACACCTACGGACCGCACATGCATCCGAACGACGGCCGGGTGGTGTCCAACTTCATCGTCCAGGCCCTGCGCGGAGAAGACATCACCATCTATGGCGACGGCTCCCAGACCAGGAGCTTCTGCTATGTCGACGACATGATCGAGGGATTTGTCCGCATGATGGATAGCGAGGCGGGATTCGCGGGGCCGGTCAACCTGGGCAATCCGGGTGAATACACCATGCTGCAACTGGCGGAGAATGTTCTGCGGCTGACGGGCAGTTCATCGCAGCTGATCTTCAGGCCCCTGCCCACCGACGACCCGCGACAGCGCCAGCCCGACATCACGCTGGCCAGGCAACACCTGGGCTGGGAACCCAGGGTGGAGCTTGAAGAGGGCCTCAAGGAGACCATTGCCTACTTCAGGAAGCTGATCGATGCCTGATTTCCGGCTTGCCGCTCCGGTCGCTTTCGTCATCTTCAATCGGCCCGACACTACCGAGCGGGTCTTTGCCGAAATCGCGCGGGCCAGGCCGCCGAAGCTGCTGGTGGTCGGCGACGGACCCCGCCTCAACCGGTCCGGTGAAGCCGGGAAGGTCGCTGCGACGCGCGCCATCATCGAACGCGTGGACTGGGACTGCGAGGTACTCACGAATTACTCCGAGGCCAATCTCGGCTGCAGAAACCGTGTTGCCAGCGGGATCGACTGGGTGTTCGAACAGGTTCCCGAGGCCATCATTCTCGAGGACGACTGCCTGCCGGACCCGACGTTCTTCCGGTATTGCGAAGAGCTGCTGGAGCGTTACCGTGACGATCAGAGGATATCGATGATCGGCGGTTCCAACTTCCAATTCGGCCGCCGGCGCACCGAAGCCAGCTACTACTTCTCGAGGTACAACCACATCTGGGGATGGGCTTCGTGGCGCCGTGCCTGGCGCCATTACGATCGCAGCGCCGCGACATGGCCGGCGCTGCGGGACGGCGGTTGGTTGCAGACGCTGATTCGCGCCGCCGACGAGCAACGCTATTGGGCCCGCGTCTTCCAGGCGGTCCATGAAGAGAAGATCGACACCTGGGACTACCAGTGGAATCTGGCGGCATGGTCGCAAGGCATGGTCGCCATCGTTCCCGAGACCAACCTGATCGCGAATATCGGCTTCGGTGCCGGAGCGACACATACTCGCGGCGCGAGCCCCTATGCGGCGATGAAGACCGGCGCGATGGCGTTTCCGCTTCGGCATCCGGAAATCCTGCTGCCCCACGCGGCTGCCGACGCGCTTACGGCCAGTGGCATGTTCGTCTCGTCGATGCCCCGCCGTGTCTTGAACAAACTCAGGGCCATGATCGGTTAGCCCGCGATGTTGCCGCAATGAACAAGTGCCTGATCTGCGGTGAGGGGGCCGAGTTGGCGTTTCGTGGCCTCGTGCTGGGCCGGCACGAGGCCGCCTACTTCCGCTGCGCTTCCTGCGGTTATCTGCGAACGGAAAACCCTTACTGGACCGACGAGGCCTATTCCGAAGCGATTACGAGTGCGGACACCGGCATCGCACAAAGAAACATCGCCATTGCCGCAAGGCTTGCCGCGCTCCTGTACGTCAGCTTCGATCCCCGCGGCAGCTACGTCGACGTCGCCGGCGGCTACGGGCTCCTTGCCCGGTTGATGCGAGACCTCGGCTTCGATTTCTACTGGGAAGACAAATACTGCCAGAACCTCATGGCACGCGGTTTCGAGGCATCGGCGGCGCCACGACCTGTCACGGCGCTCACGGCATTCGAAGTTCTTGAGCATACCGAGGACCCGGTCGCATTCATATCTTCTGCAATGGAGAGATTCGGCACCCGGTCAATTGTGTTCAGCACCGAGCTCTACACCGGTGAAGCTGCTCCCGACCGCAACTGGTGGTACTACGCCCCCGAGACCGGGCAACACATATCATTCTTTCAGGAACGAACGCTGCGCGTCATCGCCGCTCGTTTGGGGCTGGAATTCCAATCCATGCATGGACTTCACATTTTTACCGACCGCCGGCTGCCGATGACGTCGCTCGCCTGGCTTCTGACCTTGCGTGCGGCAGCACCCGTTGCCTTGTATATACGGAGCCGTCTGGGTTCCCTGACTTTCTCCGACCACCTGCAGCGCATGGGCCGCATGGGGGACTGACATTGATGTCCTGTGACAATCCCAGGCACCTCGGTATCCACGGCGAAATCGAGGCATTGCCGACGGCACCCGGCGCCTCCGACAGTTCATGAACATCATTCTTGACAATGTGATATTCATGCTGCAACGCGCCGGTGGCATATCGGCCTATTGGCATCAACTATTGCGGCGCATGATCAGGGATGGATGCCCGATGCGGATGGTCGAACAAGCGGGTGCCAAAGAGAATATCTTTCGTCGGCAACTCGATATCGCCCCGGCCATGATGCTCGACGACCGGCGGCTGCCGCTGCGCCTGTCGCGCTATTTGTGCTTTCCGACGCCCAATGGCTCGCGCCCGCTCTGCCATTCAAGCTATTACCGGCGGCCGCAACGGGCCAGTGCAATCCAAGTGGTAACCGTGCACGACTTTACCTACGAAAAATTCCGGCGCGGGCCTGCGCGCTGGCTGCATTCTTGGCAGAAAGGTGCGGCGATCCGGGCGGCGCACGGCATCATCTGCGTCTCGGAGAGCACGCGGCGTGATCTACTGGAGCGCTATCCCGAGGTTTCCCCGGATCGAATCCGAGTCATTTATCACGGCGCTGCCGAAGACTACCGGCCGCTCGGCCCGGCCGCGGGCGACTCGAGGCCGGCGGACCTGCCGCAGACCCCGTTCGTGCTCTTCGTCGGGGCGCGGGACTCCTACAAGAATTTCCGGCTGGCGCTGGAAGCCGTGGCGGCACTGCCGGACTACCGCTTGCTGAGCGTCGGCGGCGGCCCGCTCAGGCGGGATGAAATCGAGTTGGCGCAGAAGCTTCTGCCGGGCCGGCATATGCACCTGGCAAGCGTTGATAACGAAGCGCTCAACCTGATCTACAACTCGGCGCATGCCCTGTTGTATCCCTCCAGCTATGAAGGCTTCGGCATTCCCGTGCTCGAAGCCATGGCGGCCGGCTGCCCGGTGGTTGCCGTGAACGCATCCTCCATCCCGGAAGCCGCCGGCGATGCCGGCCTGCTGGTCGACGAGATTTGCGCCGAAGCATTTGCGCAACGGTTGGTGCAACTGGAAGACGAAGCGCTGCGCAAGTCAAGCATCGACAAGGGGTTTGCCCAGGCCCGGCGCTTTTCGTGGGAGACGTGCTATCGCCAGACCATGGCCTTCTATGATGATGTCTATGCAAGAGAGCGCTAAGTTGGCACGAGGGGAGCGCACCATCAGGATTTCAGTGATCACGGTCTGCTTCAACAGCGCAGCGACCATCGAAGACACCCTGCGTTCCGTGGCGGCGCAGACCCACCCGGACGTCGAGCATATCGTCGTGGACGGCAAGTCGTCCGACACCACGATGGCCATAGTCGCCCGCTACCGGGGCGGCCTGGCCAGGGTGGTGTCGGAGCCCGATCGCGGCGTCTATGACGCCATGAACAAGGGCATCGCGCTGGCATCGGGAGACGTCGTCGGTTTCCTCAACGCCGACGACGTCTTCGCCGATGCCACTGCGCTGGAGTCGGTCGCGGCGGCCTTTGCCGCGCCGGAGGTGGACGCCTGTTACGCCGACCTCGTCTATGTGGACAAGAATGATACGGGCAGGGTCGTCCGTTACTGGAAATCCAATGAATACCGTCACGGCCTGTGCCGCAAGGGCTGGATGCCTGCGCATCCGACCTTTTATGTCCGGCGCCGGGTTTTCGAACAGTACGGCGGCTTCGATCTGCAGTACCCCCGGCAGTCGGACTTCGAGTTGACCATGCGTTTGCTAGAGGTGCATCGGATCAAGTCCGCCTACATCCCGCGCATCCTGGTAAGGATGCGCACCGGCGGCATATCAAACAACAGCTACCTGAACGTCCTCAAGGGCAACCTCGAGGCCTACCGGGCATGCCGCAACAACGGCATTCCGGTCAGCCCGCTGTTCATTTTCCAGAAAATCCTGTCACGCCTGCCGCAATTCTTCGCCCGGCAGGTCGGGAAATAGGCCCTGCACCCCGGAGCGCAGACGCGGAGCGGCATCCAAGCCAGGGGAATTGCTGAAAAACAAAGTTAAAATCGCCAAATGACAGTTCCCGGCGAGCAAGCGACAAATCAAATGGCGATGGTCATCGGCGCGCTATTGCTTCAGCGCGGCCTGATAACCCAGCAGGATCTCGACAAGGCGCTGGCCTTTCAGCTCCAGTTCAAGGGGCGTCTCGGTTCCATCCTGGTTCGTATCGGCGCCCTCTCCGAAGATGCCTTGTTGCCGGTCCTGGCGGAGCAGCTTGGCCTGTCCCTGCTGACCGCCGACCAGCTCCCCGGGCAGTCGGCCGAGATCACCAACGCCATCCAGGCCAGCGGCCTGCCTGCGGACTGGTTCGTCGACCAGCAACTGGT
>CAIYYX010000059.1 GCA_903930535.1 uncultured Sterolibacterium sp. | reverse complement strand
CCCGACAATGAACGTCGGGCTAAAGCCCGACCTACAAGATGATGAAGATGAGCAACGTGAAACACAATATACGACTCTCGCCAAGGGAAATTGACGTTATTCGTACCACGGCATGCCGTGTGATTGGCGATGACGCTCGTGTCCGCTTGTTCGGCTCCAGGGCGCGGGAAGATGAAAAAGGCGGAGATATTGATCTATTGGTCGAAACAAACCAAGCCCTTCCCAACCGAGTAGCAAGCGCATGTCGTTTGGCCAGCGAATTGCAGATTCAACTGGGCGATCAGCGAATCGACGTCATCATTGTTGATGCCTCGACACAGGAAATGCCCATCCACCAAGTGGCGCGAGAAACATGAGTTATGTTGTAATGGAAATCATCTGTCCGGATTTGCTCCGGCAATAGCCATGCGACTGACTGAGGAACAAATCCGACGCATTCGCGACCTTGCTCACCAAGTAGCAGGAAGCCAATCCCGCGTGCGCGTTTTCGGATCCAGGCTTGATGACACTGCACACGGCGGCGATCTTTTGAATTGCCAGAGCCCGCCGACAATCCGGCATTGATCTCTGCGCGACTGGCCGCCCTGGTTTCCCGCCTCATGCATGGCCGCAGAGTCTACGTCCTGCTAAGCGCACCCAACCTCTTGCGCCTGCCCATTCACGACATGGCTTTCCGGGAAGGAATGTTGCTATGACAGTGGACGCGAAGACTGCTCTGCGCCTTCAATTCTTTGCCAGGGTCGTGGGCAAGGAGTGCAAACACCTGTCTACCACCGATCAGAGGCTGTTTGCTGGAATGTTTACCGTGGAGCAGGCATCCCGGCTAGAAGAAGACCCCGACCTGGCAGAGCGGGTCGAAGCGTTTGTCGGCCGGTTTGGCCGGCTGCAAACAGGCCATGCCTTCGTGCCCACTCTCCTTGCCACAGCCAGAAAAATGATTGCCGAAATAGAGCGACGCGGCTGGGCATGAAGAATAAGAGCCTAGGGATGGGATTCCGAGTGGTTTCAAGCAATTGAATAGCCTCTGAGTAAGTTCGTCACAAGGACTTCCCTTCGGTCGTCGCTGCGTTCCTCGCAATGACACTCCACTTTTTGTCATTGCGAGCGAAGCGAAGCAATCTGCGAATTGCCACCAAGATTGCCGCGGCCGTAAAGGGCCTCGCAATGGCAAATATTGCCTTAGTCGTCCTTAGCGAGGGTTTCCTTAATCGATGGATTATGAGGGGTATTTAGTGCCAATGTATGAGATTGCACCCTTAAACTGCCCGTAATATGAGGATAGAACAAAAGTATTGTAAATGCGTCTTACGCGAGGGGCGTTATGAAAGCAGTGATCCTGGCAGGCGGTCTGGGTACACGGATCAGTGAAGAAACCACGCTGAAGCCGAAACCGATGGTCGAGGTCGGTGGCAAGCCCATCCTCTGGCACATCATGAAAAGCTATTCGACGCACGGCATCAACGATTTCGTCATCTGCTGCGGCTACAAGGGCTATGTCATCAAGGAGTTCTTCGCCAACTACTTCCTGCACACCTCGGACGTGACCTTCGACATGCAGACCAACAAGATGGAAGTGCATTCCCGCCACGCCGAGCCCTGGAGAGTGACTCTGGTCGACACCGGTGAGGAGACTCAGACAGGCGGCCGCTTGATGCGCGTGCGCAAATACGTGGAAAATGACGAGGCCTTCTGCTTCACCTATGGTGATGGCGTATCGGATATCGATATTGGCGCATCCATCGCCTTTCACAAGAAGCATGGCAAGCTTGGCACCATGACCGCGGTGCAACCGCCGGGGCGCTTCGGTGCCATCGACATCGACGGCCAGCGCATCGTCAGGTTCAAGGAAAAACCGCAAGGCGACGGCAACTGGATCAATGGCGGTTACTTCGTTCTGTCTCCCAAGGTCATCGACTACATCACAGGCGACGGTACGCTCTGGGAAAAGGAGCCGATGGAAAATCTGGCGCGCGACAACCAGATCGATGCCTTCATCCATAAAGGCTTCTGGCAGCCGATGGATACGCTGCGTGACCGCGTCCATCTCGAAGACCTTTGGTCGAGTGGTACGGCACCCTGGAAAAGCTGGGAATGAATCATTCCTTCTGGGCTGGAAAGCGCGTTTTCCTCACCGGCCATACCGGCTTCAAGGGAAGCTGGCTGTCACTCTGGTTGCAAAGCCTGGGTGCAGAACTGACGGGGTTCGCGCTTGCGCCGCCGACCCAGCCCAGCCTGTTCGAGGAGGCCGATGTGGCAGAGGGCATGACCTCATTCATCGGCGATATCCGCGATCTGCCGGCGCTGCAGCAAGCCTTGCAGAGGGCGAAGCCGGAAATTGTCATCCACATGGCTGCCCAGGCCCTGGTTCGCTACTCTTACGACAACCCTGTCGAGACCTATGCCACCAACGTCATGGGCACGGTACATCTGCTGGAAGCCGTACGCCATAGTCCGGGCGTCAAGGCCATGGTCATCGTCACGTCCGACAAATGCTACGAAAACCGGGAATGGATCTGGGGCTATCGTGAAAACGAGCCCATGGGCGGCTATGATCCCTACAGCAACAGCAAAGGCTGTGCGGAGCTCGTTATTGCAGCCTACCGCAACTCCTACTTCAATCCCGCCAAGCACGGCGAGCACGGCTTGGCCATCGCCAGCGGCCGCGCCGGCAACGTCATCGGCGGCGGCGACTGGGCTGCAGATCGCCTGATCCCGGATATTTTGCGCGCCATCGAAGCCGGTCAGCCCGTCCAGATTCGCAGTCCCCATGCCATCCGTCCCTGGCAGCATGTGCTGGAGCCACTCAGCGGCTATCTTGAGCTTGCCGAGAAACTCTATACGGAAGGCCCTGTCTATGCGGAGGGCTGGAATTTCGGGCCAAACGATGAGGAAGCGAAACCGGTAGAGTGGATTGTCGAACAGTTGACCACGCAATGGGGCGAGGGCGCCAGTTGGCAAGTGGACAGCAAGCCTCAGCCCCACGAAGCCCATTACCTCAAGCTCGATTGCTCGAAGGCCAAGGCCCGGCTAGACTGGCATCCGAGATGGGATCTGGCGACGTCTCTGGAAAGCATTATTCAGTGGCACAAGGCCATGCGCGCTGGCAGCGACATGAAGATGTTTACCTGCAAGCAGATCGCTGCCTACCATTAGTCGATTGAAGGAGGCCTTATGTTGGCACTAAGAAAAGTGGAAATGGTTGGCATAAACGGGACGATACAGATAGACATCCCCAAGGAATTTGGCGACAAGGTTGAAATCCTGGTCATGCCAGCCCGGGAGGCGGGCGATTTGAATGATGCTGCTACGGATGCCTTTTTCTTGAGCCACGCATTTGAAGACGATGCGGTGGAAGATGCGATCTGGCAAAAGTATATTGATGAGAAGAAGGCATGATTGGTTCCATATACATCTGCCGCATCCCTTTTACTGAAAAAAGGGGTTACAAGTGCCGTCCCGTTCTTGTTGTTTCAGAGCCAAACAGCAAGGGTGACATGCAGGCATTGGTAGGCACGAGCAAGGTTGCGCAGTGGTCTGAGGAAGCTCACAAGATTGTGCTGGATGACGCACAACTTGCTTCCGGGAGACTAAACGAAGCCACTGTTTTTATCTGCAGCAAGGTGGTGACGGTTCATGCCGATATCTTTATGGAACAGATCGGCGTCGCTTCACCCGTTGCCATCGAACAGATTATGAGAATGCTGTCACAGATGCAGACGCATTCCTTCTACCAAGGCGTCAAGAAGCCGCGTGAATCTGCTCCCTTCATCCCGGGACAATCGGTAGTTCCTCCGTCCGGCAAAGTGATTGGAGCCAATGAGCTGCAAAATATGGTCGAGGCCTCCCTCGACGGCTGGCTCACCACCGGCCGCTTCAATGACGCCTTCGAGGCGCGTCTGGCGAAGTATCTTGGCGTCAAGCACGTCATGACTGTCAATTCTGGTTCCTCGGCCAATCTGGTTGCCTTCTCGACGCTCACCAGCCACAGGCTTGGCGAGCGGGCGATCAAGCCGGGCGACGAGGTCATCGGTGTCGCTGCGGGCTTCCCGACCACGGTGAATCCCATCCTGCAGTTTGGCGCCGTGCCCGTGTTCGTCGATGTGGATATTCCCACCTACAACATCGACGTCACCAAGCTCGAAGCTGCCATCAGTCCCAAGACCAAGGCCATCATGCTCGCCCACACCCTGGGCAACCCTTACAATCTTGCAGAAGTCACGCGCATCGCCAGGAAGCACAAGCTCTGGCTGATCGAGGACTGCTGCGATGCACTGGGCTCCACCTACGACGGCAAACTCGTCGGCACCTACGGCGATATAGGCACCTTAAGCTTTTACCCCGCCCACCACATCACCATGGGGGAGGGCGGGGCAGTCTTCACCAACAACAACCAACTCAAAAGCATCGCCGAATCCTTCCGCGATTGGGGCAGGGACTGCTACTGCGCACCGGGCAAGGACAACACTTGCGGCAAGCGCTTTGCCTGGAAACTCGGCGACCTGCCGCAAGGTTACGATCACAAATACACCTATTCGCACTTAGGCTTCAATCTCAAGATCAGCGACATGCAGGCCGCCTGCGCCCTGGCGCAGATGGATCGCCTCGAGGGCTTCGTTGCGGCCCGCAAAGACAACTTCGCCTATCTTCATGATCGCCTGCAAATCTGCCGGGAGCAGTTGATTTTGCCCGAACCCACCGAGAACAGTGATCCCTCGTGGTTCGGCTTCCCGATCACTATCCGCGAAGAAGCCGGTATCAATCGCCTTGACTTGCTCCAGTACCTGGATCAGAACAAGATAGGTACCCGCCTGCTCTTCGCTGGAAACCTGACCCGCCAGCCTTACATGATCGGGCGAAATTATCGCGTCAGCGGTGACCTGATCAACACCGACATGGTCATGAATAACACTTTCTGGGTTGGGGTATACCCCGGCCTGGCAGTGCCGCAGCTCGACTATATGGCCGAGAAGATCGAGACCTTCTTGGGCGTGAATTTCTGAAATCTACAGAGAGGTTTATTAAATGAACAACTCGATCTTTGACGATCTGTTTGTGCTGGAGATGGCCAGCAACCATCAGGGGAATCTGGCTCGTGGCTTGATGATTGTTGATCAGTATTCGAAGATTGTCCGTTTCAACAATGTCCGTGCGGCCATCAAGCTGCAGTTCCGCGATCTCGACAATTTCGTCCACAAGGACTTTGTCAATCGGACAGACATCAGATATGTGCAGCGAGTAGCCGACACGAAACTGGCTAAGGCCGAGTTCGCCACCCTGGTCGATGCGATTGTTCGTAGTGGTTGCATTCCCATGTCGACGCCATTCGACGAAAAGTCAGTCGACTGGTGCGTGGAGTTTGGCATACCCATTATCAAGGTAGCCAGCGCTGACAATAACGATTGGACCCTTTTGGAGAAAATCGCCAAGACACGCAAGCCAGTCATAGTATCCCTGGGGGGGATGTCTCAGAAAGATAATGACGATCTGGTCACGTTTTTCGAACATAGAAATATTCCTCTCGCACTCAATCATTGTGTTGCGGCCTATCCCCACGAAGACTCGGAGTGCGAACTCAATCAGATCACCTTTCTCCGCAATCGTTATCCCAATCATGTGATTGGCTATTCCTGCCATGAGTACCATGATTGGACCTCGTCGATTCAGATCGCCTACGCAATGGGTGCGCGAACATTCGAGCGGCATGTCGATATCAACGACGACGGGTTTGAGGTGGCAAAATATTCCTCTCTTCCACATCAAATCGACACGTGGTTTAAAAGTTGGCACAAGGCCAGGGAAATGTGCGGACACGCCGGAACTCAACGCAGAGTGCCCTTGGCTAGAGAAATTGCCTATCTTGACTCCTATGTGCGCGGCGTTTATGCCAAACGCGACTTGGAGAAGGGTCAGTTGATAATCGAGGATGACATCTACCTCGCAATTCCCCTGCAAAAAGGGCAAATCTCGTCGCGAGAACTTATGCTCGGACGCTATGGACATCGTCTGCTGGCGGATATCAAGAAAGATACGCCCTTGACGATCGATAGTCTGGATACCCCTTACGCGAATAATCCAGAGTTGAAAAAAACCATTTACGACCGCGGCCTCTGAGCGGCGGTGGTCATGACGTATTCGACTCTATGCCTAAGCAGTCGGTAGTCATTTTTGGTGCGTCTGGCGCGATTGGCCAAGCGCTTTGCGAGAGTTTTCTCGCAAAGGATTTTGCGGTGGCAGCCGTCAGTCGCACAGGGGAAGTTCCCCATGAGTCTCTGTCCCGAGCGGACTGGTTCGCTTGGAACGCTTCTGAGGGAGCAGGCATTTTTTCGACCCTGGAAAATACCAGACAATTCGATGCGATAGTCTGGGCGCAGGGCGCCAATTGCAGTGACGACATATACAGCTTTGACTTGAAGACGCATGAAGAACTATATGCCGCCAATGTGACTTATATACTCGTCAGTCTCCAGGTCTTGTTGCGGCATAAGCTGCTTGCGCCGTCCGCCCGCCTTTGCATCATCAGTTCGATCTGGCAGAGCCTCGCCCGCCAAAACAAATTGTCTTACACGATCACCAAATCCGCGCTGCGAGGCTTGGTGCAGTCCCTCGTCGTTGATCTCGGTCCTGCAGGATATATGGTCAATGCCGTCCTGCCAGGCGCGCTGGACACGCCGATGACCCGCGCCAATCTCAGCGACGAGCAGATCACTCGTCTGGAGGGGATGACTCCTTTGGGAAACTTGCCGGAACTGAGCGACGTCTGCAATCTCGTCGGCTTTCTCTGTTCCCCTGATAACACAGGCATCACGGGGCAGTTTGTCGCGGCCGACCGAGGCTTTTCCTATGCCCGAATCGTTTGAAGTTTCGGCCTCTGCCGGCAGTTACCTTGTGGCGGTCGGACAAGGTCTTCTCAAGAAGGTCATCGCCGACAATCCTGACGCACTTTTCATGGTCGATGACTACTTGGCCTCCACATTGCCCATCCCAGAGACTCGCAGAATCCTGGTCAATGCTGCGGAAAGCAACAAGTCGCTGGAGCGCATGCCGGAAATCGTGCTCAAGCTGCGCGAGTTGGGGGCGAATCGGGGTAGCCATTTGGTCGTGATTGGCGGCGGCGTCATTCAGGATATTGCCACTTTTTCTGCCTCGATCTATATGAGGGGAATTCGCTGGACCTATATGCCCACGACCTTGCTGAGCATGGCGGATTCCTGCATCGGCGGGAAGTCCTCCATCAACGTGCTGGGCTACAAGAATCTCGTCGGGAATTTTTACCCGCCGAAAGAGGTTCTAATCGACGCTGATTTCGTCGCCACCCTGGATGCCGAAAAGGTGGTCGGGGGATTGTTTGAAGCGGCCAAGATCTGTTACGCCCGCAGCTATCAAGACTTTCAGGCTTATCTCTCTGAAGGTCCGGCGGCAAAGATGTCAGCGGAAAAGGTGCAAGGCATCATTGTCCGGGCATTGCGGACGAAAAAGTGGTTTATCGAAATCGATGAGTTCGACCAGAAGGAACGTCTGCTGCTGAATTTTGGCCATACCTTCGGTCATGCCATTGAGGCAGGCACGGATTTTGGCGTGTCTCACGGAATAGCGGTTGGGGTCGGGATGATGATCGCCGTTGAATATGCCAGGAAGAGGGGTTGGCTATCTGCGTCCGGTATAGAAAGAACCTCCGGCTTGACCAGTCATGTGAAGGCGATGCTCAAGGTGGATGGGAGCAGCATCGTCACTGCGCCGGAAGCCATCGACCTGAAACTGGTCATGGAAAAATTCAATAACGACAAGAAGCATCTCTCAAATGTTTATCGGATGATCTGCCCCTGCGGTGACGGGGAACTTGAGGTGGTTTCCGAGCCAAAGAATGAAGAAGTGCGTCGTGATATCGCTTCGGCGTATGAAAGCGCGTTGGGAGAAATTGGCTGGACTTGCTCCAGCTAGAAGGCGCCAGTGCCAGAATTAATGGCCACATCCATAGCTACTCCATTGAACTGGGATTGCCATCGGGCCGTATGATTAACATCGTAGATCGGGCTTTAGCGTGACAACAAAAGGTCGTCGGGCTAAAGCCCGACCTACAGAAGAGCATGAAAATGGTTCTTCTGGAGTAAGCCCCGGGCAGACAATGACAGACTGGTCTTTTCAGCAGGATCTAGACTTCATTCTCAGTGCGACTGAAGAGGTGTGGCCGTCGCTGCGCGGTGCCCGGCTGTTCATCACTGGAGGTACCGGTTTCATCGGCTGCTGGCTGCTGGAAAGCCTGCGTCATGCCGATAAACACCATAAGCTTGGCGTACAGGCCACAGTTCTAACACGTGACCCTCTTGGTTTCAAGCGCAAGGCTCCGCATCTGGCCGAGTATCCTGGCTTTGATTTCATCGCCGGCGATGTCTGCAACTTCGAGACGCCACCGGGCGTATTTTCCCACCTCATCCATGCCGCCACCGACGCGAGCGCCAAGATCAACGAAGAAGATCCGCGGCGCATGTTCGACACCGTGATACAGGGCACCAGGCGGACGCTGGATCTTGCAGTTGAAAAGTCTGTGGACCGGGTGCTCTTCCTGAGCTCCGGAGCTGTCTACGGCCAGCAGCCTTGGGAGATGGAAAAGGTAGCGGAGTCTTGGAACGGTTCGCCAAATTGCACGGATTATCGCTCCGCCTACGCCGAAGGCAAGCGGGCGGCAGAGATGCTTTGCGCCATCTACCAGAGGCAATTCGGCATCAAGGTCACCACTGCCCGTATCTTCGCCCTGCTTGGCCCATACCTGTCATTGGACACCCATTTCGCAGCCGGCAATTTCATTCGTGATGCCATGCAGGGGAAGCCGGTCATCGTCAATGGCAACGGTCTGCCTTGCCGCTCCTATCTTTATGCCGCCGATCTCACCGTCTGGCTCTGGCATATGCTGGTGCGGGCAGAAGTCGGCAAGCCATATAACGTGGGCTCTGACGAGTCCGTGTCCATGAGCGACCTGGCCAGGAGGGTTTCGCAGGTGCTCGGAAACGGCGAATACCAGGTTCTCGGCGCCGAGGATAAAGGCTGGAATCCAGGCCGCTACGTGCCGGATACCAGACGCGTCGGTCACGACCTGGGGCTTTACAAGACGGTCGCTTTGGACGAGGCCATACGCAGAACGGCACTTTGGAATGGATGGACGGGAAAATGACCAGAATGAAACTGTCGGATTATGTCGCTCAGAAGGTCGTCGAATACGGCATACGCCACGTATTCATGATCACGGGTGGTGGGGCGATGCACCTTAACCATTCGCTGGGGACTCACCGCGACCTGGAGTGCATTTTCAATCACCACGAGCAAGCTTCCGCCATGGGGGCCGAAGCTTATTATCGACTGACCAACCGGCTTGCCCTGGTGAATGTCACCTCAGGACCCGGGGGCACCAACGCCATCACGGGCGTGTATGGCGCCTGGACCGACTCCATCGGAATGCTAGTCATCTCAGGTCAGGTGAAATACGAAACCACCGTCCGCAGTACAGGTCTGCCGCTTCGCCAATACGGCGACCAGGAACTCGACATTGAGGAACTCGTGCGCCCGGTGACCAAATATTGCGTCATGGTGACCGATCCGCTCAGCATCCGCTACCACCTGGAGAAGGCACTCTACCTCGCGACTGCCGGACGCCCCGGCCCCTGCTGGCTGGATATTCCGCTCAACGTGCAAGGTGCACAGATCGACACCGACGCTTTGAAAGCGTTCGAACCCGCCGAGTTGGACGAGCCATGGAAACAATGCGACCTGCAAGTGTCCGGTTCCGCGATTCTCTCGAAGATTGCAGTAGCCAACCGCCCAGTGATTCTTGCCGGAGGCGGTGTCCGCTTGAGCGGCAAACATGCCGACTTTATTCGCCTGGTCGACAAGCTCGGTATCCCGGTGGTTACCGGTTGGAATGCTCACGATGCCATCTGGAATGATCATCCCTGCTATGTCGGCCGTCCGGGAAGCATCGGAGACAGAGCCGGCAACTTCGCAGTGCAAAGCGCAGACCTGCTGCTTATTCTCGGCAGCCGCTTGAATATTCGCCAGGTCAGTTACAACTGGAGTTCATTTGCGCGCCACGCCCAGAAAATCTGGGTCGACATCGACGAACTTGAGTTGCAGAAGCCCACGGTCAAGGCGGACATGCCCATTCTGGCCAACCTTGCCGAGCTCTTGCCGGTTTTGGCCAAGCAATCCTACTCCGGACCCAATCAGCAGCACCGGGAATGGCTGAACTGGTGCACGGAACGTAAGGCTCGTTATCCTGTCGTACTCCCGGAGTATTGGAAAAACGAAAAGGTCAATCCTTACTGCTTCATGGACGCTTTGTTCTCGCAACTCGATGAAGGGCAGGTCGTGGTGACCGGCAACGGCTCAGCCTGCGTGGTCAGCTTTCAAGTAGCGGACTTGAAGCCGCAACAGCGGCTTTGGACAAACTCGGGTTGCGCGGCGATGGGCTATGATCTGCCCGCAGCCATCGGGGCATGCAAGGCCTCTGGCGGCCAGCCCATCGTTTGCCTTGCCGGGGACGGTAGCATCATGATGAACCTGCAGGAGTTGCAGACCATAGCGGGCAACCATTTGCCGATCAAGATTTTTATTCTGAACAATGCCGGATACTCGTCGATCTACCAGACGCATCGTAATTTCTTCAACGGCGTGGAGGTGGGGGCAGGCCCGGGATCGGGTGTCAGCTTCCCGAGTTTTGAGCGACTCAGCGCGGCGTTTGGATTGCCTTACAAGAAGTGCTCTACCCACGACGAATTGCTTGCTGCCATACAATCGACCATGGCAATAGATGGCCCGGCGGTCTGTGAAGTCATCCTGGACCAGAATCAACCCTTTGCGCCCAAGCTTGCGTCGAAGCAAATGCAGGATGGAACAATCGTGTCGCCGCCGCTGGAGGATCTGGCACCGTTTCTTTCGAAGGAAGAACTACAGGGCAACATACTGCCCTGACGATGCGTAATGAGTCTGCAATTTTACAAAGGCAGCCCCATGAATTCAGGATTTGATTAAGATAGTGCAACAAATCTACAAAAGGACATTGCAACATGGTCTACTTTCCCCCGGCAAATAGTCACAGTCTATGGAACAGTGTTAGTAACACCCTAAGGGATGCAAATACCAGAAGTTGGATCTTATTGAATCCGACTTCGCTTGGCGACACTTGGATAGTCTGCGCACTAGCCAAAGCATTTAGAGAAACCCATGGTCCGATCACCATGGTGGTAAAGGAGTCGCATGCTGCAATTGCGCAAATGTATCAAAATGACATATTCAAAATTATCGCGGTCGACGGAAACCAAATTCAAGATTATTGCTCAAGGACCCATCATTTTTGTACATTTGCCATCGATCAGCCATTTGTCGCACACCCGTTCTGGGTTGGCGATGGCCGGCTTGATAGAATGTTTGAATTGTTTCGTTATCCTGGGCGGGGCGGGCTAAGTTTTGCAGATATGTTTCGCTATATGCTGCACCTGGATTGGGACGCTCCTCTTGCACGGCCGGTTATTCCCAAAGCGTGGCGGGACGAGGCCGATAGCTACGCTCAGAGCATAGGGATGGTACCTGGGAAGAGCGTGATACTTTTTCCTGACAACAATACAACAGAGGCTTTGCCAACTGAGTTTTGGCAATCTCTGACTGAGCATTTGACAAAGGCCGGTTGGAAGGTGTTCACCAATATGTTTGGCAATGCGAAGGGTATGCGGGAAGCCCCGATTGAAGGAACCTCGGCGATGACAGTACCGATACATTTGGCGATTCCTTTGGTCGAGATTGCAGGCCGTTATATTTCAGGTGTTAACGGGATATCAGCTATGATGGTTGGCTGTCATGCCAATAGTCAATTTACACACTTGATTACTTGCCGCGCTCCTGGCAAGGAGCACAGTCACAACGGTACTCTTATTACTGATCCGGTATCTTTGTATAGCTATAAGTATTCTTGGATTAGCGGCGGTACGCCGGTCAGAGAATACGTCGTTTGTCCGGACGAGGATATGAGTTCAATCATTCAGGACATTGCTGACGATAATCCCGCAACTGCCTTACCGTCGTCTTACTAGGGCCTGTGGACATTATGCGAGCCAGATGAAGGCTGCGGTGATTGAGATAAACGCCTCAAAGCGAATGGCGAGTTTGTCGTAGCGAGTGGCGATGCGACGAAACTGTTTGATTCTGGCAAAGAACCGTTCAATGAGATT
>CAIYYX010000058.1 GCA_903930535.1 uncultured Sterolibacterium sp. | reverse complement strand
CTCACTGACCAGCCTGACTTAAAGTTACCCCCGTGGCTGTTAAACCCAGTGGGCAAGAACCCTTCATCTCGAAGTCGAAATTCCTGTCGGGCCTTCAGTGCCACAAACTTCTCTGGCACGCCTTCAACGCCAAAGACCTGATACCGGAACCCAACGCCGCCACGGCAGCGATCTTCCAGCAAGGCCACGAGGTCGGCGCACTCGCCCAGCAGATGTTCCTCGACGGCGTCGAGATCGGCGGCGGCATCTACGATTACGACGAAACATCCCGCCTCACCCAGAAGGCGCTCAAGCTCCGCAAGCCGCTCTTCGAGGCGGCGTTCGTTGCCAACGGGGGATTCTGCCGGGTGGACATTCTCCAGCCAGCGCCGCAAGGCGCTTGGGACATCATCGAGGTCAAAACCACGACCAGCCTCAAGGACGTTCAGTTGGAAAACCTCGGCTTCCAAGTGTGGGTGCTGGCGATGGCGGGTCTCAAAATCCGGCGCTGCTTCCTCTGCCACATCAATCCCGACTTCGTGCGGCAGGGCGAGATCAACCCCAAGAAGTTCTTCGTCCTGGAGGACGTGACCGACCGGGCGGCCAACCTGGGGCAGATCGTCGAGGACAAGCTGGACGACATGTTCAAGACGATCCGGCAGCGCCAGCCCCCAGACATCAAGATCGGCCCGCACTGCGACGATCCGTACCCCTGCGCCCTCCACGATGTCTGCTGGAAGTTTCTGCCGAAGCACAGCGTCCTCGATCTGTACCGGGGCACGCAGAAAGGATTTGCCCTGTTCGACCAGGGCATCACGTTGCTGAAGCACATCCCCGGTGACATTAAGCTGACGGACAACCAGGCGATCCAGCGAGCGACCGCCGTCACCGGCAAACCGCGCATCAACAAGCAGGCCATCTCCAAGTTTCTCGGCAGGCTGGAATACCCGTTGCACTTCCTGGACTTCGAGACGATTGGCACGGCGATCCCGCTGTTCGACGGCGTGCGGCCTTACCAGCAGGTGCCTTTTCAATTCAGCCTGCACATCGTCCGTGCGCCGGGAGCAAAGCCGCAACACGTCATGTTTCTGGCCGAGGGCCGTCACGATCCGCGACCGGAGTTCATGCTCAAGTTGCGAGACAACATCGGTCACACCGGCTCCATCGTTGCGTTCAATGCCGCGTTCGAGCTTGAGCGGTTGCGGGAATGTTGCGAGGTCATGCCGAACTTCTCGACCTGGCTGAAAGACATCGAGGGCCGGGTCGTCGATCTGCTCGATCCATTCCGGTCGTTCGATTATTACCATCCCGATCAGCAAGGCAGCGCCTCGATGAAGGCGGTTTTACCGGCGCTGACCGGCAAGGGCTACGAGGGGCTGGCGATCCAGGAAGGCGGCATGGCCAGCCGGGAATTTCTGCGGGTGACGTTCGGCGACGTGCCGGAGGCCGAGCGGCAGCAGGTTCGGAAACATCTGGAAGAATACTGCGGCCAGGATACCGAGGGGATGATCTGGATCGTTGAGGCGCTGCGAAAGCTCGCCGGTTGAGAGTCGGATGCTGTGCGGCGCGGCAGTTTCGCGCAAGGGCACGATGCGGCGGCATCGCGTCTCCATTGATCAATCCAATGGCAGATCAGGATTATCAATTAACACGCTCGCACCCGACTTCGTAAAATGCCGGGCATGAAAATGAGGTTTGGTAGTCGCAGTCTTTGGTCACGCATCTGCATCATTGTCGGCAGCATCGCCATGCTGCTGGGCGCGGTTGATCCAATGGAAGGGTCGCTGCTCATACTGCCTGGCAGCGGCTTGGTCGCCCTCGGCACGTTCCTCGG
>CAIYYX010000057.1 GCA_903930535.1 uncultured Sterolibacterium sp. | reverse complement strand
TGTCTAAAAATGCTATTATTTAATCAACGCATCAGACACTGAGCATGAGCATCATTTGCAATGAGTGCTTCGAAGTTAGCCAGCATATTTCGATTCAAAAATCACTTGGCCGCGCGATCAGAACGCCCTTGGCAAAGGAGAAAGTGATATGCCGCGACCGATGCAGCGGATGCCATTAGAGCTTGGTCTTCGGCTTGATATAAATCAGCTGTTGCGCGGTGGCCTTATTGAACCAGGTCAAATATCGCCACTGAAAGAATACCAGTGGTTCGACGACGACGGCGAGTTGATCGCCAGCGCCAGAATCGCCGCCGACATGACCATAGGGTCGAAGGATAATTATCCGGCTGAATTAGACACCATGCATATTGCTGCCGACTGGATTAACCAAATCATCAAGCTCGTCGCCCGTCCACGGCATTTTGGCGGCCATCAATGGTATTTCGTCTGCCCGCGCGAAAACCGCTACGTGTCCGTCTTGTGGTCGCCGCCAGGCAAGAGGTTCTTCGCCGGGCGGAAATCATGGGGCAAACACTATGCCTATCTTTCGCAGTACTACGGACCAGGTTCTCGTGCGCATCATACGGCAAGGAAGCTCTGCGACCGTATCGGCGGCCCCGGGGCATCTGACCAATGGGATGTGCCACCAAAGCCGAAATGGATGCGATGGCGGACCTATGAACGCCTGTCGAACCGTTGTGAGAGCTATTACGACAAAGCCACAGTGTTGCCGAGAGAGTACCGGCTCTACGATGAGGTGGTTTAGTGCTCGCAAAAATAATCAATTATATCAAGGAAGGCCTCGAAGTTAGCCAACATATTTCGATTGGTTAGCTGCGATACCAAGCGTCAAAAACGCCGCCGAGTAACCAGCAATGAAGTAGAAACAATAGGTAGAAGACAGGCGAAATTTACTCCACCAGCCGGCTGCCTGATGCCCCGAGGAATCAACCACTTGGGAGGTGTATGACTGCCCGCGACGGTGGATTGAGACGACATTTTTTATGCCAAGGGCGCTTACGCGCGTGGCCGAATGCGATCTAATGATCTTGTCATTGGCAGGCTCTCCCATTATATTAATGGTGTCCTAGAACATCCTTGATTTGAAGCAAGTCGCCAGCGGTGGGGTGCGGCACGGATGAATGAGACACCCGGCTGAGGTAAATTTAACCTCAACCGGAGTGTCAAACATGACGAATGATGAAGGGCGCAAGCCCGAAGGGACGCCGGAGCGCTCCCCCAAAGCTGGCGCAGGCGTCCCTTCGGGCGTCGATGTTAACTGGCCGAAGCGTAATTCCGTCAGGCGTAAGTTGGCGGTCGTGGCACGGCTGTTGCGTGGCGAGCCGTTGGAGCTTGTGGCCCGGGAGACGAATGTCACCGTCGCCAAGCTGACCGAGTGGCGCGACCGGGCGCTTTCTGGGGCAGCAACATCCCTGAAAGAGCGCGAACGTGATGATCGCGACGACGAGATCGCCCGGCTGAAATCCAAGGTGGGCGAGATCACCATGGACAACGAACTACTCTACGCCAAGATAGCGGCGATGGAGGGCAAACGCCCTTTTGCACACAGGAGGTCGAGACGATGAGCCAGACGCTCTCGCCCTCCGTTGCTCGTTGTTACGGTCTGGCGCGCGTTGCGCGGGTGTGGAAGGTCTCGCGCGCCAGCGTCTATCGCTCGCTCAGAGAGACACAGCCGACCACGATTGCCCGTCGGCCTGGTCCGATCGGCGCATGTTCGGACGCGGAGCTGGCAGATCATATCCGTCGGCAAATAGATGCCTCCCGCTTTCACGGGGAAGGCTACCGCAAGTTATGGGCGCGATTGCGCTTTGCCGGCGTTCGCGCGAGCCCCCGCCGTGTGCGACGAGTGATGCGGGAGAATGGCTTGCTCGCGCCACATCGCGTTGGACGCACCGAGACCAAACTGCACGATGGGACGATCGTCACCGACAAGGTCAATG
>CAIYYX010000056.1 GCA_903930535.1 uncultured Sterolibacterium sp. | reverse complement strand
GCATCGGTCGAAGAGACCACCGCCAGCATCGAGCAGATGACGGCCTCGATCACCCAGAACACCGAGAACGCCAAGGTCACCGACAATATGGCCACCAAGTCTTCGGTGGAGGCGACCCAGGGCGGCACGGCGGTGAAGGACACGGTGGAGGCGATGAAGTCGATCGCCGGCAAGATCGGCATCATCGACGACATCGCCTACCAGACCAATCTCCTGGCGTTGAATGCGGCGATCGAGGCGGCACGCGCCGGCGAACATGGCAAGGGTTTCGCGGTGGTCGCAGCCGAAGTGCGGAAACTCGCCGAAAGGAGCCAGGTGGCCGCGCAGGAGATCGGGCAACTGGCCGGGTCCTCGGTCAAGATGGCCGAGCAGGCGGGCAAACTCCTGGACGAGATGGTGCCTTCGATCAAGAAGACCTCGGATCTGGTGCAGGAGATCGCCGCTGCGAGTCAGGAGCAGAGTGCCGGCGTTGGCCAGATCAACGGCGCCATGGGGCAACTGAACAAGGCGACGCAGCAGAACGCTTCGGCCTCCGAGGAACTTGCCGCCACGTCCGAGGAGATGGGCGGCCAGGCGGCGCAACTGCAGGACCTGATGGAATTCTTCAAGATCGAGGAACAGGCAGCGGCTTCCGGCGGCGCGGCGAAACGGGCGCGGCCCGCTGCTCATGCAGCCGCAGCCTCGGCTCCCAAGTCGCGCCCGGCCCGTCAGGCGGCTGTCGCGGCCTCCGAGGGCGATTTCGAACGATTCTGATCCTGGGAGAAAATCATGGGACAAATCGCTCAACAAGCAAGCAGCTCCGTGGGCAAAACAGGCGGCAAGAAACAGGCCGTTGCGAGCGCGGTCGATATCCAGCAGTACCTCACCTTCATGCTTTCCGGCGAGATGTACGCGGTGGGGATTCTCAACGTCAAGGAGATCATCGAGTACGGCCAGCTGACCGAGATCCCGATGATGCCGGCCTTCATTCGCGGCGTCATCAATCTGCGCGGCAGCGTCGTGCCGGTGATCGATCTGGCTGCCCGCTTCGGCGGCCAGCAGACCGAGGTGTCGCGGCGCACCTGCATCGTCATCATCGAAGTCGGGAATGGGGAGGAGAGGCACGTCATCGGCGTGGTGGTCGATGCGGTCTCGGAGGTGCTCGAGGTGTCCTCCGCCGACATCGAGCCCGCACCTTCCTTCGGCGCCAAGATTCGCGCCGACTTCATCGACGGCATGGGCAAGATCGGCGGCAAGTTCGTCATCATCCTTTCCATCCAGCGCGTCCTCTCGGTCGATGAGATCGCACAACTCACCAAAGTAGGCGAACAAGGTGTCGCAGACACGATGCCGTAAAGCAGCCCCAATGTGCTTTTTACGACAACCGCCCAGCGACGCATCAAGAGGTAAAAATGGATCCAGCTTCAGCAGCCATTTCGCCTGAAACCCGAGCCGCTTTCAGCCGCCCGACCATGGGTGTCTGGGCGATGCTCGGCGCTTGTCTGCTGGCCACGGCTTTGGTCAGCCTTAAGGTCAAGCAGGGCAACGAAGAGGAGGCGATAAAGCACTTTACCTTTGGCTGCGATCAGATCGTCCGCAACATCCACGATCGCCTGGAGGACCGTGCGCTGCTTCTTCGCAGCGGCGCCGCCCTGCTTGCAGCCTCACCCAGTGTTGCGCGTCAAGACTGGCGCCGCTATGTCGAGAAGATGAGCGCAGATGAGAGCTTTACTGGCGTGCAGGGAATCGGTTTCGCGCTAGTCATTCCCCCGCATCAATTGGCCGCCCACACCGCCCGCATGCGCGCCGAAGGATTTCCCGACTACAGCGTACACCCGGCCGGCGAGCGTGCCATCACCACCGCCATCATTTACCTCGAGCCCTTTCGTGAGGGCAACCTGCGCGCCTTCGGCTACGACATGTTTTCCGAGCCGGTCCAGCGTGCTGCCATGGTGCGGGCGCGCGACACCGGCAAGCTAACGCTGTCGGGCAAGGTCGCACTGGAGCGGGAGACAGGCACCGATATTCAGGCGGACAGCCTCCTGTATGTGCCGGTCTATCGCAATGGCATGGCGCAGGAGACGCCCGCTCAGAGACAAGCGGCGCTGAGCGGTTGGGTCTATGCACCCTTGCGCATGAACGATCTCCTGGGCGGCGCTCTTCATGACTGGCAGCAGCACGAAGGGCGAAGCACCGAACTGCACATCTATGAAGGGAGTGAGGCTAGCGCGGCCAGCAGTTTGTTCGACAGCCACAACGGCCCCATGGCGTATTCGCTGATCCATCAGCAGCGAACGATCGAGTTCTATGGCCGCCGGTGGCTGCTGGAGTTTGACCACATCGGTAGCGCATCCTCCGTTAGCTACGCCGCGACCTGGGCGACACTGGGCGGCGGCCTGGCGTTGAGCGGCCTGATTTTCTTCCTGATGCTTTTGGCGTTGAGAGACAGAGCCCGCGCCATCCGCCTCACCAATGCGGCTCATGTCGCCAGCCAGCATCTCGAAGAGATCAGAAATCAAGATGAAGCGCTGCGCAAGTTCTCCCTGGTGGTGGAACAAAGCCCAGAGAGCATCGCCATCGCCAACATCGACGCCAGGATTGAGTATGTCAATAACGCATTCGTCACCACCGCCGGGTACAGCCGCGACGAACTGCTCGGCCAGAACCCGAGCATACTCGGCTCGGGCAAGACCCCGCCCGAGTCCTTTCGGGCGATGTGGGCAGCGCTAAGCCAGGGTCAGTCGTGGAAGGGCGAGCTTTCCAACCGGCGCAAGGACGGCAGTGAATACCTCGAATTTGCCATCATCACCCCCCTGCGCCAGGCCGACGGTAGCATCTCCCACTACGTTGCGATCAAGGAGGACATCACCGAGAAGAAGCGTGCGGGTCTGGAACTGGACCAGTATCGCCATCATCTCGAGGCACTGGTGTCCAGTCGCACCGCCGAATTGTTAATCGAGCGTGACAGCACCGCGGCCGCGAGCCGTATCAAAGACCAGTTCCTGGCCAACATGAGTCACGAGATACGCACACCGATCAACGCTGTGATGGGTTTCGCCCACCTGTGCCTGAAACTCGATCTGCCCAAGCGCGGGCGAGACTATGTGAGCAAGATCGCCGTTGCCGCCGAATCCCTCCTCGGTATCATCAATGACATCCTCGACATGTCGAAGATAGAGGCCGGCAAGCTGCAGATGGAGTCGGTGCCGTTCTGCCTCGACGATGTGCTGGAACAAGTGGCCACCCTGTTCAAGCTCAAGGCGAACGAGAAGGGCGTGGAACTGGTCATCGCCGCCATGCCGGGCATACCGGACAGCTTGCAGGGTGATCCCCTCCGCCTGGGCCAGGTGCTCACCAATCTGATGAGCAATGCCTTGAAGTTCACCGAACGCGGCGAAATCCGCT
>CAIYYX010000055.1 GCA_903930535.1 uncultured Sterolibacterium sp. | reverse complement strand
GTTCTTCGACAAGAAGGCCGCCAACGCCTAGGATCTGGCGCCAAGCACCCTTGGCGCAGCCCCCGCCGCGCCCCTCATGAGGGGGCGCGGCGTTGTTGTATTGTAGAATCACCCGATTGTCATTTTTCAAGCTCAGGATACAACATGAATAATAAACTGCCCGCCGGCATTGAACTCAAGGCGCCGGTCTCGCCTGAATTCGCCCAGATCCTCACGCCCGAAGCCCTGGCTTTCGTCGCCAAGCTGTGCCGTACCTTTGAGCCCCGGCGCCAGAAACTACTGGCCAAGCGCGTAGAGCGTCAGGCCGAGTTTGACGCCGGCAAACTTCCTGACTTCCTGCCTGAGACCGCCCACATCAGGAACGGCGACTGGACCATCGCCCCGCTGCCCAAGGATCTGATCTGCCGCCGCGTCGAGATCACCGGACCGGCCGAGCGCAAGATGATCATCAACGCCTTGAACTGCGGTGCCGACAGCTACATGACAGACTTCGAGGATTCCAACGCTCCGAACTGGAACAACCAGATCCAGGGGCAGATCAATCTGAAGCAAGCCATCCGCCGCACCATCAGCCTCGATCAAGGCGGCAAGAGCTACCAGTTGAACGACAAGGTTGCGACGCTGATCGTCCGGCCGCGCGGCTGGCATCTTGGCGAAAAACATCTCTTGATCGACGGAAAACGCGCCCCTGGCGGCATTTTCGACTTCGCCCTGTTCATGTTTCACAATGCAAAAGAATTACTCGCACGCGGCTCCGGCCCCTACTTCTACCTGCCAAAGCTGCAGTCCCACCTTGAAGCGCGCTTGTGGAACGAGATCTTCGTCATGGCGCAGGCAGAACTTGGCATTCCGCAAGGCAGCATCAGAGCCACGGTGCTGGTGGAAACGCTGCTTGCCGCCTTCGAGATGGAAGAAATCCTGTACGAACTTCGCGAGCATTCCTCGGGCCTCAATGCCGGTCGCTGGGACTACATTTTCAGCTGCATCAAGACCTTCAAGACCAACAAGGACTTCTGCCTGGCCGACCGCGCGAAGATCACCATGACCGCGCCCTTCATGCGCCCCTATACCCTATTGCTCCTGAAAACCTGCCACAAGCGCAAGGCCCCCGCCATCGGCGGCATGAGCGCACTAATCCCGATCAAGAACGATCCGGTCGGCAACGAAAAAGCCATGGCCGCGATACGCGCCGACAAGGAGCGCGAAGCCACGGACGGCTACGACGGCAGTTGGATCGCCCACCCGGGCTTGGTCTCGATCTGCATGGAAGAGTTCGTCAAAGTGCTGGGAGAACGGCCCAACCAGATCGAAAGAAAGCGCGACGACGTGCAGTCAAGAGCCGCCGACTTGCTCAACTTTGGGCCTGAAAAGCCGATCACCGAGGCTGGACTGCGCAGCAACATCAGCGTCTGCATCCAGTACCTCGGCTCCTGGCTTGCCGGCAACGGTTGCGTGCCCATTTTCAATCTGATGGAAGACGCGGCCACCGCCGAAATCTCCCGCTCACAGGTATGGCAATGGATTCGCTCGCACAAAGGGGTGCTGGAAGACGGTCGCAAGGTCACTGCCGACATGGTGCACAATATGATTCCAGAGGAAATGGTGAGAATCGAAGCCATCGTCGGCGAGGCCGCCTACAACGCCACCTATGTCGAGGCGGCGAAGATTTTCGAGGAAATGTCCACGGCAAAGGAATACCCCGAATTCCTGACCCTGGCGCTCTACGAAAGACTCGACTGACGGTGTTCGCTCACGAAACGGTGCCTTAGGGCGCCGATTTCACTTATGGGGGGCTTGCCCCCGAAGGCGGTCCCATTCAGAATCGCATCTTCGAACGCAAACTCATCGGGATCCTCCGTCATGTCCTATACCGTCACCGTGGCCTTTGCCCGCGATCGCGAATATGAGTTCAAATTCCAAGGTGATGCCTCCCTGCCGCCGCGCAAAGAAGCGCAGCATTGGCTTGATAAGGAATGGTCGGATCTCGACTGCATGCCGAGCAATCCCCTGGGAAAAGTATTGACGCTTGACAAGATCCTCTCGGTTGCCCGATACGCCGGCGAGAAGCGCTTCGCCGAAGGCGGCCAATGGGCCCAGGACTTCGCTCTTGCGGCGCTTTCCGCCCTCGAGCGCGACACCGTACGCGTCGATGTCGCCGAACATCTGGTCGGTTAAGCGCGCTGTTATTTCGCTTCAGTCGCCAACATATCGATTGAGGTCCCTGTCAGACGCGACCACGCACCTCCAGAACCGGGCATCATGCAAAGTACAAATGGACGTAGAAGCAGAATTAATCGTTGCTATTCTTCATATCCTTTAGATTGGCATGGATATATGTTGCCCTTCATAAACTTTTCGGGTTCATTAAAAGGAGCTAGCCGATGAAACGCGCTGTGATAGCAGTCACATTGACTCTGACCGGCATGACCGGCATGGCAATCGCCCAGGACATGAACTATGGCAGAAACCTGGCCGCCGCCTGCGCCAGTTGTCACGGAACTAACGGCAGGAGTGCGGGCCAGATGATCGATCTGGCCGGCATGCCCAAGGACAGATTCGTCCAGAACATGAAGGACTTCAAGGCTGGCACCAAGCCTGCCACGGTGATGGGCCAACTCGCCAAGGGCTACAGCGAGGCGCAGATCGAAGCCATCGCCGGCTATTTTTCGGCGCAGAAATGAGGGTATCGACATGACGATCAATCGACGCGATTTTCTCAAAGTCTCCGCGGCTGGCGCCGCGATCGGAACTGTTTCCACCTTGCTCTCGGGGTGTGCCGGCGCTGTCAAAGGATCCGGACACGTCGTGGTGGTCGGCGGAGGCTACGGCGGCGCCACTGCCGCGAAATACATCCGCATGTGGAGCAAGGGCAACATTGCCGTGACGCTGATCGAGCGCAATCCGGCCTTCGTCTCCTGCCCGATCTCCAATCTGGTTTTGGCCGGCGAAAAGAGCTTGACCGACATCACCGTGAGCTATGACGGGCTCAAGAATCATGGTGTCAGAGTGATCCAGGGCGAAGCTCTGGCAATTGACGTGGAAGGCAGAACGGTTAAACTCGCTAGCGGTGACAGCATCGGCTATGACCGTCTGGTGGTATCTCCCGGCATCGACTTCATGTGGAACAGCGTCCCTGGACTCACCCCGGAACTTTCCGAGAGCAAGATCCTCCATGCCTGGAAGGCCGGACCGCAAACCCTGGCCTTGAGACGGCAACTGGAGGACATGAAGGATGGCGGGGTCTACGCCCTTTGCATTCCCAAGTCCCCCTACCGCTGTCCTCCCGGCCCCTATGAGCGCGCCTGCCTGGTGGCGCACTACCTGAAGGGCAAGAAGCCGAAATCCAAGGTCCTGATCCTCGATGCCAACGAGGACGTGCAATCGAAAAAAGGGCTGTTCATGAAGGCCTGGGCAGACAACTACAAAGGCATGATCTCCTACCTGCCTAACCATGACATCACCAGCATCGATGCGGCAAGCAACACGGTCAAGTTCGAATTCGCCGATGCGGTCAAGGCCGATGTCCTGAACATCCTTCCAGCTCAGATGGCCGGCAGCATTGCCAGGCAGGCAGGTCTCATCACGGCCAACAACCGCTGGTGCGGGATCGACTGGCGCACCATGGAATCGGTCGCACAGAAGAATATTCACGTCCTCGGCGACGCAACGTTATCCGCGGCGGCAATGCCCAAGTCAGGCCATATGACAACTCAGCACGCCAAGATCGCTGCCGCTGCCATCGTGAGCCTGATGAATGGTGAGCAACCCGCCGATCCGATGCTGATTGCCAACACCTGCTACAGCTTCGTCGATGCCAAGAACGCCGTACATGTCGCTTCCGTCCATGCCTATGATGCCAAGGACAAGACCTTCAAGACCGTGACTGGTTCAGGCGGTCTTTCTGCCGCCGCGAGCGAAGTGGAGGGAGTCTACGCGTTGGAGTGGGCAAAGAACATCTGGTCCGACTCTTTGGCCTGAATCTGACCTGAACCCACACGGCCGCGCAAGCGGCCTTTTTCAACTCAGGACTTGCCGGTGCTGCCAAAGCCGCCGTCGCCCCGATCAGACGCAGCGAAGTCATCGACGATATTGAAGGCGACTTGAACGACCGGCACCACCACCAGTTGGGCGAGCCTGTCCAGGGGATTCAAGGTGAAATTCTCCTTGCCGCGATTCCAGGTAGAAATGAAAATCTCGCCCTGATAATCCGAGTCAATGAGTCCGACCAGATTGCCCAGCACGATGCCATGCTTGTGGCCGAGTCCTGAGCGCGGCAGGATCATCGCCGCCAGCCCCGGATCGGCGAGATGGATGGCGATGCCGGTGGGAATCAGTTGCGTCTCGCCAGGATGGATCTTGACCGGCACCTCGATGCAGGCGCGCAGATCGAGACCAGCGGCGCCCGCAGTGGCGTAATGCGGGGCATATTGACCCGTTGCGTCCATGAGGCGCGGGTCGAGAATCTTGACGTCGATACGATGCATGTCAGCGTGGAATCAGCATGGAGGCAATGTGGGCGACAATGGCGCGCGCCACGTCGATCTTTGGCGCGGAGGGCAGCGGGTGGGCCCCTTGGTCATCGAACAGGGTGACACTGTTGGCGTCGCCGCCCAGCCCGTCCTGCAGCAGATTGCCCACGACCAGGGGCAGTTTCTTTGCCAGGCGCTTGCCCTCGGCATATTCGGCGAGGTTCTGGCTCTCGGCGGCGAAACCGATGCAAAACGGCGCCTCGGGCAGCGCCGAGACCTCCGCGAGGATATCGGGGTTTTGCACCAGATCCAGGGCCATGACCTTCCCGTTCTTCTTGATCTTGCCGACCTCGGCCTTGGCAGGGCGGTAGTCCGCCACCGCCGCCACGCTGATGAACAAGCCTTGTCCTGGCAGTTCGCGTAGCACAGCCTCGCGCATCTGGGCTGCACTCTCGACATTGATGCGCGTGACGCCGCGCGGCGTCGGCAGGGCGACCGGACCGGATATCAGGATCACTGCCGCGCCCGCCTCATGACAGGCGCGCGCCAGACTGAAACCCATCTTGCCAGAACTGGAATTGGTCAGCCCACGCACTGGATCGAGGGCCTCGAAGGTCGGACCCGCGGTGAGGAGCACGCGTTTACCGGCGAGAAGCTTGGGTTGGAAGAACGCGACGAGTTCCTCGAACAGTTCTTCCGACTCAAGCATGCGCCCCGGCCCCACTTCGCCGCAGGCCTGGTCACCGCTGCCAGGACCCAGCAGGGAGATCCCGTCATCGATCAATTGCCGGACATTGCGCCGCGTCGGCGATTGTTCCCACATCTGCCGGTTCATCGCCGGTGCCACCAGCAGGGGGCAGGCCCGCGCCAGGCAGAGCGTCGAGAGCAAATCGTCGGCCTGCCCGTGGGCGAGTTTGGCGAGGAAGTCGGCTGTGGCCGGCGCGATCAGAATCGCGGCGGCGCCGCGGCTAAGATCGATGTGCGCCATGCCGCCAGGCGCACGCGCATCCCACAAGTCAGTCAATACCGGCCTGCTGGTGAGCGCCTGGAAGGTCGCCGGGCCGACGAATTGTGTTGCGGCCTCGGTCAGCACCACATCGACGGCGGCATCGGCCTTGACGAGCAAGCGCGCCAGTTCCGCAGTCTTGTAGGCCGCCACTCCGCCAGTGATGCCAAGAACGATGCGTTTACCTGAAAACTCCGCCATGACAGTAGAATATCCACCCTCAGTTCGATGCGTCATTCTACCCCATGGCAATCACCGATTGGCCCGAACAGGAACGCCCGCGCGAACGCTTGCTGAAGCTGGGTGCGGGCGCGCTGTCCGACGCAGAACTGCTGGCCATCTTCCTGCGCGTCGGGGTGAGAGGCAAGAGTGCGGTCGACCTGGCCCGCCAGCTCTTCGCGCACTTCGGCTCAATGCAGAGGCTTTTCCACGCACAGTTGGTCGAATTCTCCGCCATTCCCGGCATGGGCAGCGCCAAGTATGCGCAACTGCAAGCGGTGCTGGAGATGGCAAAGCGGGCGCTCCATGAGGAGATGATCTCCCGCGACCTGTTCGCAGCACCCGCCGCGGTACGCGAATGGCTGTGTCTGAAACTCGCCCACCTGCCGCACGAAGCCTTCGTGGCGCTATGGCTGGACGCCCAGAACCGGCTGATCGCTCACGAGGAACTCTTTCGCGGCACTCTGACGCAAACCAGCGTCTACCCGCGCGAGGTGGTCAAGCAGGCCTTGTCCCGTAATGCCGCCGCGGTCATTTTTGCCCACAACCACCCCTCCGGCACCGCCCTGCCCTCACGCGCTGATGAGGCTCTGACCGTATCGCTGAAACAAGCCCTGGCGCTGGTTGATGTGAAAGTGCTCGATCACTTTATCGTCGCCGGCAACAGTCCACCCATGTCCTTCGCCGAACGCGGCATGCTCTGAACCGGGGGGCAAATACGGGGCCGAAATGTGGGCTTGAAGTTTTCTTGCGGCCTCAGGTATAATCATCGGCTTTGTTGAATCGATTTCTGGAGCAACCCACATGTCACGCGTTTGCCAAGTCACGGGCAAGGCCCCGATGGTCGGAAACCACGTTTCCCACGCCAACAACAAGACCAAGCGTCGCTTCCTGCCTAACCTGCAGAACCGTCGATTCTTCGTCGAATCCGAAAACCGCTGGGTGCGGCTGCGCGTTTCCAACGCCGGTCTGCGCACCATAGACAAAAAAGGCATCGATGTCATTCTCGCCGAGCTGAGAAGCCGCGGCGAGTCCTTCTGACATTAGCCGCAACCTGACCGGAGAGCAACATGGCCAAAGGCGCCCGCGAAAAAATCAAGCTTGAATCCACGGCCGGAACCGGCCATTTCTACACAACCACCAAGAACAAGCGCACCACGCCTGAGAAACTGGAGATGGTCAAATACGACCCCAAGGTTCGCAAGCATGTCGCCTACAAGGAAACCAAGCTGAAGTAAGGCTTCCCTGGGAACACAAGCAAAGAGCCCGTCCGAGCACCTCTCGGACGGGCTCATTGCTTTCTAGCGCATCAGATCGCGAGGTTCAAACTGCATAACGCCGCAAACGCAGGGAGAACTCCTGCAATTGGGCGATGCCGCTCTGCTCGGCGCAGTGTATCCACTCCTGCAACTGCTTCAGCAGTTGCTCATGGCTGGCGGCGGAACGCATCCAGAGAGCCTCAAGATCGGCGCGCATGGCATAGACCTTGGACAATCGGTCGCTCTTCTTCAACACAGACGCGAGTTTCTCCTGCTCCAGGCTTTGCAACTCGGACTCGCCCAACCAGCGCTTGAGCGCATGGCCCTGGTTCGCATCCAGCCTGAGCTTGGCAATCTCCTCGCTGGCGATGCGCTGTAGCGACTTCATATACTTCGCCAGGACGTCATAGCGATGCGTGATGACAGCCTGCAGCATTTTGGCGTCCACCGCCGGGCGAATGACGCCGAGCCTGGGTGTTGGGGCGACTTTCTTCACCCGGGCCTGGCCCAGGATTTCCAGGATGCGGATATAAAGCCAGCCGATGTCGAACTCGTACCACTTGTTGGAGAGTTTTGCCGATGTGGCGAAGGCATGGTGGTTGTTGTGCAGTTCCTCGCCGCCGATCAGGATGCCCCAGGGCAGGATGTTGGTACTGGCATCATTGCAGGCGAAGTTGCGGTAGCCGAAGAAGTGGCCGACGCCGTTAATGACACCGGCGGCCCAGAAAGGTATCCAGACCATCTGCACGCCCCAGATCAGAATGCCAGGGAGAGCCCCGAAGAGCAGGATATCAATGGCCAGCATGATGATGACGCCAAGCTTGTGGAGGGGCGTATAGAGATGGCGTTCGATCCAGTCGTCGGGTGTGCCGTGGCCGTAGCGCTCCATGGTGTCGGCATTGCGCGACTCCTTGACATAGAGGAATACGCCGCCCCACAGGACACGATTCAGGCCGAAAACTTGCGGGCTGTGGGGATCAGCCGGCGTTTCGCACTTGGCATGGTGTTTCCTGTGGATCGCCGCCCACTCCTTGGTCACCATGCCGGTGGACAGCCATAGCCAGAGACGGAAGAAGTGGCTGGGCAAGGAGCCCAGTTCCAGCGCACGATGCGCCTGATGACGGTGCAGGAAAATGGTGACGCCGGCGATGGTGACATGGGTCATCGCGAGAACGGCAACCACGTAGCCCCACCAAGGCATTTCAATTAAACCTGAGAGCATGCGGAATATATACCTTTAGAAATATACCGAATTAGACCTCATTCTACGCGAATAGTTGCCTCGGCGAGTGTTCAGGCCTCCGTGCCGAGGAGGCGAATTTCGCGCTGGGGAAAGGGGATTCTGATGCCGGCGGTCTGAAACTCGCGCCAGATCGTGAGGTTGATGTCCGAAAGCAGTTGCAGCGTACCTTGCTGCGGGTCGGCAATCCAGAAACCGAGTTCGAGATTGATGCCGGAGTCTGCGAAAGCTGTCAGAAAAGCAGCCGGCGGCGGCTCGGAGAGTATGCGCGGCTGTGCCCTGGCCGCCGCGACCATGATGCGCATGGCTTGGTCGGGGTCGGCTTCGTAGCTGATTTGTACCGGCAACGAGAAGCGCATATTGGGGTCGGAATAGGATTCGTTGCGCACCACTGAACTCACCAACAACTCGTTGGGGACGATCGCCTCGACGCCGCCGAGGCTCCTCACGACCGTATAGCGGGTGGTGATTTTGCTCACCAGGCCGCGGTCGGCGCCCACAGTGATGAGGCTTCCAATGCTGATGGAGCGGTCGAGCAGGATGATGAAGCCTGAAACATAATTGCTGGCGATCTTCTGCAGGCCGAAGCCCAAGCCGACGCCGAGTGCCCCGCCAAATACCGAGAGCGTGGTGAGATCGATGCCGACCAGAGGCAGGCCGACCATCACCGCCAGCAATATCAGGAATACTTTGGATAGCCGGGAAAACACCACGCGCAGGTTGCCATCCAACCCCTCGACACGCTGCAGCCTGGCCTCCACCAAGCCGGCCGCCCAGAGCGCCACGAAAAGGGTGAAGAGCACCGTCACCAAGCCTTGCGCCAGTATCCAGAGGTTGAGCCTCTGCTTGCCGACTGCGAAGCTGATGCTCTCCATCATGGCGATGAGATCCGGCAACAGTCCGGTGATGTGGAGCGCCACAACGCCCCAGACCAGAAGTGAGAATATGCGGTCGAAAGACGCCAGCCAGGCGGAACTGCCAAAGGCATAGCGCAGCACATAGAACACGGCACGGATCACTGCGAGGGAAGCCAAAAGCGGCACCGCCAGCGCCAGCAGATGGGTGTGAAACCAGCGCCGCAGCAACGTCTCCGCCACCAGGACCAGGACCAGCGCGACCACAGGAAAGGTGACTCGTTTCAGTCCGCCCTGGCCGATGCGCCAGGCGCGCCCACCTGCCAGGCGGCTGGCGAAGAAGGCGAGCCCCAGGCACAGCACCAGAGCGCAAAATTGCCAGAGCATGTCGGGCTGTTGCAGGTCGCGCCAAAAATCGGTGAGCAGATTGGAAATATCGTTCGCCATGGCTTGTACCTCCGCGACTATTCGGAGAGACCCTGCGGATAGGGCAAGGCGTCCATCCGATGACGTCGCCAGTTGTCGAGATAGGCGCGGGCGAGTTTCAGGCTACCTCGCAGTATCAGCAGGTTTTCGGCATTGCGCGCCTGCGCCGAGAAGGTGAAATTATAACTGCCGGTGACAACTGCAGCCGTTTCCGCTTCGGGGTCCACCAGGATAATCTTGTTATGCGCCGCGGCATAGCGCACCTCGACCCAGACCGGGATGCCGGCGGCGGCAAGGCTTGGAATCTGGCTGCGGCCAGCCTCGTCCTTGACCAGCATCTCGCGGTCGGTGAGTATATTGACCGATACGCCGCGGCTCTTGGCCTCGATCAGCGCCTTGGCCAGCGACCTGCTGGTGAAAAGATAGGCCTGCACATAGATGGTCTTCTTCGCCTCCTGGAGCACCCTCAAGATGGCGGCTTCGGCGTCGTCCCAGGGCGTGAAGGCCCACTCGACCCTGCCTTGTGCAGGCACCCCCTGCTGTGCCTGCACAGGGAGGGACAGCAGGCAGGCTACAGCCAAAGCAAGAAACTGTTTCATTTCGCCCTTTCCATTGCCACGGCATAAAAGCCGTCGGTGCCATGGACATGGGGCAGGAGATGCATCTCCTCGCCGCAGTCGACGCCGATGCCTTGTTCGGCCAGCAGGGCTGCGGCTGAGAGGCGACGGAAATCGGGATGTGCGTCAAGAAAGGCCGCTATCACATTCTCGTTTTCCTCGGGCAGGATGCTGCAGGTGGCATAAACCAGACGCCCCCCGAGCTTCACCAGACGCGAGGCGCTGGCGAGGATGTCGCCCTGCTTCTTGGTCAGTTCGATGACACTTTCCGCCGTCTGCCGCCACTTCAGGTCGGGATTGCGGCGCAAGGTGCCAAGCCCGCTGCAGGGGGCATCGACCAGGACGCGGTCGATCTTGCCGGCAAGCCTTTTCACATGGGTATCGTTCTCGCCGGAAATGCGCACCGGATGCACGTTGGACAAACCTGCTCGCGCCACGCGCGGCTTGAGACGCAGCAGACGCTTGTCGGCGACGTCGAAGGCATAGAGCCTGCCGGTGGAACGCATCATGGCGCCGAGCAGCAGGGTCTTGCCGCCTGCGCCGGCGCAGAAGTCCACCACCATCTCGCCACGCTTAGGCGCAAGGAGGAAGCCCAGCAACTGGCTGCCCTCATCCTGTACTTCGATGACCCCCTCGAGATAGAGCGGGTGATGTTGTAGCGCCAGCTTGGCCTTGAGCCGAATGCCCAGCGGCGAGTAGCGGCATGCCTCGGCTGCAATGCCTTCGCCGACGAGTCGCACCAGAACTTCTTCGCGAATGGCCTTCAGGGAATTGACGCGCAGGTCGAGTGGCGCGCCCTGATTGAGGCCGCGTGCCGTTTGCAGCAAGTCCTCCTCAGACAGGGTGGTGAGCAGCCGTTCGGTCAACCAGTCGGGCAAATCAGCCCGCTCGGCCAGCGTCAACTCCGGTTCCTGCCGGATCCTCGCGCCTGCCAGCCACTCGGCCTCTGCCGCTGTCACCGCCTCCGCCAGCTGGCGCTGGGAGAGGCCCTGCACATGAGACAGCGCCGCCAATATCAGGCGACGCGGCGTCACGAGGGGCGCCAGCAGTTTTTCCAGGAAGCGCTTCTTGCGCAGTACCGTATAGGCCGTCTCGGCGATGAAGCCGCGTTCGCGCATGCCGAGCAGGCGATGCTCGCGGAAGAACTCGGACAGCACGGCGTCTGCGGGTTGGGAAAATGTCAGCAGTTTCTCCAATGCCGAGGCGGCATTGGCGATCATGGCGGGTGTGATGCGTTGCGTCATATCGTCCTATCGTCCCGTTTCGGGTAACTTATTTGGCAAGTTAGCACCTTCGGCGGATTCATTATTATCGAGTTCGATTTCCTCGGCGACCTGATCGAAGCTCTCGCCATTACGGTCGGTGTAGCGAATCTTCAGAGGCAGCCCGCGCACATCGAGGTCGAGCCATACCTCTGTTGTCTCGCCACCCGGTTCGCCACCTGTGCGCAGATGCCATACGCGCCGCACACCGAAGCGGGTTGAGAGCTTCTCTTCGCCAAGGGCAGCGAAAACATAATTCTCGTACTTCTTGCCCGTCGCGATCGGGAGTTCCTTGCGTTCGTGAACCACCTGCTGGCCGAGTTGGTAGAAGAGACTCAGCATGTCCTGAGAGCCCGGGGAAAGCGGCGCATTGCGCTCTCCCGAGAATCTGAGCTTTTGCGCCTGCCAGTCGAACCTGGCGGCCTCGGTCGCCACATCATTGCGCTTCGTGCGGTATTCATGCGGCTTCAGGCCCTCCGCCGTAATTTCTCCTTCGCTCGTCTGCGTCACCCGCGCCGGCCTGAACAGGGCGGCAAGACCCGTAGTCTCGGTCACGCTCTCGATCACATAAACCTTGCCGTCGTGGCTCCAGCGATGCACCGACTGCCCGACGACGAAGCCCTGATCGCCGCGCATGACGGCAAAGCGGATGCGTCCATGGCGAGGCAACTGCGGCTCTGGCGACAAGGCGGGTTCCGGCGACGGAGCAACTGCAACTGGCGGCGCCGGGGCTGGGGAGGGCACAACGGGCGCAACAGGCAAGGCGGTCTGCGCCTCTGGCGGCACAGCCTGCTGCGGTTCGGCCCCCCCCTGACTTGGCGCCGTGGCGTCTGATAGCGCCGGCGCTTTTTGCATCGGGCGCTGCGGGCCGACCGGGCGCGGCGCGGCAGCGAGCAAATTTGCCTCCAGTGACACTGATGATTCGGTGATGGGCAGCCGCCAACCAGGTGATGCGAAAATCGCCAGATGCAGCAGCAGCGACAAGGCCAGAGCGAAACCCGTCCGTTTCATTAGTCCAAGCCTGCCGTCATGCCTGCGCCGGAGAGATCAGGGGCGTTGCCGGCGGCCCCTCGCCTAGCAGTTCCACCCTGCCCCCCGGCGTGAGGAGAAGGCGTTCCTCAAGAAACCAGCGCACCGCCTGCGCATAGATTCTGTGCTCCTGCCTCAGCACGCGCTCGGCCAGGGCTTCCTCGGTGTCGCCGCCAAGAACTGGCACCGCCGCCTGCACGACGATGGGGCCGCTATCGAGCGCGGGAGTAACGAAATGCACCGTGCAGCCATGAATCCTGACGCCGGCAGCGAGCGCCTGAGCATGGGTATTCAAGCCGGGGAAAGCCGGCAAGAGCGAAGGATGAATGTTAAGCAGGCGTCCGGAAAAGCGGCGCACGAAACCATCGCTGAGGATACGCATGAAGCCTGCCAGCAGCACCAGATCAGGACCCTTGCTGTCCCCGTGGCGCTCGATCTCATCGCCCAATGCTGCGTCGAAATCTGCACGATTACTGTAGGCACGATGATCGAGCACCACCGTCGCCACCCCGCGCTCCTTCGCGTAGGCAAGCCCGCCGGCCTCGGGACGGTTGCTGATGACCGCCGCGATACGCCCCGGCAGTTCGGCTTCGAGCAGCGACAAGAGGTTGCTGCCGCGCCCGGAGATCAAAATGACCACGGTTTTCATCGGAGTGCCGCCACGGGCAGAAACACGGCTGTGGCCAGGCTCTGGATCACTTTGACGAGGGTGCGGTTACTCTTGTCGGCCACGATTTTCGAAAGCAGATCGAGATGGCCGATGATCTTGCCGAACTCGCGCTCGAAACTCAGATTCTGCGGCATGGCGGCCTCGTTGGAAATGAGGAACAATCCGCCAACGCCATCGCGGGCTTGGGACAGGCGCCAGACGGCAATCTCGACGTTGCGCGCGCTGTTGTAAAACTTCTGCGGGTCGAGGTCATCGATCACAAAGAACTCGGCCTTGTCATTGAACGCGATCTGCATCATCCCCCCCCAGGCCGCCTATCAGCGCCAGCACCCGGTCGCCGCGGTAGTCATCGCGGAAGGCGAGTTGGAGCGCATCGGTGCCGTAACGTCCATCAAATTCAGCGAAGCGCCAGTTGGCGGCAGGATCGAACATCCGCGCCAGCGCAGCGTCCACACCCGCCGTTTCGCCCTTCCTCCATTCGCGCGGATTGCGCCGGTAAAGTTTTTCGGCGAGCAGCCTCAGGCTGGCGAAGATCTCGCGCCGGTAGGCGTCTGCGACCCGGTCGATATCGGTCTTGGCGAGTTGGCCTGGATCAAAGCCTGATCCAGAGGCGCCTACAGGCGGGGCGGGGGCACACGCGGCCAGCGCCAATAGGAGAACGGCGAAGAACATGAGCGCGCGCATGAATCATCATAGCGCAAAGCCGCCGGATCGCGCTAAGGAACTGATTCTGCTAAGGCTGTGCCATGCGGTGGCGCAACCAGCCGACCAGCGCGGGCAGGAGCGAAATGGCAATGATGGCGACAATCATCAGCGACAGATTGCTCTTGATGACAGGCAGGTTGCCGAAGTGGTAGCCGGCCAGGGTCAGGGAGCCTATCCAGAGGGCGCCGCCGGCCAGGTCGATGAAGAAAAATCGCGGATAAGTCATGCGTGCGACGCCCGCCACGAAGGGCGCGAAAGTACGCGCCAGCGGCAGGAAGCGGGCGATGATGATGGTCTTGCCGCCGTGCGTCTCATAGAAGGCATGGGTCTTGAAAAGCGCCGCCTTGTTGAAGAAGCGCGACTGCTCCCAGCGAAAGGCGCGCGGCCCGATGGCATGGCCTATCCAGTAGTTGGTGTTGTCCCCAGCCACTGCGGCAATGAAAAGGACGGCGCAAAGCACGGTGATATCCATGCCGCCGCCGGCGGCCAGGGCGCCTGCCACGAACAGCAGTGAATCCCCCGGCAGGAAAGGGGCGACCACGAGGCCGGTCTCGCAGAAGATGATTGCAAACAGAATGCCGTAGATCCAGCCGCCATGCTGCTGCACGAGGATGGCGAGGTGCTGATCGAGGTGGAGCAGAAAATCGAGAAGGAAAAAATCCATGAATCGCAACGGGCAGCTTAAAGCCGGGCATTTTACCGGAAGCGGCGGTTTATAATCTCTTCATGGCCTTGATCAAACACCTGCCCGATCTCCTCATCAGCCAGATCGCCGCAGGCGAAGTGGTGGAACGTCCCGCCTCGGTACTCAAAGAACTGCTGGAGAACAGCCTGGATGCAGGTGCACGCCAGGTTGATGTGCAGCTCATGGAGGGCGGAACGCGCTCCATCCGCGTCGCCGATGACGGCGGCGGCATAGCCAGGGAAGAGCTGCCGCTTGCCCTGGCGCGCCATGCCACCAGCAAGATTGCCAGCCTCATGGATCTTGAGCGCGTCGCTTCCTTCGGCTTTCGCGGCGAGGCACTGGCCTCGATCGCCTCTGTGGCACGCCTCACCCTCACCAGCAGAACATCGGACGCGGCCCACGCCTGGCGCATTGACGCCAGCAGTCTTTCCCTGACGCCCGCCGCCGGGGGATGCGGGACGGTGATCGAGGCTGCCGACCTCTATTTCAACACGCCTGCGCGGCGAAAATTTCTCAAGCAGGAGGCGACCGAATACGCCCACTGCGACGAGGTGTTAAGACGCATGGCGCTGGCGCGGCCGGATGTCGCCTTCAACCTCACCCACAACGGCAACGTCAAGCACCGCCTCGGCGCAGCCGATCTGCCGGCGCGCGCACGCGAACTCCTCGGCCCCGAGTTCTTCGCCCAGACCCGCGTCGTCGAAGTCAATGCCGGCGATCTCTCGTTGACCGGTTTCGCTGCGCTTCCTGCCTATTCCCGCGCCGGCCGCGATGCCCAGTATTTCTTCGTGAATGGCCGCTTCGTCCGCGACAAACTGCTCGCCCACGCCGTGAGACAAGCCTATGCCGACATTCTGCACGGCAGCCGTCACCCGGCCTATGTGCTGTTTCTCGAACTCGACCCGGCCGGGGTCGACGTCAATGTCCACCCGGCCAAGATCGAAGTGCGTTTCCGCGAGGCGCGCGCCGTGCATCAGTTCGTATTCCATGCGCTGCAAAGAGTATTGGCCACGCCATTGGTCAATGCACTCCCCCATGCCCCCGCGCCCGCCCCATCCCCGACCTGGCAAGGGCAGCGCACCCTGGCTGTCAATGAACCGGCGGTCGCAGCCTACTTCGATTTTGTGGGAAACCAGCCGCAGCAGAATGACTCCCGGACGGATGAGCCTGACGCCGACCAAGCACCCCTGGGATATGCGCTGGCGCAACTCCATGGCATCTTCATCCTGGCGCAAAACGCCGCCGGTTTGGTATTGATAGACATGCACGCCGCCCACGAGCGCATCCTCTACGAGAAGCTGAAAAACGCTCTGACCGGTGACCGGCCGGCGACCCAGTCTCTGCTGATCCCGGCGCTACTCGCAGCGAGCGCGGCTGAAATGGCGGCGGCCGAAGAACATGCAGAAGCACTCGAACACCTCGGTTTCGAGCTCGCTGCAGCCGGGCCGGGGGAACTCGCCGTGCGCTCCGTCCCGGCACTGCTGGCGAATTCATCGATTGCCGACCTGGTACGCGCCCTCCTGGCTGATCTCAAGGATTTCCCGACAAGCCAGGTGATAGAGGCGCGCGGCAACGAACTCCTGGCGACCATGGCCTGCCACGGCGCAGTGCGCGCGCGGCGAACTTTAAGCATCCCTGAGATGAATGCGCTGTTGCGCGAGATGGAAGCGACCGATCGCGCCGACCAGTGCAACCACGGCAGGCCAACCTGGACCCAGCTATCGCTTGCCGACCTCGACCGGCTGTTCCTGCGCGGCCGATGACATTTTCTAGCTCACGCTCGCAGGGCGCCCATCAGTCATCCCCGCCCGCGGGGCAGGGGGGGGGGCCTTACCCTGTGGCCCATGAGGAAGATGGCCGGCTTCCTACGGCCATCTTCCTCATGGGTCCCACTGCCAGTGGAAAAACAGCGCTGGCGCTCGAACTCGCAGAGCATCTGCCCGTGGATATCATCAGCGTCGATTCGGCCCAGGTGTTCCGCGGCATGGACATCGGCACCGCCAAGCCCGATGCCGCGACGCTGGAACGTTTTCCCCATCGACTCATCAATCTGATTACTCCGGAGGAACGCTATTCGGCCGCCCAGTTCTGCGCCGATGCACGGCAAGAGATGGCGGGAATCACGGAGGCAGGCCGCGTGCCCCTCCTGGTCGGAGGCACCTTGCTTTATTTCAAGGCGTTGGTAGAGGGCCTGGCCGATTTGCCGCAGGCCAATCCGGCAGTGCGTGCGGCGATAGATCGCGAAGCCGCAGTCGGTGGCTGGCCGGCGCTGCATGCCGAATTGGCGCTCCTCGATCCGGTCACGGCGGCGCGCCTGGCGCCCAATGACGCCCAGCGCATCCAGCGCGCGCTGGAAGTGCTGCGTCTGACCGGAAAGCCCCTCACGGAATGGTTCGCGGTGCAAAGAGAAGCGGCGCTGCCGCAGCTTCCCTATCGCGTGCTGAGTCTGGCTCTGGTGCCCGAGGACAGGAGCGTTCTGCACGATAGAATCGCCGAGCGCTTTTCGGCCATGATTGAGGCCGGACTGGTGGAAGAAGTCGAACTGTTGCGCCGGGGGTACGAACTCAGCGCAGAACTGCCATCGATGCGCTGCGTCGGCTACCGCCAGGTATGGGAGATGCTGGAAGGGAAACTCGCAAGAGCCGATCTTCTGGAGCGGGGGATCTTCTCCTCACGCCAGTTTGCCAAGCGTCAGCTCACCTGGTTGCGGAAAATGGCAGCAAGCGAAACCCTGGACCCGCTCGCGGCGAACACCCGCGAACGAGTGCTCGAACTCGTTCGTGAAACCGTGTTCAGATGACCGTCGTTTGCGCCTGGCCGGGAACACGCTCCTCGATGCGGCCGATGGCATAGACGCCCTCGCCGGACGCTTCCAGGAGAGCCATGGCGCGCTGCTCGTTTTCTGCGGCAACGATGACCGCCATGCCGATGCCGCAATTGAAGACGCGGTGCATTTCGGCGTCGGCCACCTGGCCTTCCTTCTGCAGCCACTGGAACAGCGGCGGCAGGGGCCAGTTTCGGCGATCCAGGGTGGCGGTGACCCCTTCGGGCAGGACGCGCGGCAGATTCTCGACCAGGCCGCCGCCGGTGATGTGCGCCATGCCCTTGACCGGCAGAGCATGAATCAGCGCCAGGAGCGGCTTCACATAGATGCGTGTGGGCGCCATGATGGCTTCGGCAAACGGGCGGCCGTGGAAGTCTGCGGCGAACTCGGCAGCGCTCACACGAGCCCGCTCGAGAATTTTTCTGCTCAGCGAATAGCCGTTGGAATGAGCGCCGCTGGAAGCCAGGCCAAGCACCACGTCGCCCGGCGCGATGCTTCTGCCGTCTATGATCAGGGACTTTTCCACGGCGCCGACGGCAAAGCCGGCGAGATCATATTCCCCCTCCGGATACATGCTGGGCATTTCCGCCGTCTCACCGCCAATCAGGGCGCAGCCGGCCAGTTCGCATCCCTGCGCGATACCGCGGATGACGCTGGCGGCGGTGGCGATGTCGAGCTTGCCGCAGGCGAAGTAGTCGAGGAAAAACAACGGCTCGGCACCTTGCACCAGAATGTCATTGACGCTCATGGCCACCAGATCCTGGCCGACGGTGTCGTGGCGATTCAACTGGAAGGCAAGTTTCAGCTTGGTGCCGACGCCATCGGTGCCGGAGACCAGGACGGGCTCGCGGTATTTCTTTGAGAGTTCGAACAGCGCGCCGAAACCGCCTATGCCGGCCAGCACTTCGGGGCGCATGGTCTTCTTGGCGTAGGGCTTGATGCGCTCGATCAGCGCATCGCCGGCATCGATATCGACGCCTGCATCCCGATAGGTCAGGGGGGAGGAAGATGAGGTCAAGTTGAGTTCCTGCGGGCTGGCAGCTAAAGTGTCGTCTTCTCGCGCCAGTGGTGTTTCAGCGCTGGCGAAAATCTTGCCATCAATTCTACCGGAAATGACTCCAGAACGCGCCGACCGCCTGCAAACCCTGATCTGGAGCGTGCTCGGGATCGCCATGCTGTGGCTGCTGTTTCTCCTCAGCCCCATTCTTTCTCCCTTCCTGCTCGCCGCCATCCTGGCCTACATCTGCGCGCCGCTGGTTGCGCGGCTGGAAAAGGTCGGCATGCCGCGCATCCTCGGCGTACTCGCGGCGATGCTCTTGTTCGCCGCCACCTTGGCGCTCCTGGTGCTGATTCTGCTGCCGCTCCTGCACCAGGAGGGGCAGCAACTCGCCGCCCGGATTCCCGACGCACTGACTCTGGCCAACGAGGAACTGAGGCCCTGGCTCTGGGATCGCTTCGGCATCACTCTCAATCTCGACCCCGCATCGCTTAGCAAACTCCTGTCCGGCGACAGCACCCAACTGATCGCGGAGAAACTGTTCCAGTCTCTCAAGATCGGCGGCATCGCCCTCTTCGGCATCATTGCCAATCTGCTCCTGGCGCCGGTGGTGATGTTTTACCTCTTGTGCGATTGGCACGAACTCCTCGATCGAATCTCCAGCGCCATTCCGCGTCCCTGGCATGCCAAGACGCTGTCCATCGTGAGGAACATCGACGCCGTTCTGGCCGAGTTTTTGCGCGGCCAAATTCTGGTAATGCTGCTCCTGGCTGGCTATTATTCTCTGGGCCTGTGGTTCATAGGCGCGAGCTTCGCGCTGCCGGTCGGCGTGACGACCGGCCTCCTGGTCTTCGTCCCCTATCTGGGCTTTGCCACGGGGCTCTTCCTGGCACTCATGGTCGCGTTCTTGCAGTTTGCAGGGATGGAGCCGGTTCTGGGCGTTCTGGCAGTCTATGGCGTCGGCCAGGTCCTGGAAGGTTTCGTCCTGACACCCTGGTTGGTGGGAAAACGCATCGGCCTGCATCCTCTGGCGGTGATTTTCGCCCTGCTCGCCTTCGGCCAACTGTTCGGTTTCTTCGGCGTGTTGCTCGCCTTGCCGGTCTCAGCCGCCCTCTTGGTCGGGTTGCGTGAAGTCAGAGGGCTCTACCTCGCAAGCCGCTTCTATCTCGGCGAGGACGGGCGGTGAAAAAGCAACAGTTGCTGCTCGACATCCGCCCCGAGCAGATTCCCGGCCTGGACAATTTCGTGGTCGGCGACAATGCCGAGTTGCTCGCCCATCTGGGCTCCCTGACAGACAGCAACACATTCGACCAGATCTATCTTTGGGGGCCTCCGGGCAGCGGCCGCAGCCACCTGCTGCGCGGCGTGCTGGCGCAGGCGCAGGCGAAACAGCGTCCCGTAGCATGGGTCGACGCCGCCGTGCTGGACGACGCCCTGTCGGCGGTGCCCGGCAGTCTCATCATCGTCGATGATGTCGAGGCCTTGAGTGCGGCAGCTCAGATTACCCTGTTTCGCACCTTCAATGCCGCCCGCCTGGCCGGCCTTGCATTGCTTCTCGCAGGCGCCGAACCGCCATTGCGCCTGGCCCTGCGAGAGGATCTGCGCACCCGCATCGGCGCCACCTTGGTCTATGAAGTGAAGCCTCTGTCCGAACGCGACAAGGCTGCTGCGCTGTCACAACACGCCAGGGAGCGCGGCATGAACGTCGATCAAGCACTGATAGACTATCTGCTGCGCCACGGCCGCCGCGACCTGCCATCGCTGCTGGCGGTCCTGGATCTGCTTGACCTTGCCTCGCTGCAACAGAAACGGCCGTTGACCCTACCCCTCTTGCGCGAAGTGCTGCAGGAGTCACTGGAACTGGATTATTGATGGACCTCGTGCTTTTTGACCTCGACAACACTCTGCTCTCGGGCGACAGCGACTTCGAATGGGCAAAATTTCTGATAGCCAAGGGCGTCCTCGACCGCGAGGTGCAGGAGGCGAAGAATCAGGAGTTCTTTGAACACTACAAGGCCGGCACACTGGATATCCATGCCTTTCTCGATTTCCAGTTGCACCCCCTGGCGCACCATGCCCGTACCGAACTCGATGCCTGGCATCAGGAATTCATGGCGACGGCCATCCTGCCGACGATCAGCAGCCAGGCCAAGGCACTGGTTCGCCGCCATCAAGAACAAGGTGCCCTGACGGCCATCGTCACCGCGACCAACAGCTTCGTCACCGGCCCGATCGCCCGGGAATTCGGGATTGCCCACCTGATCGCCACGATTGCCGCGCAACAGGACGGACGCTTCACCGGCAAGCCGCGCGGCCTGCCTTCCTTTCGCGAGGCCAAGGTCGCCCGCGTCGAGGCCTGGCTGGAATCCCTTGGGCTGTGGTGGGGAAGTTTCGCAAAGAGTTATTTCTACAGCGACTCCCATAACGACCTGCCGCTCTTGGAAAAGGTGAGCGACCCGGTCGCAGTCGATCCCGATGAAACCCTGCTGGCTCGCGCCCAGGAGAAAGGCTGGCCGGTCATCAGCCTGCGCTAATTCGTGCAATTCCGGTATCATTGCCGCCTTCCCGAGTTTTCCTGCGGTTCGCCTTAAGCCCCAATGATCCGTAAGTTCCTGCGCCGCGTGTTCAGCCGCGCCCCCGCCGCCACCGACAGCCATGAACCGGCGGCCATTCCGCTCGTGCGCCACGGCATACACCGCGAAAGCATCTCACCCGGTGCCCGCCGTACCTGCGAGACACTGCAGCAGGCGGGCTATCTCGCCTATGTCGTCGGCGGCGCGGTCAGGGATCTGATTGCCGGGATCACCCCAAAAGATTACGACATCGCCACCAATGCCACCCCCGAAGAAGTGCGCGCCCTGTTTCGCCGTTCGCGCATCATCGGCCGCCGCTTTCAAATCGTGCATGTCATGCAGGGCGCCGAGACGCTCGAGGTGTCCACCTTCCGCGCCGCCCATGATGCCGATACGCAGAAGGACGAGCACGGACGCGTGCTGCGCGACAATGTCTTTGGCTCGCAAAAGGACGACGCGGCACGGCGCGACTTCACCATCAATGCCCTCTACTACGATCCGACCGCGGAGACCGTGCTCGACTACCATCATGGCGTCGCCGACCTGAAGCAGAAGACGCTGCGCATCATCGGCGAGCCGCGCGCCCGCTACCGCGAGGATCCGGTGCGCATGCTGCGCGCCATTCGCCTCTCGGCCAAGCTTGGTCTCACCATAGACCCCGAGGCGCGCACGCCCATCCGCGACATGGCGTCGCTCATGGAGAACGTGCCGGCGGCGCGAGTGTTCGACGAGATGCTGAAGCTTCTGTTCTCGGGCCACGCCGTCGAGTGCGTCAAGCGCTTGCGCGACGAAGGCCTGCACCACGGCCTGTTGCCACTCTTGGACGTCATCCTGGAGCAGCCGATGGGGGAAAAATTCGTCATGCTGGCCTTATCCAGCACCGATGTTCGCGTCCGCCAGGGCAAGTCCACATCGCCCGGCTTCCTTTTCTCCACCCTGCTCTGGAACGAGGTGCTGGTCAACTGGGAGACGAGGAAAAAACGCGGCGAGGTTCAAATCCCGGCACTGTTCGAGGCGATGGACGAAGTGCTCGATCAACAGGCTGAGAAGCTCGCCATCACCCGCAGGATCAGCGGCGACATCAAGGACATCTGGGCGCTGCAGCCGCGCTTCGAGAAGCGTTCAGGAAAACCCACGCTGCGCCTCCTGGAACAACCACGTTTTCGCGCCGGCTACGACTTCCTGCTGCTGCGCGCAGAAAGCGGCGAAGTGGCGATGGAACTGGCCGACTGGTGGACCACATTCCAGGATGCCGATGCCGAGGCAAGATTGGCCATGCTGCTGCCGGACAAAACCAAGAAACGCCGACGCCCGAGCCGTGCCAAGACAAAGGAAGGAAACGCCGACACGGTGGAGCCTGCGGCATGATTCGCGCCTATGTCGCCCTCGGCGCCAACCTCGGCGCGGCAGCGGCGACCGTCTCGGCAGCCGCTGCCGCGCTCGCCGAAATCCCCGAGACACGCCTCCTGGCCGTCTCATCGCTCTATCAGACCGCACCAGTGGGTCTGAAGAACCAACCCGACTTCATCAATGCCGTGGCCGCAGTCGATACGGGGCTGCCGCCTGGCCAATTCCTCGAAGCGCTGTTCGCGCTCGAGGCGCGCTTTGGCCGCAGCCGAAGCGTGCCCAACGCGCCGCGCACTCTCGATCTCGACCTCTTGCTCCACGGCGAGACCCGGCTGGATGACGCGCAACTGACCCTGCCCCACCCGCGCATGCACGAACGCGCCTTCGTGCTCGCCCCCCTGGCCGAGATCGCCCCGGACGCCTTTGTCCCAGGACGGGGCGGTGTGCAAGACCTGCTTAATGCCTGCCGCGACCAAAGAGTCTATCGTCTCGCGTCATGATGCCAGGCTTCCCTGTCGTCCTGCAAACCGGGCTCTTGCTTGCTGCCTCGAACATCTTCATGACCTTCGCCTGGTACGCCCACCTGAAGAATCTCAGCGACCGGCCATGGTGGATCGCGGCATTGGTCTCCTGGGGCATCGCCCTGTTCGAATACCTGCTGCAGGTACCCGCCAACCGCATCGGTCATTCAGAGCTCTCCCTCGCCCAGTTGAAGATACTCCAGGAGATCATTACCCTGACTGTCTTCGTGCCTTTCGCAGTGCTCTACATGCAGCAACCGCTCAAACTCGACTTCCTTTGGGCAGCCTTGTGTATCCTAGGCGCTGTCTATTTCACTTTCCGTTAGAGGTGTCCCATGAGCTATCTTGCCAATGAAAAGCCGGTGACGCTGACTGAACTCATGCGCATGTACAAGGCCGGGGAGCGCATCGCCACCCTGACCGGCTATGACGCGAGCTTCGCTGCCCTGCTCGACCGCTGCGGCATGGACATCATCCTGATCGGCGATTCCCTGGGCAATGTCCTGCAGGGCCACACGACCACCCTGCCCGTCACCCTGGAGCAGATGATTTATCACACCGAGTGCGTTTCACGCGGCACAAAACGCGCTTTCGTCGCCAGCGACATGCCCTGGGGGTCCTATCAGGAGAGTCCCGAGCAGGCGCTGCGGAGCGCCTGCCGGCTGATGGCCGCAGGCGCCCAAATGGTGAAGTTGGAGGGCGGCGCCGTCATGGCCGACACCGTGCGGTTCCTGACCGAGCGCGGCATACCGGTCTGGGCGCATATCGGTCTCACCCCCCAGTCCGTGCATGCGCTAGGCGGCTACCGGGTACAAGGCAAGGACGCCGAAGGCGGGCAGCGCCTGAAGGAAGACGCACTGGCCCTGCAGCAGGCGGGGGGCGCCATGCTGCTGATAGAAATGATTCCCGCCAAGCTGGGCACCGAACTGACCGAGATGCTGGCCATTCCCACCATTGGCATCGGCGCCGGTCCAGGCTGCTCGGGACAGGTGCTGGTCCTTCATGACATGCTCGGCATCTACCCGGGAAAGACGGCGCGCTTCGTGAAGAACTTCCTGGTGGGAGCCCCGAGCATCGATGCCGCCGTATCAGCCTATGTCGCGGCAGTGAAGGACGGCAGCTTCCCCACGGCAGAGCATTGTTATTGAGTCGCACGATGCAGATTCACGCCACCATCAGAAGCCTGCGCAGCGCGCTGCAGGAAAGGATTGCCTTGGTGCCGACCATGGGCAATCTCCATGAAGGCCACATCGCCCTGATGAAACAGGCAGGCGAGCTAGCCGACAAAGTCGTTGCGACGATATTCGTAAACCGCCTGCAGTTTCGCCCCACGGATGATTTCGAGAAGTACCCGCGCACCTTCGAGGCAGACTGCGAAAAGCTGGAAGCTGCCGGCGTCGCCCATCTCTTCGCGCCCGATGAGGCGGAGATGTATCCAACGCCTCAGCAGTATCATGTCGAGCCGCCGCCAGCGCAAGCCGGCATCCTCGACGGCGAGTTCCGGCCCGGCCATTTTCGCGGCGTCGCCACCGTGGTCCTGAAGCTTTTCAACATCGTCTCGCCGCAGGTCGCCCTGTTCGGCAAGAAGGACTATCAGCAGTTGATGGTCATAAGGAATATGGTGCGCGAGTTCAATCTGGCCATAGAAATCGTGGCCGGTGAGACGGTGCGCGCCGCGGACGGACTGGCGCTGTCTTCGCGCAATGGCTATCTTTCCCAGGCAGAACGCGCCGAGGCGCCTTACCTGAAGCGCCTGCTGGACGGGGTCAGACGGGAATTCCTGGCCGGAGAGCGTGATTTTGCGCGGCTTGAGGATCAGGCCATGTCTGAACTCCGCGCCAGGGGCTGGATTCCAAACTATGTTGCAGTGCGTAAAAAAATTGATTTACAATTACCCACCGCTCACGATTCCGAGCTGGTTGTTCTGGGCGCGGCACTCCTGGGGAGCACGCGCCTGATCGACAACTTGGAAGTTTAGGCCACCGCGATGCGCTCATGCCGGCTGTGGCTAGAAGCGAACCCTTGGGGATCTTTTTTTTCCTCGAGATTGCCGGCCTTTGCATGAGAAAGGAATTGCAATGCAACGCACTATGTTGAAGTCCAAGATTCACCGCGTCACGGTCACGCAGGCCGAACTGCACTATGAGGGTTCCTGCGCCATCGACCAGACTCTGCTCGATGCCGCGGACATCAAGGAATACCAGCAGATCGAAATCTGGAACATCGACAATGGCGAACGCTTCACCACCTACGCCATCGCCGCCGAGCGGAACAGCGGCACGATTTCCGTGAATGGTGCAGCGGCGAGGAAGGCCTCTCCCGGTGACCTCCTGATCATCGCCACATTTGCCAGCTACAATGAAATCGAACTCGCCAGATTCCAGCCCGATCTGGTCTATGTCGATGCCAGGAACCGCATCACCAACAAGAGCAACAAAATTCCGGTGCAAGCAGCCTGACCTTAAGTCAGCCTCAGCAAAACCCGCCAGACGGCGGGTTTTTTATGTCTCGCTTTTAACTAGACCTGAGCCGTAGCTCATGATTGAGCCAGAGCAGGGTTGCGAACAGCACCATGGCACCAGCCTGATGAAGGGCGGCAAGCACCACCGGTACCGCGAGCAGCAAGGTGGCAATGCCCAAAGCTATCTGCAGTGCGAACACCAGTAACAGCAAATGGCTCGCCCATCGCACCTCATTGCTCAATGCCGTGCGGCGCGACTGCCACCAGAAATACGGCACCAGCAGGATGAGCAGCCATGCCATCAGGCGGTGGTCGAATTGCGCCGCAGAAGGATTATCGAAGAAATTCGAGAACCAGGGAGCCAACGCGAACATATCCGGCGGCACGAAATCACCGTGCATCAAGGGAAAGGAGTTGTAGGCAAGGCCGGCGTGCAGACCGGCGACGAAGCCGCCCGAGAGCACCATGACAAATACCAGCAGGGCCAGCCAGGCGGCGAGGCGCCGCAGCGAGCGCAGCCTTTCATGGCCGCGTTGCGATTGCGAACTCTCGCGTTCGCCCAGTACCCCGAGTGCGACCCAGAACATGGCGGCGAAAATGACAAAGGCCAGACCCAGATGCGCCGTCAGCCGATACTGGCTGACCCGCGGGTCGTCCACCAACCCGCTTTTCACCATATACCAGCCCATCGCGCCCTGCAGCGCGCCGAGCACGAAGATTCCCGCCAGTTTGGGCGCGAGTTCAGGATCGATGCGCCGGCGCGCCAGGAAATACAGGAAGGGCAGCAGGAACACCATGCCTATGCCACGGCCGAGCACGCGGTGAGCATATTCCCACCAGAAAATGGGCTTGAACTCCTCCAGGCTCATCTTGTGATTGACCTTCTGATACTCAGGCGTCTGCTGGTATTTTCCGAAGACATCCTGCCAGTCTGCCTGGGTGATCGGTGGAACCGTGCCGACGAGAGGCTGCCATTCGACGATGGAAAGACCGGAATGGGTCAGGCGCGTCACGCCGCCCACGACCAGGGTAGCAAAGACCAGGAAACAGCATAAGAAGAGCCAGGCGGCGATGGGCAGACGGCTATTTCTTTCCATGGGAAAATCCTGGAGAGTCATCAATTCAAGAAGTATACAACGCTGGAGACTCCTATATCGCGCCGCTTTTTTTCAATGCCTCAATTTGCTCCGCACCGAAACCCCAATCATGAAGAATGGCCTCGCCGTGCTCGCCGCATCTTGCCGGCGGCCCCTGGATGTTTGCCGGGGTGCGGCTGAAACGGGGAGCGGGGGCCGGCTGCATCACACCGTCCAAATCAAGGAATGTCCGGCGCGCGCGGTTATGGGGATGTTCCGGCGCCTCATCGAGATCCAGCACCGGGGCGAAGCAGACATCCGTTCCCTCCATCAGCGCACACCATTCTGCGCGTGTCCTGGTCTTGAAATGGGCAGCGAGCTTGCGCTTCAATTCCGGCCATTGCTTTTGCTCCATCTGCGCATGAAACGCCGGATCGTCTATTTTGCAAATGTTCAGAAAACGCTCATAGAACTGCGGCTCGATCGCGCCCAGGGAAACGAACTTGCCGTCGGCGCAGGCATAGGTGTCGTAGAAGTGGGCACCACCATCGAGCAAGTTGCTTGAACGCTTGTTGCGCCAAAAGCCACCCGACTTCAAGCCGTAAATCTGCGCCGCGAGCAGGGCCGCGCCATCCGTCATGGCGGCATCGACGACCTGGCCCTTGCCGGAATTGCGAACTTCGAACAGCGCGCACATGATGCCGAAGGCCAGCAGCATCGCGCCGCCGCCGAAATCGCCGACCAGGTTCAAGGGCGGCGCCGGCGGTTCATCGGCGCGACCCATGGCGTGGAGTGCGCCGCTCAAGGCGATGTAATTGAGGTCGTGGCCGGCGGCGGCGGCCAAGGGGCCGCCCTGTCCCCAACCGGTCATGCGGCCGAAAACCAGTCTGGGGTTCTGCGTGAGGCAGACATCCGGACCGAGACCCAGGCGCTCCATCACCCCGGGACGGTAGCCCTCGATCAAGGCGTCGGCCTGCCCTATCAGTTGCAGCGCCGCTCTGACGCCCTCGGGATTCTTGAGATCAAGCGCGAGAGAACGCCGGCTGCGCGCCAGGACGTCATACTTGGTGTTGAATTCAGGGAAAACCGGGTGACTCCCGGTCTTCCTCTTCTGGTCGATGCGTATCACCTCTGCGCCCATGTCGGCGAACATCATGGCGCAAAAAGGGCCGGGACCCAGCCCCACCATTTCCACGATGCGCAGCCCCGCTAACGGTCCTGACATGCCATTCCCCCAGATTTGCTAGATTGTGATGCCGCCGCCGCAGATGACGGTCTGGCCGCTGAGATAATTCGATTCCGGTGAGCACAGCATATACACCGCATCGGCAGCCTCCTCAGGCGTGCCGCCGCGGCCAAGCGGAATTGAGCGCTCCAGCATCCTGGCCAGGTCGGGATTGAGACCGACCTTGATGTCCCTGCCCTCGATATTGATCGAGGCATTGGCGTCTGCCGTCGCCTCGGTCAGGCGGGTCTTGATATAGCCGAAGGCGACGCAGTTCACATTGACCTTCATGCGGCCCCACTCCTTGGCCAGCGTCATGGTCAAGCCGACGATGCCGGCCTTTGCCGCCGAATAGTTCACCTGTCCGGCATTGCCGCCCAGTCCGGCCACCGAGGAGATATTCACGACCTTGCGGAACACCTCCTTGCCGGCCTCGGCCTCGGCCTTGCTGGCAGTGCGGAAGTACGGTTGCGCGGCGCGCAGTATGCGAAACGGCGCGGTCAGATGGACATCCAGGATGGCGTACCACTGCTCGTCGGTCATTTTCTGGATGACGCTGTCCCAGGTATAACCGGCGTTATTGACGATGTGTCCAGTCCCCGGTAATGGTCGAGCGCCGTCCTGACGAAGCGCTCCGGGAATTCGCTGGCGGTAACATTGCCGGCGCAAGCGACGGCCTCTCCCCCCGACTTGCGAATCATCTCCACCACTTCCGCAGCCGGATCGGCATCGAGATCATTGACCACGACGCTTGCTCCTTCGCTAGCCAGTTTCAGGGCGATGGCCCGCCCTATGCCCCTGCCCGAACCGGAGACCAGCGCCACTTTTCCTTCCAGCTTTTTCATTTTCTTCCTTTCAGAGGGCGACCAAGGCTTCGCCCAGGACTTTCACTTCGCCAAATTGATCGGTACTCTGGATTTCGACCTTGACGAGTTTTTCGCCGCCCTCTTCGTACTTGGCCACCACCTTGCCGCTGCAGATGAGGACATTGCCCAGATGGGCGAGCGCGGAAAAACGGCTATTAAACTCGCGAAGGCACTGCTGCGGCACCCAGTCGGTGAGCATGCGGCCGAGATAGGCCATGGACAGCATGCCGTGGGCGAACACGTCGGGCATGCCGGCCTGGCGGGCGAAATCGCTGTCGATATGGATCGGGTTGTGATCGCCCGAGGCGCCGGCAAACAGCGCCAGCGTGGTCCGGCTAATGGGGGAAAGCTTGAGCTCCGGCAGCATCTGCCCGATCGCGACATTGGCGTAATCCAGTTTCCTCATGCGATGGCCCTGCTGATGATGACGCTGCGAAGATCGGCGACATGCTCGCCATCCTGATTGCTCACCCGCGTCTGCCTGACCACGAACTCGAGCGCGCTGTTTCTCTTCTCGTAGATGTCGGCAATCTTCGCCGCGAAGCTCAGCACATCGCCGGCGCAGACCGGCGCGTGGTAAGTGAATGACTGCTCGCCGTGCAGGAGATGCGGCAGCGCGATACCCAGTTCCCTGATCCAGGCCAGGGGATCGGCCACATCCATTTCCAGGCTGAACAGAAAGGTCGGGGGAACCGGCAGGGAACGGTAGCCCGCGGCCTTGGCCGCCGCCTCGTCGCTATAGACCGGGTTTGTCTCGCCGATCACCTTGGCAAAAAAACGCAGCCGGCCCTTCTCCACCGCCACCTTATAGGGCGGAAAAACCCTGCCGACATGCTTCCTGTCTATCATCGCTGCCGGCTCAGGTGGAACGGTAAAGGGTGACGACGCAGGCGCCGCCTAATCCGAGATTGTGCTGCAAGCCGATGCGCGCATCCCTGACCTGGCGCGCCTGCGCCGTGCCGCGCAATTGCCGGGTCAGTTCGAAACATTGCGCCAGACCCGTGGCGCCCAAGGGGTGGCCCTTGCACAGCAAGCCCCCGGAAGGATTGGTGACCAGTTTGCCGCCGTAAGTGTTGTCGCCATCCCTGACGAACTTCTCGGCACCGCCCTCCGGGCATAGACCCAGCGCTTCATAGCTGATCAGTTCGTTTTGCGCGAAGCAGTCATGCAGTTCCACGACATCGACGTCCTCCGCCCCTATCCCTGCCTGCTCATAAACCTGGCTTGCCGCCTGCCGCGCCATATCGTAGCCGACCACGCGCATCATGTCGTGGGCCTGGAAGGTGCTCGGAGCATCGGTGGTCATGGCCTGTGCGGCGATATACACATCGGTCTTGAGCCCCCTGGCCTTCCTTTAAAAGTCACATGGATCATGGACAAGATACAACCGGGGAGACGGAATGTCATCCTCTGCAAATCCGTGCATCCGCTTGACTGAAGAAATTTCCAGGCACGAATACTGCGATAGAGGAGGCAAGCACCAAGAAACCGGGTGCGAAGCACTCTGCAAACCTCGCCTGGCGGCAGATTCTTGCCATCTGGCGTCTTCCGACGGCAGATTTTGCCGCCCGGAAAGAAGCACAGGATTGCCGGGCAGTATCCGAATATGAACTTAAGGAGGCGACCATGTCTGTGTCCAATGTTGCACTTAATCCTGGCATCAGTCAGGGCGGCTGGAAATCTTCCGCCCAGCAGGCTCTTCAGGACTTCGACCAGCTTTTTCAAGCCATGCAGGCGGGCAGTCTGTCCAGTGCCCAGCAGGCTTTTTCGGCGCTGCAGCAACTTGCTCCCAATGCTTCCCCGACGGGTGCTGCCGCAACGGCCACGCCGATTTCCCTGGCCACTGACTGGTCTTCGCTTGGCCAGGCCCTGCAATCAGGAAACCTGACCTCGTCCCAGGACGCCTTCACGAAACTGCAGCAGGACATGGCAGCCGTAGGCCAGGGACCCCAGCGTGCCCACCACCACGGACTGGACAAGGCGCAGGCGCTTTATTCGGCCATGCAGGCTGGCGCCGAGACCGCTCCGGCAAGCACGGCCGCCAGTGCCGTCAGCTCTGACCTCAATGCGCTGAAGCAAGCGCTCCTGTCGGGCAATACGACCTCCGCACAGGATATTCTCGCCAAGCTGGAGCAGGACCTGAAGTCTTCCGGCAAAGGCTCCGTCCATCATCACCATCACAGCGTCCAGCCGCAAACCGTCGCGGCCAGCTATGCCAGCGCTGCGGCAGTGACAGCAACGCCCGCCGTTGGCCCCAGCGTGAGCGTCTCGGCAACTTAAGCCTATGCGGCGTGACCTGTTGGCAGGACAGGTCGCGCTCTTGCTGGCAGGCGGACATACCCGGCAAGCGCTGGAGTTTGTCACCAAGGGTTTGGCACCCGACTCAAAGAATGTCGCCCTCCTGAACCTCGCGGGTGTCTGTGCCGCGAGCCTGGGAGAAAACGTCCAGGCAGAGCATTTCTGGCGGCAGGCGATTGCCGCCGATCCCGATTCGGCACAGGCGCATTACAACCTTGGTCTTCTGCTGGGAAAACTCGGCCGCGAAGCAGAAGCGGAACAGAGTTACCGGCAGGCCATCGCCGTGGATCCAACGAATGCGGAAGCGCAGAACAACCTCGGCCTGCTGCTGGCCAGAGAAAAGCGCGGCGAAGAAGCGCAAGACTGCTATCGCCGGGTGCTTGCCCTGGATCCCCACAACTCACGGGCTTTGACCAACCTGGGGGTCCTTCTGACGGGCGCGCATAGGCATGCGGAAGCGGAGACATGCTACCGTCAGGCGCTCGCCGACAGTCCCGCAGATGGCGAAATACTCTGCAACCTCGGCGTTCTGCTGGCGGAGCAGAGGCGGGACGAAGAGGCCATGCAGTGCTATGCGGAAACGATCCGTCTGGGCCCCGAAAACGCGGCTGCCTTTTCCAACCTCGGCATGCTTCTGGCACGCAGAAGGCAGAACGACGAAGCGGAACGCTGCTACCGGCGGGCGATCGCGCTCGACCCAGACAATTCGCAAGCCCATACCAATCTCGGGCTCTTGCTGGAAGACGGGAAGCGCATGGAGGAAGCCCTGGAACACCAGCGCCTGGCTGTCTCGCTCGCCCCCCGCAGCGCCAAAATCCATTCCAACCTCGCCAACCTGCTGGCCGGTTTCCGGCGCTGGGACGAAGCCGAAGCCTGCTACGGCAAGGCGATTGTCCTCGACCCGGATTCCGCAGCACTTCATTCCAATCTCGGCGTCATGCTGGTCAGTCGCAAGAGGGAAAAAGAAGCCGAGCAATGCTTCAGGCAGGCCCTCGCGCTCGATGCGGAATATCAACTCGCCCGCCTCAACCTGGGCTTCCTGCTGCTTCGCCAGGCCCGCTTCGATGAGGCTTGGGCCTATCACGAGGCACGCTTCGACCCCCGATTGCCCGACAATGGCATCGCCGCCCCAAAGGTCGACTTCCCGCAATGGCGGGGAGAAGCCCTGGCAGGAAAATCCCTGCTGATATGTTCGGAGCAAGGCTTCGGCGATCAAATCCAGTTCTGCCGCTATGTTCCCCTGCTCAAGGAACAGGGCGCAAGCCGCATCACCCTGATGTGCCGGGAACCGCTCAAGGCACTAATGGAATCTCTGCAAGGCGTCGATGCACTAGTCAGCGCCGAGGAAGTCCATATCGCTGCCGCGCCGCATGACTACTGGACATTCCCTCTGAGCATTCCCCTCCACTTCAAGACCCGCCTGGAAACCATTCCGGCCAGGATTCCTTACCTGCGCGCTCCAGCCGAACGCATCGGGCAATGGTCGGCGCGCATAGCCAAAGGACAGTTCAATGTCGGACTGGTTTGGCAAGGGAATGTCCATCACCATAATGACGCTCATCGCTCCCTGCCTTCCTTGTCTGTCCTGTCGCCTCTCTGGTCTGTTCCCGGCGTGCGCTTCTTCAGCCTGCAAAAGGACGGCGCCCCGCCGGGACAGCCGTTGTTTGACCCGGGTGCGGACATTTCCGACTTCTCCGATACGGCAGCCATCGTCGAAAACATGGATCTCGTGATCTCAGTGGATTCCGCTGTCGCCCACTTGGCAGGGGCACTGGGCAAGGCATGCTGGCTGCTTTTGCCGGCCTACAGAAGCGACTGGCGCTGGCTGGAAGACCGCGCGGATTCGCCATGGTATCCTGCACTCATGCGCCTATTCCGCCAGGGAGACGATGAAGATTGGGCTCCGCTCGTCGCCGAAGTCAGGAGGGCATTGAAAGAAACCGTGCTGGAAGCGACATGAGCGAGAGTAATTCAAAATTGGATCGCATCGTCGCAGACGCAAGACGCACTGCAGAGCAGCGCGAACAGGGTTATCGGGAACGGGCGCTGAAGATTTATCCCTGGATCTGCGGCCGCTGCACCCGGGAATTCAACCGCGACAATCTTCAGCAACTGACCGTCCATCATCGCGATCACAATCACGACCACAACCCGCCCGACGGCAGCAACTGGGAACTGCTCTGCGTCTACTGCCACGACAACGAGCACTCGCGATATCTCGAAGCGCAGGGAAGATCAGACGGGCCTTCAGGCAGCGGCCCGGTGGCGACGCATAACCCCTTCGCCGATCTCAAGTCCCTCCTGAAAGGGAAGTAAAACCGGCGCCGAGAAAGCTCTCGAAAGCCGCGGCCGCGACCGGCGGACTGAAAAGGTGTCCCTGGCACTCGTCGCAGGAAAGTTCGCGCAGCGCTTTCATCTGCGCCGCATCCTCGACGTACTCGGCCACCACGGTCAGCTTCAGGGTATGCGCCAATGCGATGATGGCGCGCACGATGGCCTGATCCTCGACCCGGACCGCCACCCCGCGGATGAAGGTGTTGTCGAGCTTGACGCCGGCGACCGGAAAGTTGCGCAGATAAGTAAAGGCGGCATAGCCCGTACCGAAGTCGTCCACCACCAGTCTCACCCCAAGGTCGGTCAAACGGTGCATGATTTCCACCGCCTCATTCATGTTCAACATCAGCGTGCTCTCGGTGATTTCCAGTTCGAGCAGTTGCGGTGGATGTCCGGTCTCGGAAAGAACTCTTTGCAGGGTCTCGAGAAGCGCCCTGTTGAACTGGCGCGCCGAGATATTGACCGCCATGCGCATCGGCGGATAGCCGCTGTCCTGCCAGATCCTGTTCTGCCGGCAGGCGGTTTCCAGTACCCACTCGCTGATGAGTTCAATCAGCCCGGACTCCTCGGCCAGAGGGATGAATACGTCGGGAGGAATGGCGCCGAGCACGGGATGCTGCCAGCGCAGCAGCACTTCCATGCCGCAGATGCGGCTGTCGGCGAGCGAAATCCTGGGCTCGTAGCAAAGCGTGAGTTGCCCGGCCAGCGCTGCCGCGCGCAGGTCCGCCTCGAGGGCCAGCCTGGCGCGCGCATCGACGTGCATCTCACCGGAGAAGCACATCAGGGTATTGCCGCCGGCGTGCTTGGCGCGGGACTTGGCAAGGTCTGCGTTCTTGAACAGCGTCACCACGGACTGACCATCCTCCGGACAGACCGAGACGCCTATGCTGCAGGCGCTGGTCACGCCGGTGCCAGCAATGACACAGGGCTGGCTGACGAGATCCAGCAAGGGCCGGACGAGAACCTCCGCATCCTCTTCGACGGCCAGCGGCAGCAGCAGGGCGAACTCGTCGGCGCCCAGGTGATAGGCCGTCTGTTCTCCCGAGATATGCTGCTGCAGTCGAACCGCAATCTCTTTCAGAAGCAGGTCGCCGGCGTGGTGTCCGAGCGCGTCGTTGATGACCCTGAACCTGTCCAGATCCATCAGGCACAGGCAGAAGCGCCTGCCCCCGGCGAGCAGTCGGCTGACCGCTGCAGCCATCTCCGAGCGCTTGGGCAGGCCGGTCAGGTCGTCGTGGGTGGCAAGATAAGTGACCCTCGCCTCGGCCTTCTTGCGCTCGGTAATGTCCACGGACAAACCGACCGCACCTATGGTTCGCTCGCCCGCGACAACCGGGACGACAAAATTTTCGAAAACCTGCAACGAGCCGCCCGCTTCATAGCGCCACTCGTGGCGAACCGGTTCTCCGGCAAGCGCCCGGCGATTGATGTCCTGCCACTCGCGCACGGCGGCAGGAGGCAGCCCGGTCTCATCGGGAAGCTTGCCGATCAGGTTGCCCCAACTGCTGAGCGAAGCCCGGTTCTGCACCTCGCAGCGCCCGTCCAGGCCGCTGATCCAGAGCGCGAACGGAATGCTGTGAATGGCTGCGATGGCCGCCTCGGCTTCGAGCCAGCCGCGCTCATCGCTTCGCAGCTGCCTCCTGTCGCCGATGACGCAGATGTAGCCGAACGCCTCGCCATCAAGGCATGTCAGCCAAAGCTGTATGGGCCTCAGGCTGCCGTCACGGTGCAGCAGTGACAGGACCGAAGGCTCGCCCAAGGGAGCGCTCCGGGCGTCCGGGATGAGTCTTGTCACAGGCATGCCGCGCAGAGCGAGCGGCGGATAACCGGACAGCGCTTCCACTTCCGGGCTGGCCGCCGTGATGGAAAATCCTGCGTCGAGAATCAGCGCTCCCTGCGGCACCTGCCTGGGCGCAGCGTCTGCGACAAAATCTGTCATCGTTTTCTCAAAAGCCAAGTTTGTCCTGCGCGGTTGATCGGGTCAGGAAGCCTTTGCTCATTTTCTCACGCAAAGCGATGACGGCTGCGTCTATTTGTCGCCTTATTGACAAGGGCATATGTGCGCTTACCCTATTTCTTGCCCTGTCGTTCGCCCTGCTTGCGGGCACGAAAACATTGCCAACGGAGCATCACATGAAAGCGAAAATCATTGCATTTCTGGGGATAGCCCTGCTTTGCCTGCAGGTTTCGGGATATGCGCCGTTGCAGGATCATTCTTCAATTGCCGACAGACCTCGTAGCCATCCATGCCGGGCAGCGCAGTTCAGCCGAGTTGATGTTCAATGTCGACAATGTATTGTTCGATGCGGGTCGCCGCGTGTTGCGCCTTCTCGACCTACAGCGCGAGCAGATGCTCTTGTGCCTCGCGGGAAGACGCATAAATGCTGATCACCCCGCTCACCACCAGCAAGACGGCGACCAGCAAGATGATCAGCGTCGCGTACTTGGGGAAAAGGCGCCAGCGGCGGCTCATGCAAACGCCTCGCCGGCAAGAACGGGTCGAGACTGCACGTTCCCTAGCAGCTTTCTAGACATACATCAGCTTCCCGTGATTGGCCCGCCCCTCTTCTTTGACACTTTAACACTTCGAATATCAATTTTCTGCACTCTCTGCGGCTAGCTGGGGAGGTGGGGCAGTTTCTTGCCTTCCTTGGGAATCTCATTTCCCGCGACATTCAATTGCCTGGCCAACAGCGTGTAATAGGCTTTGCTTCCGGCCGGATTGTCACCTACTTTGCGAGAGGTCTTCGGTGACGCCTTTTGCGCGCGCATGGCACAATGGCGAACGCTCCGCATCCACGACATCCCGACATGCTCATCACCGATCCGCTGTTTTATCTCATCGCCATCCCTGTCGTGCTGCTCACGGGAATTTCCAAGACCGGGATTCCCGGGTTGTTCGGCGGCATGGCCGTGCCGCTGCTTTCTCTTGTCATCTCGCCGCTGCAGGCGGCGGCAATCATGCTGCCGATACTTTGCTTTATCGATCTTTTCGGTCTGCGCGCCTTCAGGGGCGTCTATGACAGAGCCAATATGCCCATCCTGCTCACCGGCCTGGCCATAGGCATCGTGGTCGGCACCCTGATATTCGGTCTGGTGCGGCAGGATGTGCTGCGCCTGGTCGTAGGCGCCATCGCCATACTGTTTGCGCTGAACAATCTCCTCGGCTGGGCGAAGAAGCGGCCGCCCACCCAGACCTCATGGCCACTTGGCGTACTCTGGTCGTCGCTGTCGGGAATCACCAGCTTTCTCGCTCATGCCGGTTCTGCCCCCATCATGGCTTACCTGCTGCCGCTGCGGCTGGACAAGCGCGTCTACGTCGGAACCATGGTGTGGTACTTCTTCGCGTCCAACTACGCCAAGATCATCCCCTATGCCTTCCTGGGACAGCTGGATACCAGCAATTTCCTCACCGCACTCGTGCTCCTGCCCCTCGTGCCGGTCGGCGTCTGGCTCGGCTTGCTGATTCAGGGCAAGCTGAACGACCGCGTGTTCTACGAGATCAGTTACTGGGCATTGCTCGGCATCGGCGTCAAGCTTGTCTACGATGGGATAATGTGAGCGGCTATTTTCCGGCCATCGTCTGCATCGTCTGCGACTCGCAGATCGATGCCCTGGTTGCGCTTTGCGTGCCAAGAGACGAAGCGATGTCGCTGGTGACCGCCTCCTGGCGGGACAGCGAAGCGGGATGCATTGTCGCGACCCTTCACGGCGGCCGGCAAGTCGCTGTCCTGCCCACGCCGGAAGGGCGCTGGGCGGCGTGCAATGCCTTCACGGACGAGCTCTTCGCCACGCCGCAGGCGGCCGGCAGAAGGCTGGACAAACTGCTCAGGAGAGGGCGCATCGGCTATGTCGGCTATGTCGATACCCGACTCAATCCCGCCCTACGAACGCCAGGAAACCCTCCAGCGGCAGCGGTCGGCTGAAATAATAACCCTGATAGGCAAGGCAGCCGGCATTGGCGTGAAAGTCCCTTTGCATTGCCGTTGCCACGCCCTCTGCAATCACTCCGAGGCCGCGGCTATGGGGGGAGTGCGATGAGGGTCTTGGCAATGGCGGCAGCGTTGGGGTCGGTGAGAATGTCCCTGACGAAACCCTGATCGATTTTCAGTTCATCCAGAGGCAGGCGTTTCAGGGAGGAGAGCAAAAAAATTGCCGTGCCAAAGTCACTGCAGGTGAAAGAAATGGAATTGCCAAATTCAAAGTTTGGGATCACCATAACAAGGCATCAATCCGGAGGAACCTCATGGACGTGCGAGCGATTTTGGGCCAGATTGCCGAAGCGGCGAGCCGGGACGAACTGATTTTCCCGACGTCCACCGAACTGGCTCTCAGGGTGCAGCGGGTCATCGACGACCCGGATTGCTCCATAGAGCGGCTGGCCAAACTGGTGCAGTCCGACCCGCTGATGGCGGCGCGCGTCGTCGCCGTAGCCAATTCGGTGACCTACAACCGTTCCGGCCGTAGCATTGCCGATGTCAAGAGCGCCGTGTCGCGCATCGGTTTCAATACCCTGCGAGTGCTCGCTGCTGCAGTGGTGGTGCGGCAGATGGAAGGCATGTCCCATACCCCCGCGCACCGGCAACTGGCGGTTCGTTTGTGGGAACACACCGCCCATGTCGCGGCACTCTCCCAGGTCATCGCACGCCGCGTCACCCATGTCGACCCGGACACCGCATTTTTTGCCGGCATCATTCATGAAGTGGGCGGTTTTTTCATGATCTCGCGCGCCGCAGCCTTCCCAGGCTTGCTGGAGGGGGAGGATGGCAGTCTGGACGCCTGGGACGAAGGCGCTGCAAGCGATGTCGGCCGTGCGGTGCTCAAGCGCCTGGGCGTTCCCGCGGCGGTGACCGCGGCGATCGAAGGCATGTGGGAAGGCTATCTCGCCATGCCGCCCTCGACCCTCGCCGACACCCTGCTCCTGGCTGACCAGTTGGCGCCGGTGGAGTCGCCGCTGTCGCAGCTTGCCGGTTACGGCCGTCAGGGCACGGAAGTTCACATCGATGTCGCACTCGATGACGAAACGCTCTCCAGCATTCTTGAGGAATCGGCGGCAGAAGTCGCCTCCCTGGTCGCCGCCCTGCGCGCCTGATCAGCTTCGGCGAGAGCGGCCATCCAGACTCATCGGCCCGCTGCCGTAAACTACGACGTAAAGCAGCCCGCCACATATCGCTATATTCTTCATGAAGTGCACCATCTGGCCATGCGCCTGCGCGGGAGCCGCAGCCCAGAAAGCGTGGAAGATCAACGCCGCAAGCAGCGTAAACGCGGCAATGGCTGCGGCTGCCCAGCGCGCCTTCCAGCCCAGCATCAGCATGATGCCCCCGCCCAACTCGACGACGATGGCGGTCACCGCCGCCAACTGCGGCAGGGGAACACCCTTGCTGGCGATGCTGTTTATGGTGGCCTCGAAGCCGGTCAGTTTCCCGAAACCCGAGAGCACAAAAATCAGCGCAATCAGCACGCGACCGGCCAGCGGGCCATAATTGTTCAGTGCGTCCATAGCGATTCCTTTCAAGCCTTGCGGACCATCGCAGGAGAAATTGCTGCGATATTTGCGACTCCCATCTGCTGCATGACGGCGAACAACTCCACGCGCAGGATTTCCAGTACGCGTTCCACCCCAGGCTGACCGAAGACTCCCAGACCCCAGAGATAGGGTCGGCCGATGCAGACTGCGGAAGCGCCCATCGCCAGGGCCTTGAAAATATCGGTGCCGCGGCGCAAGCCACTGTCGAAGATAATCGGCACCTTGCCTTGAGCCACCCTGGCGACCTTGGACATGTCGATGCCTTCGTAATTGGGTCTCTCCTGTACGCTGCCTATCCCATGGACATGGCAGGAGGCGCAGACGCGCGGATCTTTCCGCCGGAAATACGTGAAGGTCTCCTGGTTGAAGACAACCGGCTCGAAATCAAACACGTTGATCGCATCCTTGGGGCTCGCAAACAGATCGGGTGCCGCGGGTGACGTCCAGATCATCGGATCGGCGCAGCCCAACTTCTTGCGCCAAGAGCTGCGCGCCGCCTGCCAGTGACAGCATCGGGCTGGCGGATAGCCATTTCAGAAACCGTCTACGTTGCTCTTCTCTCTTCGCGGCCACGGTCATGTCTCCTTTTGACAATTTCTTCTGCATTATGCCCTGCTTAAGTCGGCGCTGGTTCGTCTAGAATATTGCGAGAGTGCTGGAGTCATTAAGGGGTCAAGGGCAATATGGATATCGTAATCGTGGGTGCGGGAATCGGCGGTCTTGCCGCGGCCGGGTGTTTGCTCAAACGAGGGCATCGTGTCCGAGTTTATGAGCAGGCTCATGAACTCGGCGAAGTCGGGGCCGGCGTCCAGATGAGCGCCAATGCCGTAAAAGTCCTTTACCACCTGGGGCTGAAATCACAACTCGACGTCGCCGGCGTCAAGCCGAAAGCCTTCGAGTTTCGTCGCTTCGATTCGGGAGAGGAATTGCATCGCATCCCGCTGGGCGATGCCCACCTTGAGCGGCATGGCGTGCCCTACTACCAGGTTCATCGCGTCGATCTTCACAGTCAGTTGCTGGCAGCGGTGCGCGCGCTCGATCCCGATGCGGTGGCGACGGGCGTGCGGGCGACCGGCGTTGTCGAAGATGAGCATGGCGTTGCCGTGCAGCTCGACCAGCGTCCCGCTGTTCGTGCCGAATTGCTGATCGGCGCAGACGGCATCAAGTCTGTCGTGCGCCGCCATGTCATCGGCGAAGACGCGCCGGTGTTTACCGGCCAGGTCGTCTGGCGATGCATGGTTCCGGTCGAGCGCATCCCCAAGGATTTGTTGCCGGACGTGGTGTCGTCGATTTTTTGCGGGCCCAACAATCATGGCGTCATGTATTACCTGCGCGGCGGTAGCCTGCTCAATTTCATCGGTTGCGTCAGAAGGCCCTGGGAAGAGGAGTCCTGGACCGCCTGCCGTCCCTGGAATGAGCTCGATGAGGATTACGCCGGCTGGCACCCGATGGTGCGCGCGGTCGTTGAGAATGTGGATAAGGATCAATGCTACAGATGGGCGCTGAACAACCGCAAGGTTGCCTCCAACTGGAGCACACGCCGCACGACGCTGCTGGGCGACGCCGTGCATGCCACATTGCCCTATATGGCCCAGGGCGCCGCGATGGCCATAGAGGATGCGGCTGTGCTGGCGCGGGCAATCGATCTCGAAGTGCCCTTGGAACAGGCGCTCAAGATCTACCAGCAACACCGCGTGCCGCGGACCTCGCGCGTGGTCGATGAGTCGACGGAAATGGCCGAGCTCTACCAGATCACAGATGCCGAAGCGATGCGACAGGCCTTTGCGGAAAGAAACATCGCGCGGTCACGCAACGAGTGGCTCTACCCCTACGATCCGCTGACGGTTGCCCTGACCTGAGTTTGGCCAAATCGTGACTTAGAAAGACGAAGCGGGCGTCTTCAGGAGGTCGGTTTCCTCGCATTTGGCTGGCCGCGCATGTACCGCGCCGAATCTTTCGCGAACCATGCGATCGAATGACTCGTCCACGCACCGCCATTGGCCGGGGGCAATCTCCGGAAACCAGAAGTCGATGACCTGTTGATACTCCATGTGTAGGTATATCTTTGCTGGTGCCGGGAGGGGGACTCGAACAATTGCCGCCAAGCCTTTCCTGTCAACGTTCCGCTCTATGCCTAGGTACCTCACGGTCGACTCCAACTTGGTTTGACCAAGTAGCAACTGTAACGCGCGCAGATTCTTGGTCTTGCGGTAGATCAAGGTTGCCTTAGTCTTCCGCATCGTGTGCGTGCCATAGGCTGACGGATCGAGGCCGATAGAACCCACCCATCGGTGCACGATTCTGGCTTATTGCCGGGTTGAAACATGGGGAGAATCTGTGCCCGACTGGGGAAAAGGTACTGGTCCAACTTGAGCTCGGCCTTGGCAATCCAAGCAGCGCCGGCACTTCTGGTCTGATCAGTTAGCTCAAACTGCACCGGTCTCTGGGTCTTACTTTGCACAACCATCGCCCTGGGCTGGACTTGGTTCCCGTGAACGATGTCGCGAACCCGGAGATTTACCTGGTCGCACCCGCGCAACTTGCTGTCTATAGCCAGATTGAACAGCGCCAGGTCTCGAATCCGCATCTCAATTTGAAAGTGAATGCGAATCGACCAGATGTCTTCTGGCCGACCAGCTTGCCCTTATTCCACGGCTCATGGGATTGAGCGGTTTCCATTTCAAACTTCTTTTTCACTTGAACGGAGTTTTATTTTGCGGCGAACACGCCAACGGGGGGGGGGTAAGACCAATGTCTGCAATGCGGCCCAGGCACGAGATGGTACTCTCGGCCAACTGCCGGTCGCCGGTGCTTCGACAATTGATGATTTTGGATGGCCGGTCCAGCATTGCGGCTATTCACCTTGAATCGTCGGGCAAAAAGCGGTAACTGGAATGTTGTCTTGTTGCGCAACCGCAGGGATGATATTATCAGTCATGGCTGCTATCAAATCTCAAAAAGCGCTGGATGTCTCTACCCGGTTAGCAAAGAAGCGCGGAAATGGAATTCTTCGGCGAGAAGTTTGGGTGGACGGCAAGGGGAAGGTAATCCGTTACAACTTAGCCTATATCAACCATGACGTTTTTCAAGGCGACAACGGACGCGTGATTGGATATGACAATGCCCATGGAGTTCATCACCGGCATTACAAAGGTAAAGCGGAGACTGTGGAATTCCTAAGTTTCGAGGACATTGAAGAACGTTTCGAGGCAGACTGGACGGTATTCAGAAGAAAGGGCAAGAAATGAGAACTGTGATCAAGGTAGAGGGTCCGGAAGACTTTTTCAAGCGTGGAAAGCTTGTCGCAAAACTTGCTGATCAGGGCAAGACAATTCCCCTAGAGCACATAATCGCGTTTGAAGATCCGGAAGATATGGCGCGCCTGATTACGACCGCGAAACTAGCGCTTTTCAGAGAAGTCCGTCAGAGTGCCGGGTCGATCACTGAACTTGCGGAGCGATTGCATCGCGATCGCAGCGCGGTAAAGAGAGATATTGACGACCTGCAGAAAGCAGGGCTCATCGAAGTGCAGGATATGCCGTTACCTGGGCATGGCCGGAAGAAGGAAGTCCGTGCGATCGCAGAGCAGGTGCTGTTGGCTATTTGATCCGATCGGTGGATGCCGGTCCAGTAGATACTGGACAGTGATGGTTCTGATAAATTTCATTGATGCGTTGAAAATCACCGCCTGGCGGCTCGTCATTGTCTGCAATGCGGCGTTGGCGCCAGATGGCAGCACCTTCAAGTATTTTGAAAGACAGTATCGCAGGCTTTGACATGGCACTGTTTGGGTGTGTTTGCAGCAGTAATTTGCAGCTCACATTGCAAACCCTTGCACGGAATTTTGTGCCAATACTGTGCCTTATGTATTTATGCATTTGTTGTAGCACAAACGCATTAAGAAGCGCTCTAGGTGATTGATTTTACTGATGGTGCCGGGAGGGGGACTCGAACAATTACCGCCAAACCTTTCCTGTCATTGTTCTGTGATTAATTTATCTCACAGTTACCGCCAAAGTTACCGCCGCAGGATCAATGCTGATCAACACGTTCAAGTTTCTTGATACGCATGTAGACCAGCATGACCTCATCTGAATCTCCCTCGCCAATAGCGTTAGCTCTGTTCGCGGCCAACCTCGCCTTGTGAATCAGTTCAGCCTTACGATTTCTGTCTTGCTCGCGTTCAGCGACATCAAGAAGAGCTGCTGCTCGCGTTGTGCAGAGCACAGCGATGCTTCTGTTCCCTCCGACAAGGTTTGCTCCCTGCTGAACGACAACATCACTAACTGCGAGAGCCTTATCCAGCTGATTGGTATGCCTGCATAGGAATGCTAGCGAAACACGGCGGAAGACATCGAATCTACCGTTCAGCGCCGCCTCGGCCCTGGTCAACATTGACTCGACAAATTTGGCCCCAGCGCGCATTACGGACTGTTTTTGCCCCTGAGAAAGGATCTGGTGGATTTCTGCCCAGTCATCGCCATCAGGGATTTGGTCATGCTCCTCGAAGTTCCGAATCGCAGTAGCTAACCGCTTCACATAGGTGTCACCACCCAGCTCGGAAATCAGAAACCCTGATCTTTCAACCGCGATTCGAGCGTCGTGAATTGCCTTGTCAGACTTGGAACGGGATCCTACGATGAGATCTTGTACCGATTTTCCAGAACATTCACTTTGAAAAAAGAAACTACCTCTTGAGAAAAAATCGAATGGACGCTTTTGACGACGGCCAGTATTATCGTCGCATACCAATGTTAGGCCATCGACGCCGACTGCTTCCACTATCCAGATATCGTCGGCATCGGAATACTCCGATCCGATCAGCGGCACCAATTCGGCATCGTTTGCCTTGGCAGCCCAGCGGGAGACTTCAGAACCGTCGATTTCTATCAATTCTCACCCCTATGCACGGCCAGTTTGTTCTAACCGACTGCTTTTGACAATCCGCATTTTGGCCGCAAATTTCCCGTCGAAACTGATCCTCACCATTTGACCTAAACATCATCGACGTCTTCTAAGTTGGAGATGCCTAATGCCGATTGAAGCAGTCCAAATGTACTCACGCTACCAGCGTCAGCTTCTGGTATATCAAGTGCCAGCCGTAAAGACATTGCACTTTTCGGTGTGATTCTGATTCTGGTCTTGTCTCGATCTGAGGCGAATAGCATGGCGAGACGATTTTCCGTGACGGTCCTTAGACGACGATTCACGGCGCCGACAAAGCTCCGTTTTAGGTCCGTAAAATCGCGATAACGGCCTTTCTCACCAATCAAATCATCCAAAGCGATAGGTAGTCCGACAGCAAACTGTTTCAGCGTTTCCTTACTCTTTTCGCTGACGTTCGCAATAAGTTCTCGGGCCTGTTCGCCGTTGATGTCCACCACCCGCTTTGTCTCCAAGACATTGTCAGCCGTCAGATGCTCTGGCGGCTCGTCATCGTAATTGTCCATGTGGGTACTTTGGGAAAGACGATACTCATCGTCGATAAGTCCAGGCGCAGGTGGCTCATCAAGCATGGTAAGTATCTCTTGCCTGCAATCAGCCGACAGCTTTCTGAAGTCCTCAGCAGTCAGGGTAATAATCATAATTCACCTCAAGTATTCATAATATTGCCGGTCATATCATGAATCGCTTATTTGATTTAGTCAATGCATCATATCACTTTAACACATACAATACTAATTTATACGTATGATATGCTTAATTAAGCAATTTCATGTGAATAAGGAACCGCATCATGAGCTCTGTGAACAAGGTGATATTGATCGGCAACCTCGGTGCAGATCCAGACTTACACCAACTCCCTGATGGTGGTGCTGTGTGCAATCTGAGCGTTGCAACCACCGAGAAATGGAAGGATAAGGTATCAGGCGATGCCAAAGAGGTCACCGAGTGGCATCGCGTTGTTCTCTTTCGGAGGCTCGGCGAAATTGCTGGTCAGTATCTCAAAAAGGGATCTTCAGTGTTTATCGAAGGCCGGCTTAAAACGCGCAAGTGGCAGGACAAAAATGGGCAGGATCGCTACACAACCGAGATAGAGGCGAGCGCCATGCAGATGCTTGACTCTCGCTCTTCTGAGAATCAAAGCGATGCTCGAGTAACAATTGCACCAATCAAGACGCCGGTCATTCCCCACAAGACGCCATCATACATGGATGAACTTGACGACTATCCGTTCTGATAGCCTAGGCTCCAATGACCTACTTTCCGATGAACCCCCTAAATGTTGGATTGCTGTATGAGTGAGAGCACTGATCTGGCACGACTCATCGCTACATAATGCATGACTAGATTCTCGCTGTCTTTGGTCGGGGGTGGAAGATCGGTCACGATGATGACTTCGTTTTCGAGCCCCTTGAAATTTGCTATCTCAGCAAAGCTGGTTTTTGCATTGGGGAAATTCCTAAGTGAAAACTCGTCAAGCATCACGATCTCAGACCTGATTTTTTCTGGCAGCAAGGCAACGCAGGAATCTCCGACAGGATAAGGAGACAGAATCGTCACATCGCCCGGTGATATACCTCCATGGTAGATGAGCTCAACGAGCTCCATCGCCAAAAGCGTTGCGCACTCCTGCCTTGAGCCGCAGCTATGTTCGCGTATTTTTGGTCCGTCTCCAGCGCCCCTCGTTCCCATGTCCGCGCCAAGCGAGGTCTGTACTTTATCCAAGATGATGTGCGTATTCCGACAGTTGGTGCGCAAAGGAACTTGCGTGGGTTGTATGGATGCTAGGTAATCCATAGCTTCCTGATCGAACTCTCCAAACAGGCCCGATTGATTATTGCTGTCATGAAATATGCACCAGCGACCGTCGATCAAACCTCCTTTCAATACAGAATCCAGACAATCGAGGCTAACCATATCGAATATGTCCTGGCCTTCATCTACGATCACTGCATCGAAGCAATCTAGCCCTTGGCGACGGCACGCATTTCGAACTGCACTAACCAGCGAAACAGTCAATTTGGGGATGGAGAACCTTGCGTCCAGATAGTTCTTCAGCCATGGAGAACGGCATACCAGTGCAACATTCATGTTTTCCGCTGTCCAGCGGCGAGCTAATTCCAGCGCCAGAAATGTCTTGCCGGTTCCAGCCCCACCCGAACAAAGGACCCGGGGGTTGGCCGCGACGACATCCACCATGGCCATCTGATCTTCCGTCAATGTAGCAATGCGTTCCTCCGCACCAAGCGCCTGTACATGTATCGGAGTGGCTGCCTCGAACTCTGGTCGTAAGTAATGGCGCAATTCTTTGAGTGCGGGGGCAGTTGGATGCCGATGGCCGCCGTCCTTGCCTCTCCAATACTGGAACAGCTTATCTAACCAGCGCTCAAGGTCTTTGTAGCCCCGCGCATCAGCCACGGTTTTGGCGTCCCACTCTGCGCCTGACACGGGCCACTCACAATCCGGGAAAATGACGCCATAGCCGATCGAAAACTGTGCCACCACCCGATCAGGAAGGTTAGCGCGCAAATTGGCCATCAGTCCGTGGAGGGCAGATTCGGCCTGCTTGAATGGCCCTTCATTGGATTCGGTAACGTCGCCATACCTGTTGATGTAATGCCAAATGCCATTATGGCAGCCGACCCTGCCACCCTTCACCTCAAGAACAAATATCCCATGGGGGCTGCAGATCAGAAAATCTATCTCTCCGAAGCGCTTGTAGGCATGACGTGTCAGATTGAGAGAGTGATATGCAGTGAAAACGCCATCTTGCGCGTTGGCAAAGGCCGCACGCAATCGGTCGAAAACACGTTTCTCTGCTTGGCTGTGCGTGCCGTGCGGCGTGTCGGGAATCATGCGCATAGCAGCTGTGCGTTCAAGCCTTCAGCAGATCACGAACCTTGCGATCCTGCTTATCAGATATGGGCGTGCTCGCAAGTGCGCCAAGAAATCGCTCGCGATTTATCTCTGTTGCAACGGCTTTGGCCTCACCTGCAACGATGATGTGCATCCCACCTCCATCGACAACCAGCCGATAGTCGCCCTTGCCTAAGCTAACACGGGTCTGAATACAGTCCCATTTGCATTCCCGCGCCAGCACTAATGCAGCATCTTTCTGGGCGGTGCTCCAGCCTTTTTGACCAAGGAAAAACAACTCACGCAATGGCAAGGGTCTGGATGGTGGCGATCCAAGGTTAAGGCCGGTACCGGCCATGCGGTGAGACATTGCTGCCATACGGTGCAAAATGGCAGCCTGAAAACCGGGGACGTTGCGCAATTGAAGTGGTAGCCCTAGCCAACCATCCCGGGCCGCGAACAGAATAGCGGCGGCGATGAGATCCGATTCCGTAAGCAGGGGATGTTTAAACGACAGCAGGTCAGCGCATTTCTCACGCAGAAAAAACAGCGCCATGACACGCGAGAAGGATTTTGGATGGCGTTCAAAAATCTCAGTGATCGTGCTGTCGGAGAAACTTGCTATGGTTCGCAGATCATTGAGCAATTTCACAAGTGCAAGCTTCATCCGTTCGTCCAGGCCCTCGCCTGCCGATCCCAGATAGTCGAGCACTACATCTAGCGGCGTGAATGGAGTATCGGAGAACCGACATGCCGCCACCTTCATGACTGCGCCCCAAAATAACCTGCTCGAAATATCGCCTGTATCGCTTGCCTGACCTGTCTGCATCCAGAACCCTAGCGCGGAAATCAGTGGATCAGTAATTGATTGCGCGACATCTGCCTCGGCATCGAAAGCCAGACGACATGCCTGCATGCCAACTTCGCCAATATTGCCCAAATGCAACAACATGGCCATGACCCCGCCGGCTGCGAAAGAAGAATCAAGAACAACCTCGTTCGCTGGAATATCAATACCGGATAGCGGCCAACCTCCTCCGGTGGCTCTTGAGAAGGGGGATGCACTGACCTCCCGCTTAAAATCCAGTAATGGCACGTTCCTGAAATCCTGCGCATCGGCTTCGCATTTAGTTTTGTTGTCGCTCGACTGGAATGCGATGGAAGTCACCCAAGTAACAGGCAGTGGAGCCGGAATGAGCAAAACCTGTTCACTTCCATCCAGCCCATCGGGGAAACTGACTTCCTTCACCATCCCCTCCGAGTCGATTGCCACCACTTTGCCATGCAATGAGGCCAAATTCATTGTTGCAATACACGGGATGAGGTGATTACGTTCGCTAACGGAATAGGCAATGGCAGCCTTGGGGACCTCATTTGCAAAAAGTGGAATCCAGCCGGGATAGGCTGCCAGCGTGTCCTGGTAATACTTTTTACCAAACCCCATGGGCGGCATGACCAGACCAGCGGCTAGCATGTACAGAAGATTCAGATGGTTGCTCACTAACAACCAGCGTGTCGCCGCCTTGGTTGAGGGTGCAGGTCTCGCTGTGCCAAACATATCTGTGTTGGGTTCCATTACTTGCGCTCCAGAATTTCTGTGTCTTGCGGGAGGATGGCATCGACAGAGCAATGCTTGCCGGCCTCTTTCAACATAATGACCCTTTCCTTGGCACGGGCGACCATGACGTAGAAAAGGCGTTTTGTTTGGTCCTGATTTTGGGTACTGCAAAAATGTTGATTGATATCCGCTAAAAATACGGTATCGAATTCGAGCCCTTTGCATGACTGGGCATTGATCACCATGATCCCACCTTCGTTAAAAGGTATATCTGGGCTTGAACCAGACAAATAGGTTTGGACGGCGGGGGGGGTGTTGTCGAACTTAACAGTAGCCTTAGCCTTAATTAACTCTTCGAAGTACCGCTCACGAACTGCATTGTTGGGTGCGATTAAACCAATGAGCGTTGTCGGCGCCATATCCGCGTTTTTTAATATACGTTCAATCAGATTCTGAAAATCACGCTGTTCGTAGGTATGGAGTCTTGGTCGTATGGCGGATGGTCGATTTGGTAGTGCTGGCGGGGGGCTGGCAGGATCGCCTGTATAGAATTCGCGCGCCAAGCGCGCGATGGGGTGCGTATTTCTGTAGTTATCTTGTAGCTCGATAACATCACCGGGAATGCTAAGAACATTCTGGATGTCCTGCCTTGCACTGTTCTGGCCAAGAACAATTTGTTGGTTCTGGTCCGCAACCACGTAGAAATTTTCAAATCCCAGATTGAGAAGTGCCTGATAGAACTCGGGCGGCATGTCCTGGCCTTCGTCAATGATCAGAAACGGATGTTTTATCTCCTCAAGATGAGGTAAAGCAGCAATGATTTCTGAAGCCCGAACCCAGTCAATCTCTTGCCAACCGTTTCCGTTTTGGGGGAGCTTAGGCAGGACTTCTCCCGTTGCTGTTTTGAAAATACTTGCGAACCAACTTTGCCACTGTTGACTGAACAGCTCCATTCCAAACAACTGGCGACTCGCTTGGTTCAACAGTTTGTTGTAAACGAGGAAAACATAGTCATCCTTGTCTTGCTGATGTCGCCTTGACCGCAGCAGGGCGAGTACAGATTTCCCCGTACCGGGGCCACCGATAATGAGGTGTTGCCCCTGCTTTGGCAGCGCGCGAGCATCCTCCTGCTCCTTGCTGAGGTCTTGAATTCCTGGCAGGCTGAATTCACGCTTTGCCATGTTCAGGCCTTAGTCAAATCCACTCAGGAATGCCGGCATACCTGTTGCGACATCACCTTTGATGAACGTCCGATCCAGCAATACATTGCCGTAAGCGCAACTCGGCTCAGGGATCAATGCGCATACATGGCAGGCTGCACGGTTGAGCAGGCTTGGTCCTTGGCCGCCATGTTCAGAACACACCGGGTCAAGTGAGCACCATTCTGCATGGTCAAATACGCTGGACAGCAGGAGCAAAAACCGCTCCGGTGTGGCAAGTTCGGCAAGCCCGCCCAAAGAGCCCACTACATCTGGCACCGCCACATAGACCAGAATGCCCGACATAGGTAACTTGCCTGCTGTGCAGTAGATGCGTTCTTTCAGTGAAGCCGCCGGGTAGCCTGCCTCGGTCTCCAGTTGCCGGATCAATAGGTGTGCGAGTGTGTGCAAGAGCAGGAAACGCGGGGTGACGATGACCTCGGGATCAAATCGCAAGCCGGTTGCGGCAAAGCGGCGCCGGAAGTCATTGGAACGCTCCCCGAGCGCTGGGTGGGATTCCCATCGGCCCAGCAAGTCTTCATTAAGGCTGAAAAAAACGCCTTCGCCATAGAGTTCTAGCGCGGGTAGCCAAGTGCTCTCGCCAACAATATCGGGTGGTACAAGAGTTCCTTCCTGACCAAGGCGCTTGAAGCCCTTCAGCACCACGATTTCCTTGAGACGATTGACTGCGATGAGTTGGCTCACTGCTTTGATGATTTTTCCTGGTTTAGTGCCGTCAGGCAGAGTCCTGATCAGTGCTTTCCAGTCTTGGGTGTGATGGCTTGTAACGAAGTCTTCATCATCCGCCACGTCTGGTAGTGCGTCGCACAATGCCTGATATTCGCTTTCCAGCAGGATTCCTTGCGTGATGTTTTCCCCGTAGAGTGGGTAGCCCTTGCCGATCTCGTTCAGGGCATCTTCGATCTGAGGAACGGAACAGCGTAATTCGCTGGCGATGAGGTTCAGCGCACCCTTTCTCGCGAGTGGGGTTTTTGCCTGTTCGATTTTCTTCAGCTTTGGTGAACTCGAATACAGTCGATCAACGACAGATCCCTTGCGTATGCGCGACTCAGGCGGGATGACCAGTGCATTGCAGGTTTGCGGAGCATGAACGCGCGCGTCATTGATTTCCAACACCATCGCCAAGCTATCGATCGCCTCGGCTTCATCTCTAATCCAGGGTTGTTGACGTGTCTTGCCATAACGAATTTGGAGGTTATCACCGAAATCGCTTGTTGCTTTGCACCTTTCACAACGCAACTGACGACCGGAGGCACCCTTGTCAATCAAGCGCAGATAAGGATCGTTCCAGTCCGCGCGGCACTGTTGCTGATTCTGCGCGCCCTTGCCTTCCTTTGGATGTGCAAGAAAATGCCAAGGCACATCGGCCATATGACCATCAACGTGAATCAACGCCCACGGTGCTTGCTCAAGCTGCGGCTTATTTTGGCATTTCTTCGTATCACTTTCCTGGCAGCGTGATTTTTCACCCTGTGACAGCCCTCTCCATGGCTTGTAGTGCAGCAGACCACAGGATGGGCAACGCATCCAGGATGGGAAGCGTTGCGCGGGCACACACTCCCCCTCGACTCGGCCGGTATCTAGAGCTTTCGCGACAGGAGGTTCTCGCAGTTCCTGATTAATACCCAGTGCAGAGCGAACGCCATCCACGTAACGAATAGGCTCGCCAGCAGGTTTCCCGCTCTTGTCCGTCCATTCGCGAATATCTTTGACGGTCATCAGGTAATCAGGACCGCGCACAATGGCACCCACCGAACAATGACGTAGCAGGTGCGATAGCCGAACGGGGATTAACTCGGTTTTCTTGCTCATAGTGGCTTTAGCAAACCGGTATTTTCGACGTTGCGCATGGACTGGAGTGTTGGCCACAGCCCTTTGATCTGGTCGTCGTGGTTGTGGAGAAGACGATTCGCGGCCTTGTCCTTATCGGGTGCTTGGTAATTCAACTGGATTTTCGCAACATAGCAGTGTGCCGCTTCCGCGTGCCATTGCTCGACTAAGAGGTCGATATGAGAAGCAGTCTCCGCAGCGCGTTGAGGGTCAGCCTGTTTGCAGCGCTGCTTTAGTGTCTCGACAATTTTCTTCACATAATCATGGGCTGAACTGAATTTCCCTGCTTTGTCGTTGGACCGCAGATAGTGATCAGCATGCCGGATAGCAATCACCAGTGCTGCATGCAGAGCGCGGGTGCGTGCTTGATAGGTGTAGGGGGTGACGCTGGTGGGCTCTACGAAACGGTAAAAGGCTTCGTGATAAGGGCGGAAACTTTCGTAATGCGACAGGCTGCGCGCCTGATCGCGGTAATAGTTGGCAAACACCAAGCCGGGCACCTCGCTCCGCCCGACCCGGCTGCTCGCCTGAATGTATTCCGCCGTGGTCAGCGGTTGGCCGTTGACTATCATCAGGGCGAGACGAGCGACATCCAGCCCGACAGAAACCATGTTGGTGGCCAGCACGGTATCGAGGCATTCCGGGTTGTCGCGGAGTTTTTCCAGACGGGAAAAAGTTTTGGCATTTTCTTCCGCGCTGGAAATGCTCGTAAGTTGTGCAATGCGTGCGGCGAGCCGCGTGATCGGCTCTTTCGCTTCTTGCTTGCGCTCTTCGTTAAGTCGCCTGACAACATCACGCACATCGATATTGAATGCATTGTGACTGTTGCCCACACCCTTCAAACTGCCGTGATAGACCACCTGAGTCCACCAGGCATCGAGCAGTTCGGCTCGATCTTCCTGTCCAACTTCAAAGATTACCTCGGGTGCCGCCAATAATGCTGCCGCCAGCGGAGCCATGCAGTGCTGGCGGTCAAGCATGGGGGCCAGATAACCCACGTACATCCGGCCAGGGCGTTTATCTAGGGGCACTGTGCGGGCAAAGAACGAGTCGTCGCAGGACAAACCGGGGGGCGGGAAAACTGCCAACCTACGCCCATATAGGCGCTCCACCTGCTGCTCTGCCATGCGGATGGTAGCGGTAGACGCAATGTATTTTGGGCGGATGCCGCGCGCCTTCAAAACTGTGTCCAGGGCGGCCTCATACAATCCAGCCACGGACCCTAGCGCCCCGGCGATCAAATGCAGTTCGTCCTGAATGACAAGTTCCGGCGGGCGATTACCACTTACACCAAAGAAGGCGTTGGCACGCTCATCCCAAGCCAGGCGAGCGAACTTATCAATAGTAGCGATCAATAGCGTGGGAGGTTCGTCGTAAAGCGCTTCATCCACCACGTTGCAGGGCAGCACACCTTGACCCTGTTGCCCGAAGTCGCACGCCTTGTTGACGCAACAAAAGTGGAATTCGGTTTTGGTCGCGGCGTAGTTTTCTGGTACGGCGAAAGGCGTGCCACACCAAGGGCAGTTTTCCAGCACCAGACTACGTAACGCTCCTGCATTTCCGTTGCTGGCCTGTGCAACGTACTTCATGGCATCTTCAAATCTGTTTGGGCTCGTGGCCGAGCCTACCCACATGCCGATAGTGATGGGGGCACCATTCTTTAGCTTTGGCACCCTGCGGCGAATTAGTTCCAGCGCACAGATCATCCGGGTAGCACGCTGAAATTGCTGCGCTGTCAGCAGTCGCAGCGTGTAGCGCATGAGTACAGTCGTACCACCACCAGAGGCGGGGTTGGTGAGCCTGCGCCAGACGATGAGAAATGCGATCAAACCCAGGTACGCCTCGGTCTTGCCACCGCCGGTAGGGAACCAGATCAGATCGACAATCTCCCGGTAGTCATCGTCTTCCTGAATGGCCGATTCCATTACAGCCAAGAGAAAGGCCAACTGGAAGGGTCGCCAGCGATAGACGTTGTCGTCTCGGCGCTTGCCACGCACATGGTCGGCCTGACGCATCTGATCCAGCATGGTTTGGTTGGCCAGTTTGAACGATTCGGCGGCGCGGTGATTGCTCCTGAGTAAGACCACGCCTCGGCGCATCCGTTCGAGGGCGGTTTCCATACGTGCGGTAATGCGCTTTGCCGCTGCGCGTTCATCAGGTTCAAGCTCATTAATTTGGGTGTTCTGCGCGTGAACCCATGCTGCATATTTCTCAACGAATTGTTCGAGTTCCTTAAATATTTCTGCTGTGGTTTCACTTTCCGCTAGATAGGCGAGTCCAAGCACACGATTGTCGTCGCCTGCCACATCGGCTGTGACCTGCGGCACTTCCACCGCCGGCATAAACTCAGTCCATACTTCTTTTACATTATCCTGTTCCACCCGCCAATCCACCGCCGCGCCGTGACCGATAGCATATATATGCCGGTGCTTGTATTGGAGTTCCAGTTCTTGGTCTTCCTCGCTCAACAGGCATTTGTCGACACGGGGATACGTACCTATTTCACCCGCTTCCACAAAGCAGCGGAGATTGACCTCAAACAGGGATTGCTCATTGCGTTCCTGCGTAAGTGATTTGGATGTTCCTTTGGCGTTCAACTCCTGTTTGTTGAACAGGGAAACCGTGACGATCCAGCCATTTAGAAAGGGACGCCACAACACGTCGATACTCGCTCGTCCACCTAACACATCCACGCGTTGGTTTGATTGTGTGGGCGGCTGTTGATTTGACTGCGCGAATGTCTTTGCTTCTTCTTCTCTACCAAGTTCAGTGCGTTCATAGCTGTTTTGGAATTGACCAATTTGGCTCCGCTCATCCAGCTTCTTATAGCAGGCAGCAGAAAAAACAACCTGAAACCGCACTTCTTCACCGCTAACAAAGAATGAGAACCCTACTGACGAAGGCGGCATGTAGCGGCGGCGCTTCGTTGCTGGCTGAGCATCGCTTCCCGCCGTCGTGTCATCCCCTAGACTTTCGGTATCGTCGTCATCATCACTCACCGAGGCTGGATCAATGCCTTCCTCGTCTCGCATAATCGGAAACAAAATGCCTGTCGGGTAGCGATCCAGCGGTGATCCGCGCAATAAATTCTCACCAGACGCCGGACCAATCAGCTGCTTTTTAAGCCAGTCGAGTAGATCGCGCCTCCCCTTCTTGTAAATCACCTTCCGACACTCCGGTAGTGACAAACACAAGCATCGACGATCTTGCCCTTGGCAATGAGAACAAACGCGACTTCTGTCGGCCTCGCATCAAAGGACGGAGAGAGGCCTGTTGTTTCAAAGTCTATGTAGGCATGGATGCTCATAATGTAAGCTTAACGGACAATCACTGTTTCTAAGAATAAATTACAACTGATGGGCTTTTCCTTGCAGTGATGTAACTACGTGTAGGCGCCAGGGATTAAATTCGCTGAAATAATTACGTTGCTCCAGGCCAGACCCTGGCCAGAACGTGCTGACGACCCGTTCCTGCCTCTGACTTCCAATCAAATTCAGAGTCAGCAAATCGTTGTGAGGAGTAGCGCGACAGGTAGGCCAGCATAGCCGCCGGTCCGGCAAGAGGGGGTTTGGCATAGACGACCCATTCGCATTTTCTCATCGGTGCGAGCCATTGTTAACCAACCCACGAACCAACATAAATCGACATTCAATGTTGGCTCTCCAATTGTTTGGGTGGAACGATGATGTTTTGACTCTCACAGGAAAGGAATTGCACACGGTAGGACTTGGTGCTACTATCGGTCATGGTGATAATGTGACGGGACGGACATTCAAGACCGCATGGTTTGCAAAAGCGGCCAGGAAGGCTCACATCACCGACAAGGAGTTATGCGAGGCGATCAAGGAAGTGATGGTTGGCCAAGCTGATGACTTGGGCGGTGGAGTTTTCAAGAAGCGCCTCAATAACAACATGCATCGCTCGATCATCCTTGCCAAGGGAAGTCGGTACTGGATTTATCAATACCTGTTTGCTAAGAGCGACAGAGAAAACATCGATGACGACGAACTGGTTGAATTCCGGAAGCTCGCAAAGGTGTACGAGAAGCTGTCCACTGGCAAGGTTAAGGAACTTATGGACGACGGAGAATTAACGGAGATCTGCAATGGCAACAAAACCAAAGTTTAAGAGCGACGCCTTCGAGTCCATTCACGGCTCGGCGAAAGCGCTATTCAAGGTCGGCGCCATTAGCAAGACGACGCTGCGCGAATTTGATGTCGCGTGCCAGGCTAAGCTTCCCAACCTGACGGCGGCGCAGATTCGGCTCATTCGCGAGAAGAATCACGTGAGCCAGCCTGTTTTTGCCAGGATGCTGAATATCAGCGAATCTACAGTACAGAAGTGGGAAGCTGGAGCCAAACATCCATGCGGCATCGCGCTAAAAATGCTTACTGTCGTCGAAAAGCATGGATTGAAATCACTCGCCTGATTTTGGCCGCGCGGGTATCGGCGCCCTTTGTTGCCCCATTTGTCCTGCCCTTTACGCTGCTGCTGGTGTGCGAGACTTTTCCGGTAAGTGTTTCTGTCCGTCCCGAACGCTATGCGTGTCGGGATCTACAAGGGACTCGGGACACCATTCCCGCTTCGCGCCGTTCCGGTCTTCTTCGGACTACCTTGGATTACTTTCTGGTGCCGGGAGGGGGACTCGAACCCCCACACCTTGCGGCGGCGGATTTTGAG